>VGOD01000291.1 GCA_016876015.1 Chloroflexota bacterium
TCTGGCGCGGTGGATGTCGTCGCCGGACAGGCGATCAGCGAGACATCATCCAGGAACATGCCGGCCGCGCCCCCTGCGCCGTCGTTGTAGACGTTGAAGTAGAGCTGGATCGTGCGTCCACGCCAGGCCGACAGGTCGAACGTCATCTGGTTCCACATCCGGCTGTCGTTGCGAGAGTGCCACGGCTTATCCAGCACCGTTTTCCCGTCCGATGCGAGCAGGGCGAACTCCATGTAGTCGGTGGTCGGCGCGCCGGTAGCCATGGTGTAGACCCAAAACGACAATGTGACCTTGCTCGCGACGGTCGGTATCGTTACCCCTTGCCGGGCCGACGAGAAACTGCGTGCATTGCCGCCCTTGGTGATGCCGAGCGCCAGGGAGCGGTCGCCGCTGTGTTTGGCGTAGGTGACATATTGCGGGACAAGCGGCGCGCTGCCGAGCACCCAGCCGCCGCTGGTCTCGAAGCCGCCGTTCGTCGCCAACTCGGTGCAGCCGCCCTGGGCATGTGCAGGCGCAGGCGCCAGCCACAGCGCCGCGCCGATCCACATCGCCAGCCCCAGGGTCGCGATCACATGCCCTGTTCTCATAGCGCGGGCTCCTCGCTTTCGGGAACCGAAACCGGGAACATCAGACCGTTCGAGATCGTCCACCCAATCAAGTGTGGCGCATTGTATCATGAGTTCCTTGTGAGAGCAATTGACCCTGATCGGTCCTCTGTGTATAATAGAGCCTGCCTATGAACCAAACGCCGAGTGTACCCCTCGATCTGGCCATCGTTATCGTCAACTACAACACGTCGGCCCTGCTGGCTGATTGCTTGCGCTCGATCTTTGCGAGCGACCTGGGCGGCTTATCGCTGGCGGTCTGCGTCGTGGACAACGCCTCGGCCGATGACAGCGTCGCCATGACGCGGGCCGAGTTCCCCCAGGCGCGCCTGCTCGCCAACGCGACCAACGCCGGCTATCCGCAGGCCAACAACCAGGGGCTGCGCTATTTCGGATATGGCGATGCTGCGGCGGGGGGCGACGCGCCGCGCTACGCGCTGTTGCTCAACCCCGACACCGTGCTGCCGCCAGCCGCCCTGGCCGAGATGCTGGCGTTCATGGAGGCGCATCCCCAGGCAGGCGTGGCCGGGCCGAAGCTGGTGCGGCTGGACGGCTCGCTGGACAAGGCTTGCCGGCGGTCCTTTCCGACGCCAGAGAGCTCCTTGTGGCATCTGATGAAGCTAGATAGGCTCTTCCCGCGCAGCCGGCGGTTCGGCCGCTATGGTTTGACCTATCTCGACCCCGACGAAGTGACCCAGGTGGATGCGATCGTCGGCGCGTTCATGCTGGTGCGCCGTGAAGCGATCGTGCAGGCCGGGCTGCTCGACGAGACCTTCTTCATGTACGGCGAAGACCTGGACTGGGCCAAACGGATCACCGATGCAGGCTGGCAGGTGTGGTACAACCCGCAGGTGATCGTGACGCACATCAAAGAGGCCGCCAGCCGGCATTCCTATCGCGCGCGGGTGGAATTCTACCGGGCGCTCATTATCTTCTACGAGAAGCACTACCGGCTGACGACGCCGTTCTGGATGGATTGGCTGATCCGCGGCGGGGTCGCCTTTTTCGGCGGGTTGGATCTGCTCGGTCGCCGGCTGCGCGGCCTGCGGCCACAGGTCGAGACCGGCCCACGACCAATCACATGATGGTATTGGGTGGCATCTTCTCCATCAAGCGGGGTAGGGGCACGGCCTTGCGCCTGCCCGCCAGGGCTAACCTTGTCAAAGCAGAGAGGGCAGCGCCATGAGACGTTCGCGGATCGTGTTGATCCTCACCCTGATCCTGACAGACGCGTGCGCGAGCTTGTTGGCGTTCTACATCGCGTACCTGGCGCGTCTTTCGGCCGTCGGCCCCATGATCGGCCCCTTCGGCGACTACCTGGACCTGGCCGCCATCCAGTTGGTCAACACGCTCCTCGTCTTCTTCGTCGATAAGTTCTATCATCGCCGCTACGTGGCCATGCTCACCGACGAGGTGTACCGGATCTTCGGCGGGGTTTCCATCGCCACGCTGCTGACCGTGGCTTTCATCGCGTTCGTGCTGCGCGAGCGGCTCGAATACCAGCGTTCGATGTTGCTCCTGGCCTGGGGCGTGGCGCTGGCGACGATCACCCTCGGCCGGTTCGTGCACAGCCGCATCCTGCGGTCATTGCAGCGCCGGGGGGTCGCCGCGGAGCACGTGTTGATCGTCGGCGCGGGCGAAGTGGGACGCATGATCTTGCAAAAGATCCAACACGCGCCCAACCTGGGATATCGCGTCATCGGGTTTGCGGATGCCAACGGCGGGCCCGGCCAGGTCATGGGGTTGCCGGTGCTGGGCGCGATCAAAGATTTGCCGAGCATCATCGAGGCTCACCAGGTCAGCGAGGTCATCATCGCTTTGCCCGAGGCCAGCCATCAGGAACTGGTCGGCGTCATTCTGTCGTGCGAGCGCGAGAAGGTCAGCATCCGCGTCTTCCCGGATGTCTTTCAGATCATGGCCTCGGAAGTGACCATCAGCGACCTGGGTGGGCTGCCGCTGCTCACCATCCGCGACGTGGCGCTGCGCGGCTGGAAACTGACGCTCAAGCGGATCGTGGATGTGGTTGGCGCCAGCATCTTGCTGCTGTTCTTCTCGCCGGTGATGGCGCTGATCGCGTTGGTGATCAAGTTGGACTCCCGCGGGCCGGCGCTCTTCGTGCAAGAACGCATGGGGCTGGACGCCAAGCCGTTCCCCATGCTCAAATTCCGCTCGATGCGCCAGGACGCCGAAGCGCACGGGCCAGGCTGGACCACCAAGGACGATCCCCGGCGCACGCGCGTCGGCGCATTCCTGCGCCGCACCTCTTTGGATGAGTGGCCGCAGTTCATCAATGTGCTGATGGGCGACATGAGTCTGGTCGGCCCCCGGCCAGAGCAGCCGGCGTATGTTGAGCAGTTTCGGCAGAGCATCCCCCGCTACATGGAACGTCACCGCGAGAAGGCCGGCTGCACCGGCTGGGCGCAGGTCAACGGCCTGCGCGGCGACACCTCCATCGCCGAACGCACCAAGTACGACCTCTGGTATATCGAGAACTGGTCCCTCTGGTTAGATTTCAAGATCCTCCTGCGCACAGGTCTCAGGGCGTTCACCGACAAAAGTGCGTATTGACCGCGGGCAGGTCGCCCCCTGTTTTGACAGCCCAACCCCTTCATGGTATCATTGACCCCGCATGGTTAGCACTCTCGGCGCGAGAGTGCTAACAGGGAGATACACTGATGCCTGCTGATATGACCCCGCGGCGCCAGGCGATCTTGGGCCTGGTGATCCGTTCCTATGTAGACTCGGGCCAGCCGGTCGGCTCGAAGGCTTTCGTGACGGGGTATGGCTTGGACCTCAGCCCGGCGACCATCCGCAATGAAATGGCGCGCTTGGTAGAGCTGGGCTATCTTACCCAACCGCACACCTCCGCGGGCCGCGTGCCGACCGAGGTGGGTTATCGCTATTTCGTCGAGCATCTGCTGGGCGAGACCGAGCTCCCACTGCCCGAACAGCATATGATCCGGCATCAGTTTCACCAGGCGCGGCTGGAATTGGATCAGTGGGTGCGCCTGGCGGTCGCGGTGCTGGCGCATACCACGCGCAAAGCAGCTTTGGCTACACCGCCGCGCACGCAGCAGAGCAGGTTCAAGCACATCGAGCTGATCAGCCTGCGCGATACCCTGGTCTTGCTGGTGCTGGTGCTCCAGGGCGGAGCGGTCAAACAGCAGATGCTCAGCCTGGATCAGCCGTTGGATCAAGAGGCCCTGAGCCGGCTCTCCAATGAGATCAACGCGCGGTTCAAGGGTCTGACGGGCAGCCAGATTGACGCTCGTCTGGCGGCCCTGCCGGCTCTCGGCCAGGAGATCAGCCAGCTCGTGAGCCAGATGTTGGACCTGATAGACAACCAGGCGGCTGAGTCGTTGTATCGCGATGGCCTGGTCAACGTCCTGGCGGAACCGGAATTCGCTGAAGGCGATCAGGTCCGCCAGATGGTGCAGACGCTCGAAGGGCCGTCGCTGGTCAAGGTCGTCATGACCGCTGCGCAGCCGCTGGAGATCGGCGCCGTGCAGGTGCTCATCGGCGGTGAGGGCAAATGGGAGGAGTTCGCAGAGCTGAGTCTCGTGCTGTCGCGCTATGGCGTGCAAGGCGGCGCCAGCGGGCTGCTGGGGGTTGTCGGACCGCTGCGCATGACCTACGACCGCACCATCGGGGCCGTGCGCTACGTCTCGCGGCTGATGAGCGACCTGGTGAGCGAGTGGTATGACGTCAACGGCGAGACGTCGATGGCCGTGCCCGCCTGAACAGATTCAGCAGATCACGATTGCCGCTCCCTGCGGGTCTGTGACCCGCCGAATCATGGATTCGGCTTGAGCAATTGCCCGACCATTTTCGGCTCTGGCCGGTCTCCGACCGAGCCAGTTCGGGCCAATCGCTAACAAAGCTCCAACACTTCTCTAGCAGAGAACTTACACACACCAGGTATAGTTATAGCGTTGGGCGCGCGTCGGCGCCCGTTGTTTTATACAGGAAAACCCGGAAACACACATGAATCACGTTGAACAGGAAGCCGCTCGACAGACGACAGAGTCGGCGGCCGGCCCGGCCGGGGCCGCGCCGCCTGCAGAGCCGACAGTCGGCCAACTTCAAGAGCAATTGGCGCAAGCCCAAACCCAGGCCGCCGAGTATCTGGACCAGTGGCGGCGCTCGACCGCCGAGCTGAGCAATGCCCGCAAACGCCTGGCGCGTGAGCAAGAGGAGCTGCGCTCCACCGCAGCCGCCCGCGTGCTGGAAAAGCTGGTGCCCGTGGTGGATGACGTCGAGCGCGCCTTCGCCGCCCTGCCGGCCAACAAGACCGCTGGCGATTGGATCGAGGGCTTTCGCCTGATTCAGCGCAAGCTTCAGGCGTTGTTAGAAAGCGAGGGCGTGACCGCGATTCCGGCCGCAGGTCAGGCGTTCGATCCATCGCTGCACTATGCCGTCACGCACGAGCCCTCGGCGGAGTTCGCCGACGGCCAGATCATCGCTGAAGTCGCCCGCGGCTACCGGCTGGGCGGCCGCGTGTTGCGGCCGAGCATGGTGCGCGTGGCGAAAGCGAACGGGTGATGGGCCTTGACAGCAACCCTTTCACAGAGGAGTCATCTACATGAGCAAAATCGTCGGTATTGATCTTGGCACCACCTTTTCCGTGGTAGCCGTGATGGAAGGCAGTGAGCCGGTTGTTATCCCCAGCGCCGAAGGGTCGCGACTGTTCCCGTCGGTCGTGGCGGTCAACACGAAGACCGGCGAACGGATGGTGGGCCAGGTTGCACGGCGACAGGCGATCACCAACCCCGACAATACGATCTTTTCGGTCAAGCGCCTGATGGGCCGGCGCTTCACCGATCCAGAGGTCGCCAAGGCGCGCAAGGTGCTGCCCTACAAGATCGTCGAGCATGCCAACGGCGATGCGTGGGTAGCGTTGGGCGGTAAGGAGTACTCGCCCCCTGAGATTTCGGCCATGGTGCTCCAGAAGATCAAGACCGACGCCGAGGCCTATCTGGGCGAGCCGGTGTCGCAAGCCGTCATCACAGTGCCGGCCTATTTCAACGACAGCCAACGCCAGGCCACCAAGGACGCCGGTCGCATTGCAGGACTGGACGTGCTGCGCATCATCAACGAACCGACCGCCAGCGCGCTCGCCTATGGCCTCGACAAGAAGATTGACCAGAAGATCGCAGTCTATGACCTGGGCGGCGGCACCTTCGACATCTCGATCCTGGATGTAGGCGAGGGGGTCTTCCAGGTGCTCAGCACCAACGGCGACACCTTCCTGGGCGGCGATGACTTCGACCAGCGCATCATGAACTGGGTGGCTGACGAGTTCAAGAAGGAGCAGGGGATTGACCTGCGCAGCGACCGTATGGCGCTCCAGCGCCTCAAGGAAGCCGCAGAGAAGGCCAAGATCGAGTTGTCCACGGTAATGCAGACCGAGATCAACCTGCCGTTCATCACCGCGGACGCCAGCGGCCCCAAGCATTTGCAGATGAACCTCACTCGCTCGAAGCTGGAACAGCTCACCGGCGACCTGATCCAGCGCACGATCGAGCCGTGCCGGCAGGCGCTCACTGACGCCAAACTCAAGCCGAGCGATGTCGCCGAAGTCGTGCTGGTGGGCGGCATGACCCGCATGCCGGCCGTGCAGGATGCGGTGCGCAAGTTCTTCGGCCGCGAGCCGCACCGGGGCGTCAATCCCGACGAGGTGGTCGCCATCGGCGCTGGCATCCAG
>VGOD01000292.1 GCA_016876015.1 Chloroflexota bacterium
GGCCTCTGACCGTGCCCGGCTCGGTCGGAGACCGGCCTCAGCAGCAATTCGGATAGGCGCTGAGGTCAAGGCTGAGGTTAAGATCAAGTAGGGGTGTTTGAGCGCCCTCAGCAGCCCAAACACCCCTTCTCTCTATCTCTATCTCTATCTCTATCTCTCATGAATGCTGAAAGCTGGGACCTGCTCCTGCGCGTTGGGCTGCTGACGACGTTCAAGCTCTCGCTGCTCTCGATCCTCATCAGCCTGGCGCTTGGGACGCTGATCGGCGTGCTGCGCGTGTCGCCGATCGCCCCGCTGCGCGTGTTGGCCGCCGGCTACGTCGAGTTCTTCCGCAACATTCCCCTGCTGATCTGCTTCGCTTTCATCTACTACGGCCTGCCCAAGGCCGGCATCACCTTTCCGACCTTCGAGTCGGGGGTTATCGGGCTGTCGGTGTATACGGCGGCCTTCGTGGCCGAGGTGGTGCGCGCCGGTCTGCAATCCATCAGCCATGGGCAGGTGGAGGCCGCGCGCGCGATCGGCCTGTCATACTTGCAGATGCTGCGGCTGGTGCTGCTGCCGCAGGTGTTCCGCATGGTCATGCCGCCGCTTGGCACGGTGTTCATCGCGCTGGTCAAGAACAGCTCGGTGGCCAGCGCTATCGTGGTCCAGGAGATGATGTATCAAGCCGAAGTCATCGCCGGTCGCTATTTCTACCCGAACGTCTTCTTGATCGCCGGCCTGCTCTATCTGATCATCACTGTGCCGCTGGCCGGGCTGGTCAATCTGGCGGAGCAACGGCTGCGGATCGCGGGGAGGGGCAGCCATGCGTAGCTCGTCCCGGCCAGAGGCGCGCCTCTCGGAGAACATGCAGTCGTTTGTCAGCGCGCTGGCGCTGATTGCGCTGCTGCCGTTCGTCTTCGGCATGATTCCCGTGCGAGGGCTGCTGACTTTGCTGCCGGCAGGGTGGCAGCCGGCATTAGGATTGACGGCCGGCGATGCCGAGTTGCTGCGGGGCGCGATCGCCAACTTCCGACCGTTCGCCGATCCGGTCACCTGGCGTTTTCTGGGGCTGGGGTTGGCGATGACGGTGGGCGTCTCGCTGGTCTCGATCCTGCTCAGCTTGCCGCTGGCCACCTTCACGGCGCTCGGTCGCCTGTCGTCGCGGCCGTGGCTGCGTTGGCCGACCATTGCGGGGATCGAAGGGATTCGCGCGTTCCCGGTCCTGATCCTGATCTTCTACGTCTTCACCCAGTTCTCTCGCCTGGCCGAAGGGCTGAACATCGGCTGGCTTAAGTCGCAGAACGTCACGATCTCGGCCATCGTGGCGCTCACCCTCTACACCACGGTGGTCAACGCCGAAACGATCCGCGCAGGCATCCTCTCGCTGGACAAAGGGCAGACGGAGGCCGCGCGTTCGCTCGGGTTGACCTACGCGCAGGCGTTGCGGCTGGTGATCCTGCCGCAAACCTTCCGCCGCGTGCTGCCGCCTCTGATCGCCCAGTTCGTCACGCTCGTCAAAGACACTTCGTTGGGCGCGATCATCGGCCTGCTGGAGCTCTACCGGCGTGGTCAAATCCTCTACCAGTTTCACCGCAACCCGATGGAAACGCTGTTCGTCATCTCGGTCGTTTACTTCTTGCTGAACTGGGCCTTGGGACATGCCGCGCAGGAGGTGGAACGGAGAGCGACGGGGGCGCGACGCACGAAGCCAAAGGGGAAAGACTGATGATATCCAGATCAATCCTTACCCCTTCTCATACGGCTGGCCGTCCGCGGCCGGCGGCACGGCGCGGCCCACCACGCCGGTCAACACAATGATCGTCAGCAGATAGGGCAGCATCTGGGGAATCTGCGATGGGATGTCGGGCCGGAAGATGCTAATGGTCGCGGTGACGCTGTTGCCCAGGCCGAAGATCAGCGCGCCGAGCAGCGCGCCGAACGGATTCCACTTGCCGAAGATCATGGCAGCCAGGCCGATGAAGCCCAGGCCGTTGGTCATCAGCGGATTGAAGACGTCCACCGCCTCCAGCGTGAACCAGGCGCCGCCCAGACCGGCGATCAGCCCGCCCGTGAGCACATTGACGTAGCGCACGCGAAACACATTGATCCCCAGCGTATCGGCTGCGCGCGGATGCTCGCCCACGGCACGCGTCCGCAGGCCCCAACGAGTTGAGAAGAGCACAAGTTGAATGGCGCACGCGGTCAGCAGCATGATATACGTCAGCGGCTTCTGTTGGAAGATGATCGGCCCGATCACCGGGATTTGTGACAGCAGCGGGACCGTCGCGATGGGGAAAGTGCCCGGCCCAGCCGGCAGGTTCTCGGCCAGGAACTGCCGGTAGAAGTAGCCGGTCACTCCGATCGCCAGGATGTTGATGACCGTGCCGCTGATGATCTGATCCGCCCGAAAACGGATGGAAACCACGGCGTGCAGCGCAGCCAGGATCAGCGCAGACAAAGCGCCAGCCAGGACCGCCAGCCAACGGCTCAGGTTACCGGCCGCCTCTGGCCCCAGGCCGTCCTTGAGAATCTGAAAGGCGAACAGGTTGACCGCATAGGCCGTCATGGCGGCCATCAGCATCTTTCCCTCGATGCCGATGTCTACCACCCCGGCCCGCTCGCAGACCACGCCGCAGAACGCTGCAAACGCGATGGGCGTGGCCACGCGCAGCATCTGCGCCAGCGTGCCGACCACACATGCGCCATCGCACTTGCCCCCAATGACCAGGTTCAGCAACCACCAGGCCGCTGCCAGGCCAAACGCGCTGATGAGCACTGTCGCCCACGATCCGCTGCGGCTGGCCGCTGTTCGTCTCGCTAGAGTCTTGGTCGTGGCGGTCATGGCTCACCCTCCCCAGCCGCGCGTCAGCGGCGCTTCCTCTTCGGCCTGCCGCGGAGCTCTCATGCGGTAGATCCAGCGCACCACGGCCGGCGCAGCCACAAAGAGCAGCACCAACGCCTGGATCAGGGAAATCACGTACTTGGAGACACCGGAATTCAGCTCCATGAGATCAGCGCCATTGCGCATGGCGCCAAAGAGAAACGATGACGCCAGGATGCCGAACGGGTTGTTGCGGCCCAGCAAAGCGATGGCGATGCTGTCGAAGCCATAACCGCTGGAAAAGAAGAGGGGCAGGCAGCGACAGATCGAAACCCCCAGCACCTCAACGGTGCCGGCGACCCCGGCCAGTGCGCCCGAAAGCGCCAGCCCGAGCACAATGTTGCGTGTGATATTCACGCCCGCGTAGCGCGCGGCGTTCGGGTTCGCGCCCACCATGCGCAGCTCGAAGCCTATCGTGGTCTTCCACAGCAGCCACCAGACCCCTACGGCCGCCAGAACCGCCAGGAAGATACCGATGTGCAGCCGGTCATACTGGTCGGCAAAGGGCCACCCAAGTCGCGTGAGGGGGGGGAGGGCAGCGAAAGAAAGCACGGCGACGAGGATGGCGATGATGAGTGGAGCGTAGTGCGTAGTGCGTAGTGCGTACTCCGTATTCCGTAGTGCGTCTTGCGCGCTGTTGGTCTGCGAGCCGCCATCTGCCATTTGCCATTTGCCATTTGCAGTTTGCGATCTGCCATCCGCCATTTGCAATTTGCTGTTTGCAATCTCCCGTCTCCCGCGCACCGCCCGCGTGATGATCCACGCCAGGAAGCCGAACAGGAGCGCCACGCCCAACGCATTGAGCGGCTCGGCGAGCCGGTTGGGGATATCCCATAGCGACCATAGCTCTGCCGCGCGCGAGATGCGCGGAGTTTGCACGGCCGTGGCGTTTCTATCCCGCAGCGGACCGCTGACGACGAACTCGGCCAGGCGGAACGCCACGTAGTTCATCATCATGGTGCTGATCACCTCATGCGCGCCGGTGCGGGCTTTCAGATAGCCTGGAATGCCGGCCCAGATCGCGCCGCCGACCGCGCCTGCCAGCAACGCCAGCGGCAGATGGACGATCGCAGGTAGGCCGGCGAGCGCCTGGCCGGCCCAGGCCGCGCTGATGGCCCCGACGTAGAATTGGCCCTCGACGCCGATGTTGAAGAGGCCAGCCTTGAATCCCAGGGCCACTGCCAGGCTGAGGAAAACGTAAGGCACCATCGCGACCAGCGACTCGGAGAAGCCGCGCTGCTTGATGAACGCACCGCGTACCAGGCCGCTATACGCCTCCAACACCGTCACGAACTGCCCGCTGGTGACCCAGATCACCACCGCGCCCAGGACAAAGGCGCTGAGCAATGCCAACGCGGGCATGCTCAGCAGATTGCCTAATCGCGCCGCCAGCGACGAGGCAACGGAGCGTTCCTGGCGAGATGACGCCACAGTCTTCGGGTTTGTATCCGGCGCAAGATCAGCCATGAGCAGCCTCCGTAGTCACGCCGGCCATCAACAGGCCCACCTGCTCGCGCGTCGCGGTCCTGGCATCCACCGTGTCGAGGATGTGGCCTTTGTACATCACTGCGATGCGATCGGACAAGCTCATGATCTCGTCGAGCTCGGCGCTGATCAAGAGCACGGCCGCGCCCTGGTCGCGCGCTTCGACGATGCGGCGATGGATGAACTCGATGCTGCCGACATCCAGCCCGCGGGTGGGCTGGTTGGCGATGAGCAGGGGCGCATGACCGTTGGCGCCTGCCTCGCTGATCCGCGAGAGCTCCCGCGCCACGATCACTTTCTGCTGGTTGCCGCCGGACAAGCTCCCCGCGCTGGTCCCGATGCCAGGCGTGCGGACATCGAACTGGCGCACCAAGTCAGCGGCCCGCGCCGCAATGGCCGCATAGTTCAGTCTGACGCCCTGCGCCAGGGGCGGCTGATAATAGCTGCACAGCACCAGATTGTCGCGCACGGGAAACGCGAGCACCAGACCGTGCTTATGGCGGTCTTCGGGCACGTGCGAAGCCCCGGCTTCCACCAGCTGGCGGGGGGGGACATGCGTGGTATCCGCCCCCTTCAGGATCACGCGGCCGGCCGCCACGCGGCGCAAGCCGGTGAGCGCCTCGGTCAGTTCTGTCTGGCCATTGCCCTGCACGCCCGCAACCCCGAGGATTTCGCCGGCGCGCACCGTCAGCGAGACGCCAGCCACCGTCATGTGCTGGCGGTCGTCCATGACGTGCAAATCCTCCACCTCCAGCACGGCCGCGCCTGGCTGGGCGGCGGCTTTGTCAACCTGCAAGATCACCTTGCGGCCCACCATCATCTCGGCCAGCAGCTCGCGCGTCGCCTCGGCCGGCCGAATCGTGCCTACCATGCGGCCGTCGCGCATCACGCTGATGCGGTCGGCCACCGCGAACACCTCGCGCAGCTTGTGCGTGATGAAGACGATGGAGCGGCCCTGTTCGACCATGCCCCGCATGATGACGAATAGCTCGTCAGCCTCTTGGGGCGTCAGCACCGCGGTCGGCTCATCCAGGATCAGGATGTCAGCCTGGCGATAGAGCGCCTTGATGATTTCCACGCGCTGCTGCGCGCCCACGGGCAAATCGCCGACGATGGCAGCGGGGTCCACCGCCAGGCCGTATCGCTGGCTCAGCTCGCGAATGCGGGCCGCCGCGCTGCGCCGGTCGAGCACGGCCAGCTCGCCCAGCGCCTTTGTCAGCGGCGCCACCGATTCCTGGCCCAACATGATATTCTCGGTGACGGTCAGCGGGGACACAAGCATGAAGTGCTGATGCACCATGCCGATGCCGCGGGCGATCGCATCGTGCGGACTGGCGATGGTGACTGGCTGGCCGTTGATCGCGACCTGCCCCTCGTCCGGCTGATATAGACCATACAGGATGTTCATCAGCGTGGACTTGCCCGCGCCGTTCTCGCCCAACAGGGCATGGATCTCGCCCTGCTCCAGCGTGAAGTCCACGCGGCTGTTGGCGATCACGCCGGGAAACCGCTTGGTAATGCCTGTCGCCTGGAGCACTGAAGTCATGGTGGTCACCTGGTCGGGTAGTCTATTGGTCGGGCAGTCACCTGAACTGGCTCGGTCGGAGACCGGCCAGAGCGGAAGACTACAAGACCAAATAGCTACAAGACGCATTACAACAAAGGGTGCTGCACCCCATTCCTGGAACACAGCACCCCTCACGCTTCACGCTTCACGTTTCACGTTTCACGCTTGACGTCTCACGTTTCACGCTTGACGTCTCACGTTTCACGTTTGACGTCTCACGTTTCACGCTTGACGTCTCACGTTTCACGCTTGACGTCTCACGTTTCACGGCTTATAGCCGGTCGCCAGCTTGCCACCCTTCAGATCCTCGGTGGCTTGCTTGATCTTGTCTTTCACAGCCTGCGGGATCTTGCTGTCCCAG
>VGOD01000293.1 GCA_016876015.1 Chloroflexota bacterium
GGGCTGTCGTGACCGGCGCGTCGCCCGTGTTGCCCTTGTACTCGATGGTGATGCCCTTGCAGATGTCCTGGAATTCGGGCATCTTCGACCACACGTCGTCCTGGAACAGCTTGTTCATGTTGCCCCAGGCCACCCAGAGCCTGACCGTGACGGGCGCCTTCGCGGCCGGCGCCTGTGTCGGGCTGGCCGGCTTGGGCTCGCTCTTGGCCGGCGCCGTTGTAGGCGCAGGCTGCGGCGCACATGCGGCCAGCAGCGCACCGGTGGACGCGACCGCAGCCGCTTTCAGAAAGTGACGCCTGGTGATACCATTGCTTTCCATACTGCCTCCTTGCTGAAGACTGAGAGTAGGATGAGAGAACTGATGCCTCGTCTGGCTGCTTGCTGGCTTGTAGTGAGAGGAGATGGGCAAGCCTGCTGGTAAGATGAAGAACCCGGGCAAGCAAGAGTCATTTGTCGCCCGTACCCATGTGACTTATAATACCACACGGTCGGAGCCGTGTGCGGAGTTTGCGGCTATAGATAGGACAGAAAGCGGACATCGAAACGGACATGCTGACCCGCGAGCAATTCCTGGAGTATCTGCGCGACGCGCTGAACCATCTCTACGAACCTGAGCGGTTGCGGCGCAGCCCCTTCGCCGCGCTTTTCGGTGTCGCAGAACGCTTCGACGCGGCCTCTGCATTGCAGCGCATCCTGGTGGACGCCATCGCAGCGCTCAAACCGGCCGCAGGCGAGCCGCACCAATCCCCCGCCTGGCAGATCTATGAACCGCTTTTCTATCGCTATGTCGAGCAGTTGAGCGCCAATGAGGTGGCGGACCAACTGGGGATCGGCACACGCCATCTGCGCCGCTGGCAGAGCGTCGCCCACGAGGCATTGGCCGATCTGCTGTGGCAGCAGTTCGGTCTGGCGGACCGCCTGGTTGACGCGCGGCCAGAAAATGTTCACGTCAGCCAGCCAGCCGACTCCGCAGGATTGCTTCAGGAGTTGGCGTGGCTGAAAGACGCCTCGGCCACGAGCGCCACGGACCTTGCGCAGACCTTGCCAGCCGTGCTCGACCTGGCCGGCAAGCTCGCCGCCCGGTACCACGTCTGCCTATCCTCGTCGCAGGCCCGCGACTTGCCGAAGGTGGGCGTGTCGGCCGTCGCCCTGCGCCAGGTCTTGATCCATCTGCTCAGCGTCGTCATCCCACGGGCGGCTGGCGGCAAGGTAACTCTGGCGGCTGATCTGCTGCGTTGGGATGTCACGGTGCGCGTGCAGTGTCCCCAATACCCTGCCGGTCCCAGGCCGCCGCCGGATAACGAGGCCGAAAACCTCAACATGGCCTGCCAGTTGGCCGAGTTGAGCGGCTGTCGTCTGACCCTGGCGGCCGATGCGCGGGGCTTCGATGCCCGGCTCACCCTGCCGGCGCTCGAACAAATCCCTGTGCTGGCGATTGATGACAGCGCCGATGCACTGCAACTGCTCGGCCGATTTGCCGCGGGCTCGCGCTATCGCCTGGTGGGCGCACAGAGCCCCGAGCAGGCGTTCGAGTTGGCCGCCAAGATCACACCCCAGGTAATCGTGCTGGACGTGATGATGCCACATGTGGATGGCTGGGAAATCCTGGGGCGGTTGCGCCAGCATCCGCTCACCAGCGATACCCCCATCATCGTCTGTACGATCCTGGCTCAGAAAGACCTGGCCGCGCTGCTCGGCGCCAGCGATTTCTTGCGTAAACCGATCATTCGCTCGGAGTTCCTGGCAGCCCTTGACCGCCAGACGGCGCAGCGGGCGTCAACACCGAGCTGATCGCCTGGACGCAGGCCGCCAGGTCGCGCACCGACAGGCCCCCGCTGCGCGTGACCGTCAACGAATCGCTGGCGACCGGCTCGCCAACCGGATCTCGGGACGAGATGACGATAACGGGGATGTCGCGCACGAGGGGGTCCTCGTTCTTCTCGCGCAGCACCTGGAAGCCATCCATCCCCGGCAAGATCAGGTCGAGCAGCAGCACATCAGGCCGGCGCTCGCGCAGCAGATCGAGGCCGCGTTGCCCGTCGTTGGCGCGCAGCACGCGATAGGGCCGTTCAGCCGACGCCATGATGCGCGAGAAGAGGCGCACTACGTCCGGCTCATCATCCACCAGCAGCACCGTGGCGACCTCTCGGCCCAGGCTTTCCAGCGCGGAGAGCAGCGTCTCGCGCGTGATCGGTTTGACCAGGTAACGCACGACGCCCAGGCGACGCGTGGCTTCATCTTCGGCCGGGGTCCAGCAGGTGATCGCAGGCGTGCGATACGGCAGGTCGGCCAGTTCGCCGGCCGCGATTTGGAGCTCGCTCAACGCCGGGGTGTTCACGATCAGCGCGCGCGCGGGCGAGCGTTCCAGCTCGCGGCGCGCCTCGGCGATGTCGTGCACGGTCACGATCTCGGCCGGATCGGCGTGTTCTCGGAAGCGGCGGCAGAGCGCATCCCCGCGCTCCAATAGCACGTAACGCGGGGTCGGATGGGGCGCGGGCGCTTTCGACTCACGCCCACGAGCCTCGTAAGGCTGGTAAGGGTTGAACCAGCGCATCGCGTCGCTGCCCAGGGTGAGGGCCGGCGCGTCGAGCGGCAGGGCGAAATGAAAGGTCGTACCCGACCCACCCTGGTTCGCACCGCTCAGTGACCCTGCGAGCCTGGCCGGGCTTTCCAGCCACATGCGACCATCGTGCATCTCCACGAACCGTTTGCTGATGGTTAGCCCCAGGCCTGTGCCGCCGTGGGTGCGACGGAGCGAGCCGTCGAGCTGTTGGAACGGTTGAAACAGCTTCTTCTGGAGCTCCGGCGCGATCCCTGGCCCGGTGTCGGTGACGCTGACTACTACTTCTGCGCCGCTGAGTTGCGTGCGCACCACGACGCCGCCTTCCTGGGTGAAGCGGCCGGCGTTACTCAGGAGGTTCAGCGCCACCTGCCGGATGCGGGTGGCGTCGCAGAAGACCGCCGGCAGATCGGCCGGCGTCTCGGTGTGCAGGTAGAGACCTTTCGATTCATAAAGCGGCCGCACGGCCAACGCAGCCGCCGCGATCAGCTCGCTCAGAGAGGTCCACTCTTTGGTCAAAACCATCTTGCCGGCTTCCACCTGGCTCAGATCGAGCACATCGTCTACCAGGCGGGCCAGGTGTTGGCTGTTGCGTTGGATGGCGGTGATGTCGGCCACCAGCGCGGGCGGCAACTCGCCGCCGTAGACGTGCGGCGAGTCGGTGATCATCTCGGCAAAGCCGATGATCATGTTGAGCGGCGTGCGCAGCTCGTGGCTGACGTTGGCGACGAATTCTTCTTTGGCGCGGCGCGCCTCTTCGGCCACTTGATACATGGCTTTGAGCCGGTCCGAAAGCCGCGCCAGCTCGCGGTTGGCCTGGAGCAGATCCTCCTGCACCTGTTGGAACTCCATCCGCTGCGCACGCGCTTGCTCGATCTCCGCCTCGGCGCGGCGGTAGCCATCAATGGCCCACCGCGTGATGGTGAACATCGTGCGCGTCGCGCCCCAGCCGAGACCCCCCGCGATCACTGCGCCTGCGATGATGCCCAGACCGTACTCGATGGGCAATGGCGACGCGAGCCGCCCCGTTGTGAGCGCCCAGGCCAGACCCGCCACGATCCCGACGCCGATCACCCCGGCCGGCCAGCCCAAGACTAAAACGGCAAGCAGCGGCAGGAACGCCAACAGGAAGCCGACCATCGGGTCGCCCAGCAGGTGAATCGCGAGCAAAGCCAGCCCGATCAGCGCGACGAGCCAGAGCGCCTGGGCCGCCAGGAGCTGCCTGGCAGATAGCCGGATAGCCAACCAGCAAGCCACGATGGCCGCGGTCACGATCGGCAGCGTGGTTTGGTCTGCCTGCGCCGGCGGCTTGACGACCAACAGGAACACCCCCGCGCTGCCCAACGCCGCCGTGACCCAGATCAGGCGGCGTGTGGTAGCCAGCAGCAGCTCGCGGGCGGATGCGACGAACGCCGAATCCGCATCGGGTGAGGTGAACAATCTCTGCCACATGGCTCGCCTCCCTCGGCCAGGAGCCTATGGGAATGACTCGTAGCAGCGGGCCTTGCGCCCGCCAGGACGCCGAACAGCCTCTACAGCGCCACAATCAGCCACACAACGCCGACGATCAGGCTGATCAACGTGATCGGCGCGCCGGCCTTCAGGTATTCCGAGAACGAGAGATGTACCCCGCGCGCCTTGGCGATTTCCGCGACGATCAAGTTGGCCACCGACCCCAGTAGGGTCAGGTTGCCGGCAAAGGTGGTCGCCATGGCCAATGTCAGCCACGCGGCCTGCGGGTCGGCCAGTTGGGGCACGAGGGGGCGAAAGAGCAGCACAGCCGGCACGTTGGATACCAGGTTGCTCAACGCTGCCGCAACAATCGTCAGCGAGGCCACGCCTTGCTCGGCCCACGGCCGGCTCACGGCAAACAGGCGCTCGCTCAGGCCGGTGGTCTGGATCGTGCCGGTCACGATGAACAGGCCGGCAAAGAAGACGAGCAGTGTGAAGTCCACCTCGTTGAAGACCCGCTGCGGCTTGATGCGGCGGGTCACGAGCAACAGGGCGGCCGCGACCAACGCGGCCAGGGGAATCGGCGCGCCCGCTACGAACGCGACCAGCATGATCGCAGACGCCAACATCCCCTTGTGCAGCAGCGGCCGGTAGATGACCTCGCGGGGCAGTCCAGCGCCGGCAGGGAAACGGCCGGCGGCGAACTCCTCCCGATACACCAGCGTCACCACTCCCCAGGCCACAGCCAGGCCGACCAGCGACGCCGGCGCCAGACGACCCGTGAATGTGGTGAACGGGATTTGCGAACTGACGCCGATGATCATGTTTTGCGGGTTGCCGACGATGGTGGCGGCCGAGCCGATGTTGGCCGCGGTCGCCAGGCCAATCAGATAGGGGATGGGGTTGCGCTGCAGCGCCAGCGCGATATCCAACACCAGCGGCGTCAACATCAGAACCACGGTGTCATTCAAGAAGATCGCCGAGAGCACGCCCGATGAGACGACGATGAGCGCCAGCAGTTGCCGCGGGGTGCGCGCCAGGCAGATCACCTCGCTGCCCACCAGCCGGAAGAAGCCAGCCAGCCGCAGGTTGACGTTGATGACCATCATCGCGAAGAGCAACACCAGGGTGTCCATGTCCAGGGCCGCGTAGGCCGCGTCCAGC
This sequence comes from Chloroflexota bacterium, assembly GCA_016876015.1. GTDB lineage: Bacteria > Chloroflexota > Anaerolineae > CG2-30-64-16 > CG2-30-64-16 > VGOD01. Next base: position 5,177 of record VGOD01000293.1, read on the forward strand.
GGGATCGCGCCCAGCGCGGCCAGCAGGGTCGCGCCGACCAGGGCGATCGTCGCCCGGTTCATGTGCAGTCGCGGAAAGCGACCGATCACGACGCCGATCAGGGTGATTACAATGACGCTCAGCGCCAGCCAGATCATGGGTGTCATGATGATACTATAGCACGCTTCGCACATGCCGCCAAAGGCAGCCCTCTGGTTGCGGGGAACCCCGTGGACAGCCTCGTCGTCTCTCCGGTTGACGATTGCCAGCATGCCGTAAAGCTCGCGACAGAACCTTGACAGTTGTCCATAGTTGCATAGAATTTGTTACATGATCCGTTCTGCTGCCGCTCAGCAGCTTCTTAAGCTTGCCCGCGATCAGGGCATCATCAGCGCGTCCGATGCAACTGCTCACGGTATTCACCGGGGTTGGCTGCCGCGCCTGGCCGCTGCGGGACTCCTGGAACGAGTCGCGCGCGGCCGCTATCGCCTGACCGGCGGCGACGTGACCGAACATCATACGCTGGCGCTGGTGGCCACGGTCGCCCCTTCGGCCGTGGTGTGTCTGCTTTCAGCCCTCCAGTTTCACGCTCTCGGCGTGCAGTCTCCGCTCGAAGTGTGGATTGCACTGGAGCGAGGTGTATGGCGTCCGCGACTGAGCTATCCACCCCTGCGCGTCGTCTATTCCTCGGGGCTTTCTTTTTCATCCGGCATCGAGCGCCACACTGTCGAAAGCCAGGAGGTGCGAGTCTACTCCGTTGCCAAGACGGTCGCCGACTGCTTCAAACACCGCAACCAGATCGGGCTGGATGTCGCACTGGAGGCGCTGACCGACGCCTGGCAGCAGCGCCGGTTCACACTGGTTGAGCTGAACGAGTATGCCGCCATAAATCGTGTGCAGCGCGTGATGCAACCATACATCGAGGCGCTGATCCAATGACCGCCCACCTTCCTAATCTGGCTGCGTCCATGCATCAACGCCTGCTTAACCAGAGCAAGGCCCGCGGGATTGATTTCAATCTCCTCCTGGCGCGTTTCACGGTAGAGCGATTCCTCTATCGTCTGGCTCAGTCAGCCTATGCCGATCAATTCGTGCTCAAAGGCGCCATGCTGCTTCAGGTC
>VGOD01000294.1 GCA_016876015.1 Chloroflexota bacterium
CGGCGCAGAGGCGCGGGGGTCGGACCGGCGCAGGCCAGCAGGCTGACGTCATCCACGAACATCCACGCTGCCGGGCCGCTGACGATGTTGTCGTTGTAGACGCTGAAATAGAGCAGCAGGTTTTGGCCGCGGTAGCGCGTCAGGTCATGGGCCGCCGGCAACCAGCGGTCTGCCTGCTCCTGCCTGCGGTGCAGCGTCTCTCGAATGGCGAAGGTGAACGGGTCGAGCAGCAACACGAGCTGCAGATCGCCGCCGGTCAGCGATTGCGCGGCGGGCCTGTACCAGAACGACAGGTTGGCGCTCTCGGCATCGGCCGGGATGGCGACTGCCGCATAGGCGCTCGAATAGCTCGGCGTGGCAGCAGCAGATGGAGCGGCTGGCTGGATCTCCGGGAGCTCGACGGCGCTGTCGGTGCTGGCCCGCGGCAGCCCCAGGCGCAGCGCGCGCACACCCGAATGGGCCTCGGCTGAGGTGTAGCCTGCCTGGCTGGCGGTGAGCGGGAAGACCCACGCGGCGTCTGTCTCGAACCCACCGTTGCTTGCCAGCTCGCGGCAGACAGGCCGCGTGGCGGTCGGCGTTCCCGTTGAGGTTAAGGTCGAGGTTGAGGTTAAGGTCGGCGTGGACGTGGATGTCCCGGTGGGCGTCACGGTCGGCGTCGGCGACGCGCCCGCGCACGCCTGCACGCTCACATCATCCAGGTACAGCCACGCCAGAGGACTGCTGGCGATGTCGTCGTTGTATACCTCGAAGTAGAGCACCACGGTGCGGTCGCGATAGGGCGTCAAGTCGAAGGATTGGGGCCGCCACTCTGCGCTGTTCTCCAGGCCGTGCATCAGGGTTGCCAGGTAGGTGTAGTCGGCGTTCAAGAGCAGGCTGCGTTGCCAGTCACCGGCCGTTCCCTGGCTGCCGGGCCGATACCAGAAGCTGAGCGTGACTGACTCGGCGCTGGCCGGGATGACCATCATCTGGTATGCGGTCGAATAGCTGCCGCCGGCCGGCGCTGCTTCGCCCAGGAGATTGCGTTCCTGCTCACCCCTTTTTTCCCCTTCTGCGGCCCGTGAGCCTGGCGCGGCTGCTGCGGCCGGTGTCACGCCCAGCCGGGCCGAGCGTGCGCCAGAGTGCGCCTGGGTCGTCGTGTAGCCGGCCCTGCTGGCCGTCAGCGCAAAGGTCCAGCCCGCGTCCGTCTCGAATCCGCCGTTGCTCACGCGTTCGCTGCAATTCCACGCCGCGGTCGCGGTGGGCGTTCGCGTGGCTGTGGGCTGTGGGCTCGCGGTGCTCGTGGCCGTCGGCGACGCAGCAGGCCCGGCCAGCAGTCCGGCCGATTCGGCGATCGTCGCCAGGGCTGTTCGCGCCGAGCGCACGGCATAGTTCAGGTTCACCCTGGCCAGGCGATCTCCAGTCGTGTGATACCAGGGGTTGCGGTCGCGCGGGGTTGCGCCGTCGAAGAAGTGCTCGATCGCCAGGAATGCCGCGTAGCCGTAGTTCCAGAAAGGGGAGTGATCGGAGAATTGGGTGGCGTCCTCTCGCTTCAGTTCGATGCGCAGCCCTTGTCCGTAGCGGTCATTGGCCGCAATGAACCGGCCCGCCAGGTCGAGCGAGTTGGCGCGCGTCCCCGCGTGCACCTCCATGATCCGATCGCCATTGCTGTCATAGCCGATCATGTCCAGGTTCACGTAGCCCATCACCTGCACGCCTGATGCGCTCAACGCGGGGACGTACCCCTTGCTGCCCCACATCCCCTGTTCCTCGCCTGTGAAGTGCACGAAGCGGATCGTGTCGGCGAACTGATAGTTGCGCAGCACTGAGGCGATCAGCAGCGTCGCAGCCGTGCCGGTCGCGTTGTCGTCGGCGCCAGGCGCAGAGCTGTAGGGGATCTCCGATGTGCTGTCGAGGTGGCCGCCCACCAGCCAGACCCGTTCGGGGTGAGTGGCCCCGCGCAGATCGGCGACGAGGTTCTGCCCACTGTAGTTGCCATAGACCCAGGTGTTGTAGCTGACGGGCAGGCCAAGACCTTCGTAGAACAGGTAGACATAACGGCCGGCATCGAGCACCTGGCTCGTGAAGGTGTAGCGTGTATAGAGCGTCACGTTTCGTCCGCCGATAGCCACCGGCTGCTCGCCGCTCAAGTCTGCAACCAGGGCCGCCACGCCTGCCTCGGTGACCTGGGGGAGCAGGGCGGCGATCGTCGGCCCGGCATACGCGAGTCGCTCGGCGCTCCAGCCAGGCGGCAGCCTGCGATCGGTCGGCGGCAGCCGCTCGCCCCAGTGGATCGCGGCGGGCAGGAGGAGCGAGGCGCGTGCGCCGTGGGTCGCGAGCGCGGCCAGGAATGCCTGCTCCGCTTCGGCCGGCAGCGCGATGAGCCTCTGCTGGGGGTCGGCGTAGACCACTGCGGCCGGCTGCGCCAGGACGCGGAGATCAGCTTCGGCGTCAACGAAGTAGTAGACCTTGCCCTGCGTGGCCGCGTCCAGCAAGCGAACCGGGATGCCGGCCGCCGTGATCTGCGCGTTCGCTGCATCGTCGCCGCTGGCGATGTACAGCTCGGCTCCTTCGCCGTAGAACACCGCGTGCGGGGTCGCCGGCGCCGAGCGCAGAAGGTCCCAGGCGTCTGGTTGATCGGCCGGAGGGTTGAGCAGGAACAGGCGCGGACCGAAGCCGCCGGCTGCGTAGTGGGGTGAAGTGGTTGGCGGCGGCAGCCCAATGGCTGCGGTCGGCCCGAACGCGGCCAGGGCGATGAGGAGCAGAACCGGCAGAAGAAGTCCCGGCAGTTGGCGGATGCGCATAGCGCTCAACCCCTGTGCAAGCCTGGAAACAAGAAGGGTGTGTTCAGATCGCATCTGAGGATGCTCGCCCCGCGAACTAAGTCTGAATCCACCCCCAATAAAAAGGCCTGTCAGCGATTCTCAAGACGCTGACAGGCCATCGAATGTTACGATGTGATGATCGTTTGCTTGCTCTACAGCCTCTGAACGTCTACGGCGGCAGGCCCCTTCGGGCCATCCTCCACCGTGAACTCGACGCGATCGCCTTCGCTCAGGCTGCGGTAGCCCTCGGCCTTGACAGCCGAATAGTGCACGAACACATCCTTTCCTGACTCACGGGCAATGAAGCCGTAGCCCTTCTGATTGCTGAACCACTTGACAGTGCCGACCTCACGAGTGGACATGGTGAGAGACCTCCTGAACTGAAATCCGAAGGCGTGCAGGCTCAGCCTGGTCTGCAAAAAAGCACCGCCCAGACCGGGTGAGGCCTGGGCGGTACAACTGAGTCGTCCGGAACAGAACCTGCTACGTCTTCGCCAGATAGAATACTGCAACTTCGCGATTCTGTCAAATGCAGGAGGCAGCGTTTTTGCCTCTCAGCGTGCAGGCTCGATGGCAGTGATCGCGCCAAACGTGTTCACCTGCAGCCGCCAACGGCTGCCAGGAGAGAACTGGCGGAACCCCACCTCATCGTGGACCGAGTAATTGTAGCTTTTATCGTTGGCCGTGAAGGTCACGACGTACTCCTCTTGGGCCGAGCCGGCGCGTTGGTCTCTTGCCAGTTCGAATGCGGGCCAGCGCGGGTTGAGATCGTTGCCCTGCGCCACGGCCAGGTTGACGCTGCGCCATTGGAGGTCCTGGTATTGACACCAATCGTCGAAGACCTCATACCAGCACTTCTGCACCACCTTGCCATAGCCGCTGCCCTGGTCAACCACATAGGGCGTGCCGCACACCTCGCGCGAGTTCGGCGCGGGCTGGTCCTGCGTGTAGCGGACGCGCGCAGTACATTGTCCGATCCTCAGTCCGGCGGGAATGCGGTCGCGCCATTCCTCGCGTGTGACCGGGACGAGGGCTTCGATGGCGATGGTGCGTTTCCAGGCCACATTGCTCACCTGGCCGACGAGATCGGTGGTGCGACCGGCCAGCACGAAGTAGATCACGGCCAGCCCGATCAACCCGAGCAAGCCGAACAGCAGCACGCGCGGGAGACAGGAAGGCGCCGGCTGCGCTGCTGTGGGTTCTGGCGTGGGCTTCGGCCGCGGCTTCATCAGGATGTCGCCGCACTTGCTGCATTTGCGCGCGGTCGCCGGGTTCTCTGTGCCGCACGAGGAACAGATCAACGGGGGCGCAGGCGCAGCGCGCAGGCCACCCAGTACCTTGCCGGCCGCACGGGCTTGCCCTTCGGCCAGGTCGCCGCCGCACTGCTTACACAGCTTGGCAGTGGCGGGATTGCGCGTCCCGCAGTAGCCGCAATGGATGTCTGGTCCGGCAGCGGCCGCGGCGATCTGCGCCTCATCGGTGATGAGGGTCTCCTGGACCGTCTGCTCGAATTCGATCTTCGTGCTGTGCTGCGCGCCGCAGTTCTTACAGGTTCGGGTCGTGCCGACATTTCGGGCGCCGCAACTGGGGCAGCTCCACTCAAGCTCGACATAACCGATGGTCTTCTCTGTCATGACGCTCGTCCTTCACGTGATGATGTTGATCGCTCGCCTCGCCGGCCCAGATCAGGCAGGGCGACTCTGCGCGAGCTTTTCAGGTGATAACTCGATCTTCGACATCATCATGCCTCGAGGCCTTCAGGCAGCGAGGCCAGACTGAGACCGGATAGCCCCACAAAGTGATCGCTATTCAGTGTGACCAGCGTCAGGTTGTGGGCGAGAGCCGTGGCGGCAATGATGGCGTCGGGCACGGCGAGCGTGATGCCTCTAGCCCGGTTTTCCCGAATCCAGTCTCCTGCACGGTCAGCAATGTCACGGTCCAGAGAGATGGTCAGGAATCGAGAGAGGAGCTTTTGGGTGGCGTACCGTTCGTCTGGCGCCATTCCCGCGTGCAGCTCCAGGCGTGTAACCGCTGAAACAGACAGACGCCCCAACTTGCCCATGCCACGGATAAACTGGACGACTCGCCGTTGTCCGCGCAGATGCCGGATCACCAACCCTGAGTCCGACAGGTAGTTAGCCATTGACCGCGCTCCCCACCTGACTCCAAGAGGCCCGTAGATTCATCAGCCAACGATCAATCTCCTCGTCGGTTTTCATATCAGGGTGGTTTTCGTCCGTCCAGGCGCCGGCGGTTTCGTCCAAAGCAGCCAGTTGCTCTTCGATTGCCAGGCGCTCTTCGATGGCTTCGAAAATGAAGCGGCTGCGACCACGCGCGGGGACGCGCTCATTGAGTCTAGCGATCAACGCAGCCGGCAATGTAATTGTGATCTTCCGGACGTCAGCAACAGCAGGATTCAAGGCCATCTTCATATCCATCCAATGGGATGGCTTGATTATACGTCTTGGGAAACGCCTTGTCAATTGCGTTCAGGCTCTCAGGCTCTCAGCGGTGAAGATGGAACGGCCGCCAACTCGCGCGCATACGCGAACAGCGCCGGCGTTCCGCCCGTGTGCCAGAAGACGATGGTGCGCGCCCCAGACTCGAAGGGTTTTCGGAACGCTTTGGATCTGCGCAGCATGTCCAGCAACCCGCCGAACGCGCGGCCGGTGTAGACCGGATCGAGCAAGATCCCTTCGGTCCGCGCCATGAGCGAGATCGCTTCCCGTTCCAGAGCGCCCACCACGCCATAGCCGTCGCCCAGGTAGCCGGCGTCCACCGTGATGTCATCGGCCGCAAAGGTGTGCGGCTTGCCCAGCCGCGTCGCGGTGGCCGTCGCCAGATCAGCGACTTTGGCCTGCAGCTCGGCCTGGAGCTCGTCGATGCTGACTCCCACGATCGGCGCGTCCCACCCGAGCGCCCACGCGCCCGCGACCAGGCCCGCTTGTGTGCCGCTGGAGCTGGACGGGATCACGATGGCATCCACCTGAAGGCCCAGGTCCGCAACCTGCTCGTGCAGCTCCTCCAGCGCCGCGGCATAACCGCACGCGCCCACCGGGTCCGACCCGCCGTAGGTGATGGGATAGGGCCGGCAGCCGGCCGTGCGCAGTTCGTCCGTCAGCTCGGCCAGCCGGTTCAGCCGGTTCTCGCGCGGGGTCCAGTGGAGCTCTGCGCCGCATAGCATGTCGAGCAGCAGGTTGCCGTTGGCTTGAGCGGGCGGCTTGCCGCCGAGCACCAGATGGCATTTCAGCCCAGCCCTGGCCGCCGCGGCCGCGGTTTGCCGGCAGTGATTGGATTGCGTCGCCCCCACCGTGATCAACGTATCGCACCCCAGGGCCAACGCGTCGGCGACCAGGAACTCCAGTTTGCGCGTCTTGTTGCCGCCGGTCGCCAGGCCGGTCTGGTCATCGCGTTTGATGAGGAGCTGGAAGTTGGAGGTTGGAAGTTGGAGACTAGAAGCCAGAAGCTTGCT
>VGOD01000295.1 GCA_016876015.1 Chloroflexota bacterium
CCCGCGTTCGCCTCCTTGATGCCGCCCGTCAGCGGGCTTTTGCCGCCGACCGAGAGCCGGCCGCCCGTGGAGACGCGCAGCCCGGCCAGCGGCCCGGCCGCAAACGCCAGGATGTTGCCCGGCCCCAGCGGGTCGGCCCGCGGGTCAACCAACTCATTGACCAACTGCGCAGTCAGCAGCCGGCCGCCGGCCAGCGGATCGGCCAGCGGCCGGACGGTCGCCTGGCCAGTCGTCAGGTCAAAAAACAAGATGCTGGTTGGCATGAAACACCCCTCTTCCATCCGCGTCATCCGCGTAGTCTCGGTAGAACCAATTTTCCATACTTCCGGGGGGTCTGTGACCCCCGACCGCCGGTCACAGACCGGCTCGAAGCGCAGGTACGAGGGACAAGTTGGCAACTTGTGCTACGCCGACCTTTACAACGCCGCGGCCAGCACCGCCAGGCATTCCGCCTCGCCGGCCGGCCGCACGTTGTTGCCGATCATCGCCATGCGCGTCGCCTCCGCGGCGATGGCCGGGAAGGTCGCGCCATCCAGCCCCAGCTCGCGCAACGTCATCGGCAGGCCGATGCTGGTCAAGAAACGAGTCGCCCAAAAGAACAAGCCTTGTTGTGGCTGCTCTGACCCGTCCAGCCCCAACGCATGGCGCAGCGCGGGCCAGCGTTCCTCCGGGATGGCCGGCGCGTCGAAACCGAGCACGGCCGGCAGGAGCACGGCGTTGCCCAGGCCGTGGTGCACCTCGTGGTGCGCGGAGAGCGGCCCGCACAGCGCGTGACACAGCCCCAGCCCGGCCTGATCCATCGCCATCCCCGCCCAGGCCGCGGCCTGCGCCAGCGCGCGCCGCGCGTGCAGGTTCGCGCCATCGGCGACCGCGACCGGCAGCGCCCGCACGATGGCGCGGATTGCGCCGAGCGCCAGCAGATCGAGGGTCGGACTGGCGCGGCGGCCCAGATACGCCTCGATGGCGTGGACGAGCGCATCCATGCCGGTCGCGGCGGTCAGCCGGGGCGGCAACGAGCGGGCCAGGCCCGCATCCACGATGGCGGCCGCGGGGAAGAGGGACGCGTGGACGATCCCCTTCTTGAACCCGTCGGCCGCGCCGATCACTGCCACATGCGAGACCTCGCTGCCCGTGCCCGCGGTCGTCGGCAGGGCGATCAGCGGGACGCGCACGCCGGTGAGGGCCGCGCGGCCGGCCTGCAGATCGCTCCAGCTCACGCCCGGATGGGCCAGCAGCACGCTGACCGCTTTGGCGACATCTATCGCGGAGCCGCCGCCGAGCGCAACCAGGGCGGCCGGCCCGACCGCCTGGGCCGCTTCCAACGCCGCGGCGACCGTCACCACGCCGGGGTTGCCGGGCACGTCGCTGAACACCTCGACGCGGCGTCCGCCCGCCGCCAGCGCGGGCATGAGCCGCGCCAGGATGCCGGTCATGACGATCCCCGCGTCGGTGAGCACCAGGGCCGGGCCGGCGCCGACAGCGTGCCCCGTAGTTCCGGGCATAGCCGCCAGCTCGCGCGGCAGGTCAATGGTCGCATCGTCGGAAAAGATCAATTTGGTGGGACAAAAGAAGGTGTGCGCCATGATGCTTCCTAACCTTTCGCCCGCGCATAGACGCCGTAAGCCCGGCTGTAACTGATGATCGCATCCAGGCAGGCGGCCGCGCTGATGAAAGCGGCTGCCACCTGCGCCGTGTACCCGATGATCCGGGCGAAGTCGCCCGCGGTCATGCCGATTTGCTGGCGGATGCCCAGGGCGATGAAGACCACCGCGAATTGGCTGCCGACCAGCGCGGCCTCGCGGAGATACGTGAAGATCTGGTTTTTGTAGACCAACGTCTGCAAGACGATCTTGCGCGTGTGCATGATCTCGCGATAGTGATCGCGCAGCGACCGGTTCTCGCGCTCATGGATCATCCGAATGCCTGCCCCTTGCACATCGCTGACGATCGAGTATTGCGTGTCGAGATGCACGCGCAGCCAGCGGTTGAACACGATCGTCATCAGAGCCGGGATGATCAGGCTGAGCAGATAGACCGTGCCCAGGAACCGGTTGTAGCTGAGCAGGCTGCCCGACACGATGATGATCTTGATGATCACCGGCGTGAAGCTGCCGAGCACGTGATACGCCGCGTTGGTCATGCCGCTGACGGCGTTGGCGGTGCGCGCATAAGCCGCGCCGGCGGCTTCGGCGTTCGTGTGCTCGCCCTGATCGGCCGTCCGGCAAACCAACTCCACCAACTTCTGGAAGTCGGTTTCGTAGAACATCTTGTGGCGCAGCATCACGTTGGCGCGGGCGATGCCGGGGGCCAGGATGCTGGCGGCCATGAACAGCCAGACGATGTTGCCCATATCGCCCGCGGCCAAGCGATCAATGAACTGGCCGAGCAGGGTAACGGGCCACAGCGCGGCGATTTCCTGAAGGATGGTGACGATGATGATCGCCAGGCTGTAGCCGCGATAGGCCCAGATCAGCCGCCACACGTCCTTGATGAACGCCCAGCTCGGGCTGGCCTCCCAGCCGGGGCCGGCCAACCGAACCGTCCGCCGGAGATGGCTGAATGCGCCCATGTACCCTCCGTCCGCGCCTATCGCGCGGCGACCCGAATCCCCGCCCGCGCGATGATCCCTTCGGCGGCCGCCTGGCATTCAGCCACGAGCCGCGCCTCGTCGAGCTGCGTCAGCAGGCCCGCGCGGACGAGCACTTGCCCGCCGACGATGACGGTGTCCACGTCGTTGCCATTGGCATTATACACCAACGCCGACGCGGCCGAGTGCACCGGCGCGATGTGCGGCCGGGCCAGGTTCACCAGCACGATGTCGGCCAACGCGCTGGGGGCTAACCGGCCGATCTGGCCGTCGAGCCGCATGGCGCGGGCGCCGCCGTGCAGCGCCATCGCCAGCACGTCGGCCGGCAGCAGCGCCTGCGCGTCCAGGCTGCCCACCTTCTGGAGACAGGCAGTGGTCTTGAGCACTTCGAGCATGTCCTGCGAGTTGTTCGAGCCGGGGCCGTCGGTCGCCAGCGCGGTCGGGATGCCGCGGCGCCGCCACTCGCCCACCGGCGCGATGCCCGATGCCAGGTACATGTTGCTCACGGGGCAATGCACGATCAGGCTGCCGCGGCCGGCCACGATATCCATCTCCTCCGGCGTCAGCCAGACGCAATGGACGAGCTGCCAGCGGTCGTCGAGCACACCGATCTCATCCAGCCAGCGGACGGGAGTCAGGCCGAACTCATCGAGCGACATCTGCACCTCGTCGCGCGACTCGCTGACGTGGATGTGCACTCCCACGTCCCATGCGTGCGCCAGCCGGCCGATCTCGCGCAGCGTCTCGACCTGGCAGCCCCAGGGGATCATCGGCCCGAACTCGACGCGCACGCGGCTGGTCGGGCCGGTGTTCCAGCGGCGGATCAGCCGGCCGGTCTCGGCGATGATCGTCTCGGCCGATTCCTGGAATTCCGCGAAGTAGGGTTCGCGATCCCCCACCCCGCGCGCCAGCAGGACGCGTGCGCCGCTCCGTTCGGCGGCCGCGGCTACTGCGTCCATGTTGCGCGGCGAGGTCTGGACGTAATCCTGATCGAGCACCGAGGTTGCGCCGCACTTGAGGTTTTCGACAAAGCCGAGCAGCGCGGCCAGGTAGAAATCGTGTTCGGTCATCGCCAGCCCGCCGGGCCAGGTCGCCTCGGCCAGCCATTGCAGCAGCGGCCGGTCATCGGCCAGCCCGCGCAGGAAGCATTGGAAGAGGTGGGTGTGCGCGTTGACCAGGCCGGGGATGACGGCCATGCCTGCGGCGTTGATGATCTCGTCGGCGCCGAGCAGCAGACCTTCCGGCGGCGCGCCAACCCCCACCGCCTCGATGCGCTCCCCAGCCACATAGACATACCCCGGTCGGAACGACTGGCGCATGTCGCCATCGCATGGGAGCACCCAGCCGCTGTGGATCAGAAGTGTGGTCATTGGTCTCTTCTCACGTCAGCGCCATGCCGCCGTCCACCTGGAGGATGCTGCCAGTGAAATAGTCGCACTCGATGATGAGCTGCGCCAGGCGGGCCACGTCGGTCGGGTGGCCGATGCGTTTGAGCAGCGCCTTGTCGGTCAGCCAATGCTCGACTTCGGGCGGGCAGTTGGGCGGCAAGAGGATCGTGCCGGGCGCGATGGCGTTCACGCGCACGGTCGGCGCCAGCTCGACCGCCAGCGATTTGGTGAGCGAAACCAGGCCCGACTTGCTGGCCCCGTGCGGCGCGTAGCCCGCCCACGGTTGAAACGCCGAGATGTCGGTGATGTTGATGATCACCCCGCGGCCCTGGCGCATCATGCCCGCGGCCACCGCCTGCGCCAGGAAGAACGGCCCCTTGAGATTGACGTCGAGGGCGTTGTCCCACTGCGCCTCGGTGATCTCCAGGAACGGCGCCTTGAGCCAGACCGACGCGCTGTTGATTAGCACGGCAATCTGGCCGAAGCGCGCCAGCCCCCTCGCCACGACTGCGCGGATTTGCGCGGTGTCGCGGATGTCGAGCGGCTGCGCCAGCACTTCGGCGCCGCACGCCGCGATCTGCGCCTGGGCCTCTTCCCACGGCTCGCCCGGCAGGTGGGTGAAGAGGATGTTTGCGCCCTGTTGCGCCATGTGGATGGCAAGTTGCCGGCCGACGCGGATCGCGCCGCCGGTGATCATGACTGTTGAACCGCGTAGTTCCATTGGGTGTGCTCCGGGTTGGTAGATTGGGAGGTTGGTAGATTGGCGAGTTGGTGTCTTGGACGGGATTACCAGAGCTCGAACGGTCGCCACGGCGCGGTGAGCGCCGCGTCGAGGTCGAGCGCGGGCGTGCGTGGGGTGCGATAGATCAGCACGCACTCGCCGGGCGTCGCCTGGCGCGCGCCAGCCTGCTCGATGAACAACGGCCCGCGCCAGCGTTCCCAGCCGAGCCGGGCGTACCACGCCGGCGCCGACGGCGACAGCGCGGCCAGGTCATAGCCGGCGACCTCGACTTGCAGCCGCCGCATTACCGCCGACCCGTAGCCGCGGCGCCGATAATCGGCGTGAGTCGCCACCCCTTCAACATACGCGGCCGCCAGCCACAGCCCGTCCCCCACCCGCAGCGACCGATCGAGCCACAGCGCGTGCGCCACCAGCCGGCCGTCGTCATAGCCCAGGACGTGCGTCCAGTCGAGGCCGAGGGTCATGTAGAAGGAGTAGTCCATCTCGAACACCTCCGAGCAGAGCGCGATCACGGCGGCGGTCTGCGCGGGGGTGATGGCGTGGGAGGAGATGGTGAGCAGGTGGAGGGTCATAGATCACTGTGTCGTCAAGGTGTATCTTCTCGGACATTCACAATCGAAAAAGCTGTTGCGGGCGCTTCACCCTACAGCCTTCCATCTTCAAGAAAACTGAAGTATCCTGTTCGATTGAAGATGATATGATCCAGCAACGCGATGCCGACGACACCACCGGCTGCCTTAAGTTGATTCGTTGCCTCGATGTCGGCCGGCGACGGTTCCAGCCCGCCGCTCGGGTGATTGTGCGCGACGATGACCGCCGCAGCGCGGTCTGACAGCGCGTCGGCGAAAACCTCCCGCGGGTGAATCGGTGTCCGGTCAAGCAGGCCGATGGAGACCACCCGGATGTTCAGGATTTCGTTTGCACCATTGATGCTGGCGCACAGAAAGTGCTCCTGCTTGCGGTCTGCAAAGTGGCGGATATGGGGCAGCAGGTCAGCCGGCGTTGTAATCTTCGCGCCCTCCGGCTTGATACGGCGTCGGGCGAATTCGATGGCCGCAAGGATCAGCGCCGCCTTGGCAGCACCGATCCCTTCAAAGCCAGTCAGGTCTTCGGCCTGAACATTGAGACCTTTCTCATCAATCACGCGCGCCAACTTGCCAGCAAGCGTCAGGACATCCATCGCCGGCGTGCCCTTCCCAAGCATCACCGCCAGAAGCTCCTGATCGCTGAGCGCAGGCGCGCCCTTGCGCAGCAACTTCTCGCGCGGTCGGTCCTGTTCGGGAATATCGTTGATCTTCTTGCTCACCATCTCACGCCGCCTGCGCCAGGTGGCTCCGAATCACCACATATGCCATGATGTCGAAAATGCCGCTGGGATCGGTGTACTTCGGATCGGCCAGCTCGTTGTAACGGCCCAGTGAATCGTAGGTCATCTGGATTGCACTGTTCACCTGGCCCTGATATGCGCCTTCCAGGAAGATGCGATCCTCACGATGGGTGATGACTGTGTTGCGAATTTCGGGGTC
>VGOD01000296.1 GCA_016876015.1 Chloroflexota bacterium
CTCAGGGCCAGGACGGCTAACAGCGCGACAGCGATCAGCGTGCCGATTGCGGCTGGCAGGCCCAGCGCCACCGTCAGCCCCTCGCTGAAGAGCCAACCGACCACTCCGCCGCCCTGGCCCTCGAGGGCCAGCTTCTGCAGATCGGCCGGCCGCGCCAGCAAATGCGCGACCGTCTCGAAGACCACGAACAGGGCGGCCGCGCCTGCCAGCCGCGGCGCAGATAGCGCGCGCTGCTCCTTCACTTGCCGCAACGCCAACCAGGCGCCCAACAGCCCCAACAACACCGGCGCCAGCCAGACGCCAACCCCAAAGACCACGCGCAAAGAGTCAATCAGCGCGCCGGTGACCTCGCCCTGGTTGGGCGAGAGGAGGCTGAGCAACAACAACACAGCCAGCACCACCAGAGTCGCGCCGATGATCTCGGCGCGCAGAATCCGCGCCAGGAGCGAGCCTGCGGACGGCGGTTGCGGCTTGGGGCGGCGTTTGGCCATTGCGAATGTCCTACCCCGTCTGTGCGCGGAAGTGCGCGATGATGCGGTTCAGCGTCTCATCGAGGGTGCGCCGCGGCTGGTAGCCGATGAGTCTGGCCGCCCGGCTGATGTCTGGCACGCGGCGCTGCATGTCCTCGAAGCCCGGCTCATAGGCCTCTTCGTAGGGCATTAGAACGATCTCCGATCGGCTGCCCGTCAGCGCGATGACGCGGCGGGCCAGCTCCAGGATGGTGATCTCGTGCGTGCTGCCCAGGTTGAAGACCTGGCCTTCGGCGTCTGGGTGACTGGCCAGGCGCTGCACAGCCCACACGACGTCCGCCACGTCTGCGAAGCAGCGGCTTTGCTGACCCGTGCCGTAGACGGTGAGCGGCTCGCCGGCCAACGCCTGCCGCACGAAGCGCGGGACCACCATGCCATAGCGGCCGGTCTGGCGCGGGCCGATCGTGTTGAAGAAGCGGCAGATCACCACCGGCAGGCCGCGTTGTTTGTGGTAAGCCAGCGCCAGGAATTCATCCATCGCTTTAGAGTTGGCATAGGCCCACCGGCTGCGGGTGGTTGGCCCCATCACCCGATCGCCGTCCTCTCGGAAGGGCGCGTCGTTGCTCTTGCCGTAGATCTCAGAAGTGGACGCCAGGATCACCTTGCGCCGGTAGCGGTTGGCGATGCGCAGCACGGCCGACGTGCCCAGCACGTTGGTCTCGATCGTGCGGATCGGGTCGCGCACGATCAGCTCGACGCCCACCGCGGCCGCCAGGTGATAGACGATGCCGCACTCGCTGACCAGGCGATCCATGACCGTCTCGTTGGTGATGGTCTCCAGCACGAACTGGAAGCCCGGATTTTCCACCAGGTGCGCGATGTTCGCCTCGGCGCCGGTCGAAAGATCGTCAATGGCTACGACCTGGCAGCCTGCGGCCAACAGCGCTTCGCAGAGATGACTGCCGATGAACCCCGCCCCACCCGTGATGAGTGCTTTCATGGAAACCTCTGGATTGCAAATGGCAAATGGCAAATAGCAGATGCAGATTTGCAATTTGCAATTTGCAATCTGCAGTTTGCAGTGTAACCCCGCCTTCTTCGTTTGTCAACCATCGCAACCTGGCGTATACTCCCGGTGTTTAACTGGGCAACGGGTAGTTAAGGGTTAAGGTTAGGATTTAGAAGAGAGGGAGGTGCAAACGATGAGCATCCGTGTAGTGACCGATTCGAGCACGAATGTGCCGGAAGCGGAGTTGGCCAGGTTGAACATCGCCGAGGTGCCGGCGATCGTCAACTTCGGCGCCGAGAGCTTCTTGAACAAGGTGGAGATCACCGCCGAGGAGTTCTATCGCCGCTTGGCCGCCGCCGAGAAGCTGCCAACCACTGCCCAGCCCACTCCCCAGCAGTTCGCGCAGGCGTATGCACACCTGGCGGCCGAGGGCGCCGACGAGATCATCGCGGTCACGGTGTCGAGTAAGCTGAGCGGGACGTTCAGCAGCGCTGTCCTGGCCGCAGAAAACGCGGCCGTCAAGGTGCACCTGTGGGATAGCCTGAGCGCCTCGATCGGCGGGGGGTTGCAGGCCATCGCGGCGGCCGAGATGGTGCGCGATGGTCTGGCGAGCGCCGAGCTTCTGCAGCGCCTGGCCGGCATCCGCAAGCGTATGCAGACCGCGACGACCCCGGCGACGTTGCGCTACCTGGTCGCCAGCGGTCGCGCGCCCAAGCTGCAAGGCAGCATCGGCGATCTGCTGGACATCAAGCCGATCCTGGCCGTGATAGACGGCCTGTTGGAGCCTGTCAACAAGGCGCGCGGCCGGCGGCGCGCGCTACAGGCTATGCTCGACTTGGTGGCGGGAGCGGTCGGCGATCTGCCCGCGCGAATGGCCGTCGCCCATGCCAATGTCGAGGACGAAGCCCGCGAGTTCCTCCAAGCGGTCAAGGCTCGGATCAGGACCGTCGAACCGCTCTTCACCGAGCTGGGCCCGGTGTTGGCGACGTTGGCCGGGCCAGGATTGATCGCGCTGGCCGCCTATACCTTGGAGGAGCCCAACGCATAGGCGATTCTGGGAAGCTATGGTATCATGGCGGCATCAGCATGGGGGAGGAGAAGGATGAAAATCGTCGTAGATGCCATGGGCGGCGATCACGCGCCGGCCGTCGTCGTCGCGGGGGCGGTGGCCGCGGCGCGCGCACGGGGCACGCAGATCATCCTGGTAGGCAGAGAGACTGAAGTGCGCGCGGTGCTGACCCAACACGGCGACGCCAGCCAGTTGCCCATCGAGATCGTCCACGCCTCAGAGGTGATCGAGATGGATGAGCACACCGAGGCGGTGCGGCTCAAGCGCGACTCCTCCATCCGGGTGGGGATGAAGTTGGTCAAGGCGGGCCGCGCCGACGCCTTCGCCTCGGCCGGCAACTCCGGCGGCGTGATGGCTTCGGCGCTGTTCGACCTGGGCCGCATCCCTGGCGTCGAGCGGCCCGCGCTAGGCAGCATCTACCCGGCCGCGCCGGTCCCTTGCCTGCTGATTGACATCGGCGCCAACGCCGACTGCAAGCCGGAGTACCTGATGCAGTTTGCGCTCATGGGCCACGCATATGCCAGGGTTATCTTCGGCCTGGAGCAGCCGAAGGTCGGCATCGTCTCCAACGGCGAGGAAGAGGACAAGGGCAGCATGTTGGTCCGCGAGACCTTCCAACTGCTGAAGGCCAGTGGGCTGAATTTCATCGGCAACGTCGAAGGCAAAGACATCGGCAAGGGGCTGGCGAACGTCGTCGTCACCGATGGGCTGACCGGCAACGTGATGGTCAAGCTGACCGAAGGGGTGGTATCGTTCCTCTTCAAGACGCTCGCCAGGGAGCTGACCGGCGGCGTGCGCAACAAGGTCGCGCTGGCGTTGATGATTCCCGGTCTGCTCGTGGCGCTGCCGGGGCTGGCTGTGCTGGCGCCGACCATCGCGGCGCTGCGCAAGCGGTTCGATTGGCGCGAGATCGGCGGCGCGCCGCTGCTAGGCGTCAACGGCGCGGTGGTCATCGGCCACGGCCGCAGCGACGCCAAGGCCATCCAGAGCATGATCCGCATGGCCGAGCAGAGCGCCGAGCTGGAGCTGGTGAAAGCAATCGGGACCGCCCTGGCGCCGCGGTCGTGATCTGCACCGGACTCCATACGCAACACGCACTACGCAATCCGCAACACGAAAGGGCTTTCCACAAGCCATGCAGATCACTACCAATGACAAACTCATCAAGAGCCGCAGTCGCCTGGGCACCTATGCCAGCCTGGCCGGAATCGTCGTGCTGGCCGGGGGGATGATCGCTTCCTTCCAGACGCAATACCTGTGGGTCTCGCTGGCGGCGCTGGTAACGGGCTTCGTTCTGGCCCAGTTCGGCACATACAGCCTGCGTCGCTGGGGGCGCCGGCCGCGGCCCGACCAGGCGCTCAGCTCCGCGCTCAAAGGGTTCGACGATCGCTTCCACTTCTACGCCTGGGGATTGCCAGCGCCCTATGTGTTGTTGAGCCCGCAGGGGGTCTACAGCTTCATCGCGCGCGACCAGACAGGTCAGATCACCGTCAACGGTTCGCAATGGCGTTCTAAGTTCACCGTGGGACGGATTTTCATGCTGTTTGCCCAGGAAGGGCTGGGCAACCCGACCGAAGAGGCGGTCTCTCAGGCGCAGCGGTTCGAGACCTGGATCAAGTCCAAACTGCCAGAGCTATCCGTAGCTGTCCAACCCGTGATCGTCTTCATTGATGAACGCGCCGAGTTGACGATTTCTGAGCCGATGGTACCGGTGCTGGACACCAAGGGGCTGAAGAAGTGGCTGCGCGGCGCGGGAAAAGGGGACACGCTCAAAACCGCTGACTACAAAGCCCTGGAAGAGCTGTTCAACACCCATTTCGCATCCGCCAAACGATGAGATGTACATTCGGCGACCGGTGATGCGCCACGGGGTCAGAGGCATATGGCGACAGATGCGCCCATCGTCGAATACTACCCGACCATCAAGGAACTCCCCGAGGGCGAGCGGCCGCGGGAGCGACTGGAGCACTACGGCGCGCCGGCGCTCAGTTCCGCTGAGTTACTCGCCATTATCTTACGCGTGGGTACCAAGGACGAGAACGTCATCCGGCTGGCGCAGCGCCTGTTGACGACCTACAACGGCCTAGCCGGGCTGGCCCAGGCGCCCTTCAGCGAATTGGTGACGATCAAGGGGCTTGGCCAGGCCAAGACGACGCAACTGAAGGCGGCCTTCGAGCTGGGCCGGCGGCTGTTGGTCGCCGCGCCGCACGAGCGCCCCATGGTCAAGTCGCCAGCCGACGCCGCCAATCTGCTGATGCTGGAGATGGGGCTGTTGGAACAGGAGCATCTCCGCGCGGTCATCCTCGACAGCAAGAATCACGTTCTGAAGGTCCACACGATCTACATCGGGTCGCTCAACACCGCAGTGGTCCGGGTCGGCGAGCTCTTTCGCGAGGCGATCCGGATCAACGCGGCGGCCGTCATCGTGGCGCACAACCACCCATCAGGCGATCCTACCCCCTCGGCCGAGGACGTACACGTTACCCGCCAAATCGTGGAGGCCGGCAAACTGCTGGGTATAGACGTGCTCGATCATCTCGTGATCTGCCAGGCGCGCTGGGTCAGCCTGAAGGAGCGAGGATTGGGGTTCTGACCGCGTGTTACGTCCGACATAACTTGCGAATAGAATGCAATCCGGCGTAACTCTGGAAAGGAGTTGGGTGCAGTTTCTGACATCTCCCACCCACGGTCAGTCCATCTTGGCTTGCCGTTGGGTGAGATAGTCCTGGATGCTGGACAAGCGGTCGCGCGCACTGCGCTGCTGGGGTGCGAGTTGCTTGATCCGCTGGGTCAGTTCGGCAATGACCGCCGCCACCCGGCCGTCATACAGCGCCGCTTTCTGCGCATCAACCCACTCGGTCAGTTCGGCGCTGCCTTCGCGATACAAGCACGCCCCGGCTTCCCACAGCTATTCCACCACGTGGTAGCTGTCAATGGTGTGCTCGGCCTCGGCAAACAACTCAGTGATATAGCGTTCCAAATCGTTATCCCCATCGGGCACCAGTTGGATGGCTTTACCGCTGGCGGGCGTGAAACCCCGCTTGTCGGCTTCGCGGCGGGCGCTGGCAACGGCGTGCCGCTTGGGGGCCTACGAAGCATAGACACGCTTGTTCAGGGGGCCTTCCAGCGTCCCGTCGTCGCTTTTGCGCAACGTGTACATCCCGACGATGGTCGCCATCTTGCCATTCTTCGCCTTGTCGCCCTTCTGCTGGCGCTTTTGGCGACCCCAGCGCAGGCGGGCCACCCGGCCACGGTGGCGGGCCGAACCGGGATGCGCATTGGCCGACCGGGGCCCCCGGCGCTGCGCCAAGTCCGCGGCCGTCGCGGTCGGCGTGGCCTTGCTATCGATTGGGATCACCAAGACTTCGCCGTCCCCGCTGGGGGCCGGGGCGTGTGCAAACCACGCGGCCGTGTGCCGGCCCAGCCCCAAGACCAACGCCTCGAGGCTGGTTTGGGCAGGCGACCACTGCACAAACAGCCGCAAGAGCAGCACGGTCTGCGCATAACTCACCTTGGTGGCCAGGCGAACGGCCTAACTGGTCAACAAGAGGCTGAACCCGTCGCCGGTCAACCCCAACTCGATATCCAGGGGATAATAACCGCCGCCCGTGCGATAGAAGTAGGTGCGCGCATAGCTGACCTTGCCAAAAAACGGCCCC
>VGOD01000297.1 GCA_016876015.1 Chloroflexota bacterium
GTGGGAGGATCTCAACAACAACGGCGTGGTTGACGTGGGCGAGCCCGGCATTCCGGGCGTCAGCGTGAACCTGATCCGGGACCTGAACGGCAACGCCGCCTGGGATGCGGGCGAGCCGATCACCGCGACGACCACGACGACGACCACCGGCGGCTACCTCTTCCAGGGTGTACCGGCCGGGAACTACCTGGTGCTCGTCTCGGACACGCAGAACACCCTGGACGACTTCGTCCCGACCATCCCTGGGAACCAGACGCTGGACAACACCAACAAGAACCAGCCGTTCCCGGTGACGCTGCTGGCCGGCGGCGCGGAGCTGCGCGCCGACTTCGGCTACGTCAAGAGCGGTCCTCCCGGCCTGTTGGGCGAGATCGGCAACCAGGTCTGGTATGAGGCCGACGGCAATGGCCTCTACAATCCCGAAACCGGCGACATCGGCATCGCGGGTGTGACGGTGGATCTGTATCGCGGCGGCGTTTTCTATGGCCGCACGACCACCGGCGCATCGGGTGATTACGTCTTCACCAGTCTGCCATCCGGCACGTACACCGTGACCGTTTCGGACGTGTACGGCGCGCTGGCCGGCTATCGGCTGACGCGTCTCGGCCCGACGCCGGGCGCGGACAACAACCATCAGGCCCAGCCCTATCAGATCATCCTGTCCGTGGACGGCCGCAACATGACTGCGGACTTCGGCTACACGCGGGCCGCGGCCATCGGCGACTATGTCTGGTATGACACGGACGGCGACGGGGTGCAGGATGTACCGGAGCCGGGCCTCGGCAACGTCACGCTGGCGCTCTATCGGGATGCGGATGGCAACAGCCTGTTCAACCCGATCACCGATACGCTCGTCGCCACCGCCGCCACGGGAACCGACGGCGGCTATCTGTTCGATGGTTTGACGCCGGGCGTCTACTTCGTGGATGTGACGGACGCTTATGGCCGGCTGACGGGCCTGACGCACACGACCGGCCCCCAGAGCCTGCCCGATCCGACCGGTCCCATCACCGTGACCGCGGGTCAGACCTACCGCGAGGCGGACTTCGGCTATGTCAGGCAGCCTACCATCCCGAACAATGCGGTGGTGGGCGACACGGTCTGGTGGGACGTCAACCAGAACGGTACGCTGGATCAGGGTGAGGCCGGCATCGGCGGCGTGACGGTCAACCTGGTGCGCGTCAGCGATGGCGCAGTCATCAGTTCCACCGTCACCAACCCAGACGGCAAGTACCTGTTCAGCAACGTGCCGCCTGGCGCCTACTACGTGGATGCGATCAACCCGCCCGGGCTGCCTTCGGCCGGCGCGCCAGACCCGACCGCAGCCTTCACCGTCGGCCCGGCGCAACAGTACCTCGATGCGGACATCGGCCGCGTGCCGCCTGCGCTGGCGACCATCGGCGGCACGGTCTTCGACGATCTGAACCTGAGCGGCACCTACAGCTCGACGACCGAGCCGGGTCTGTCGGGCGTGAGCGTGGACCTGATCTACGATGCCAACAACAACAACGTCTGGGATCCGGGCGAGGTGATCTCTGCGACCACGACCAGCGATCCTGCCGGCGTTTTCACCTTCACCGTGCCGGCCGGCAACTACCTGGTGCGGGTCTCGGACACGCAGAACAGGCTGGCCGACTACTCGGTGGGGCCGCTCGGCCCGACGCCAGGTGTGGACAACAACAGCCAGACGCAGCCCTATCCGGTCAAGCTGCCGGCCGGCGGCCTCAACACCACCGCGGACTTCGGCTACACCAAAGATGACCCGGCGCTTGGGGTGATCGGCAACCAGGTCTGGGTGGAAAGCGACGCGGATGGTCTGTATGAGCCGCAGAACGGCGAAAACGGCATCGAAGGCGTCACCGTGGACCTCTATCGCAACGGTGCGTTCTACGGACGCACGACGACAGGGGCGAGCGGCGACTACGTGTTCACCGGACTGCCGGCCGGGACTTACACGGTCACGGTGTCCGATCGTTTCGGCGTCCTGGCGGGCTATGCGCCGACGCGCCTGGGCGCGGCCGGCGTAGATAACAACAACCAACAGCAGCCGTACCAGGTCGTCTTGACCGCAGGCGGCGAGAACATGACGGCGGACTTCGGCTACATCCGACCGGCCGCGATCGGCGACTACGTCTGGTACGACGCCAATGGGGACGGCGTGCAGGACGTGTTGGGCGAGCCGGGCATTCCGAACGTGACATTGACGCTCTATCGGGATGCGGATGGCAATAGCATCCTCAATCCCATCCTGGACACGTTGGTAGCCACGGCCACGACGGGCGTGGACGGCGGCTACCTGTTCACGGGTCTCGTGCCAGGGATCTACTTCGTGGATGTGACAGATGCGTACGGCCAGCTCGTGGGCTGGACGCTGACCAGCGGTCCGCAGTCCAGCACGGATCCGAGCGCAGCCATCCCAGTCGCCGCGGGGCAGACCTTCCGCGACGCCGACTTCGGCTATCGCCAGGTTCCGACCGGGGGGACTGCGGTGGTTGGCGATACGGTCTGGTATGACTACGACAATGACGGATTCCAGGATCCGGGCGAGGCAGGCATTCCTGGCGTGACGGTGCAACTCTACTCGGTGGGGCCTGACGGCGCGCCGGGGACTGGCGATGACTTCCCGGTAGGGGGGTTCTTCACCACCACCGATCAGAACGGCAACTACCTGCTGACCAACGTGCCGCCTGGGACGTACTACGTGCAGGCGGTGGCGGGCGTCGCTGGGCTGACTCCCTCGACCGGCGCGCCGAACCCGACGGCGGCGTTCGCGGTCGTGGCGGGCGAGCAGTATCTCAACGCTGACATCGGCTTTACGACGCCGGCCAGCCCACCGGCCACCATCGCGGGCACGGTGTGGCACGACGTGAGTCCTGACGGGGTGTACACGCCGACGGTCGAGCCGGGCATTCCGAGTGTGAGCGTGGACCTGATCGGCGACACGAACGGCAACGGCGTGCTGGATGCGGGCGACCGCATCGCGGCCACGACAACGAGCGACTCGTCGGGCAACTTCACCTTCACCGTGCCGGCCGGGACGTACTGGGTGCGGGTGTCGGACACGCAACATGCGCTGGACACCTTCAGTCCGACCGTGCCGGGCAACCAGACGGCCGACAACACGAACAAGCTGCAGCCGTACAAGGTGATCGCGCCGGCCGGCGGTGTGAATCCGACGGCCGACTTCGGCTACGTGCAAGACCCATCCGATCCGACGGGCATGATCGGCAACCAAGTCTGGTTCGAGACCGATGGCGATGGCCTGTATGAGCCGCAGAACGGCGAGCTGGGCATCGAGGGCGTGACGGTGGATCTCTACCGCAGCGGCGTGTTCTATGGCCGCACGACCTCGGGCGCATCGGGCGACTACATCTTCTCGCAACTGCCGGCCGGGACATACACGGTCACCGTTTCGGACGTCTACGGCGTGCTGGATGGCTTCGTGGTCACGAAGTACGGGACGGCCAGCGCGGATGACAACAACCAGGTACAGCCGTACACCGTCGCGTTGGCTGGCGGTCAGTTCAACATGACCGCAGACTTCGGCTACACGCGCCGCGGGGCCATCGGTGACTACATCTGGTACGATGCGGACGGCGATGGCCTGCAGGACGTGGGCGAGCCTGGCATCGGCAACGTCACGGTGGTGCTGCGCGATCCTGTGGGCGCAGTGATCGCCGCCACGGTGACGGACCACGACGGCGGCTACCTGTTCGATGGGTTGATGCCGGGGACCTACTACGTGGACGTGACAGACGCCTACGGCGTGCTGACCGGTTACACGCATACTCTTGGCCCACAAAGCCAGCCCGATCCGGCTGGCCCGATCACGCTGGCGGCTGGCCAGACCTATCGCGAGGCTGACTTCGGTTACCGCCAGCAGCCGCCGCCGGGCTCCGCCATCCTGGGCGACTGGGTGTGGTATGACGGCAATGGCGACGGCATCCAGGCGCCCAACGAGCCGGGGATTGCGGGTGTGCAGGTGTGCGCCACGCCAGCAGGCGGCGGGCCGGCTCTCTGTGCGACGACCGACAGCTCCGGCCAATACACGATCACCGTGCCGGCCGGGACCTACACGGTGGCGCCGGTGGTGGGCTCGCTGCCGGTGACCTATACAGCGACGACGCCGACCGCGCGGGTGACGACAGTCGTGGCCGGGCAACAGGATCTGGCCAACGACTTCGGCTACCGTGGGCCGCCGCCACAGAACAGCGTGGTGGGCGGTACGGTCTGGCACGACACGGGCACGCCCGACGGCTTGCTCGTCGCCGGTGAACCGGGCCTTCCTAGCGTGTCGGTGGATTTGATCCAGGACACGAACGGGAACGGCGTGAGGGATGCGGGCGAGCCGATCATTGCGACTGCGACGACGGACGCCAGCGGCAACTACAGCTTCACGGTTCCGTCGGGGAACTACCTGGTGCAGGTCTCGGACACGCAGAATGCGCTGGCGGACTTCGGCCCAACGATTCTCGGCCCGACGCCAGGCGCGGACAACAACAACCAGCAGCAGCCGTATGCGGTCAGCCTGACGCCCGGCCAGACGAACACGACTGCGGACTTCGGCTACGTCAAGAATGGGCCGCCGCCGCCGACCGGGTTCATCGGCAACCAGGTGTGGGTGGAGACGGACGGTAACGGCGTCTTCAACCCAGCCACCGAGATCGGCGTGGCTGGCGTGACGGTGGCGCTCTACCTGGGCGGGTCGCTCTACATGACGACCACGACCGGCGCATCGGGCGACTACGTGTTCACCGGCTTGCCCGCGGGAACCTACACTGTCACCGTCACCGATCAGGCCGGCATCCTGGCGGGTTACTTCCCGACGACCTACCCGGCGAGCCAGACGCAGGACAACAACAACAAGCTACAGCCGTACCAGGTCGTCCTGCCCGCGGGCGGGACCAACCCGACCGCCGACTTCGGCTATATTCGCGCGGCCGGGCTGCAGATCGCCAAGACCCCGGATCAGCAGACGGTGGTGGCCGGCTCGACCGTCACCTTCAGCATCGCGGTGACCAACACGGGCGCGCAGGACCTGACCAACGTCGCGGTCGCCGATCCCCAAGCGCCGAACTGCGCCAACACGATCCCGTCTTTGCCGGTCGGCGCGACCACGAGCTATCTCTGCACGCTCAGCAATGTGACGGTGAGCTTCACCAACGTGGCGACCGGCACAGTCATGCCGCCGGTCGGCCCGCCGATCACCGTCACCGACACAGCCAGGGTAGACGTTATCAACCCGGCTATCGTCATCACCAAGACGCCGGACCTGCAATACGTATTGAGCGGGGGCACGGCGACCTTCACCATCACCGTGACCAACTCCGGGGATGTGACGCTGACGAACGTCAGTGTGGCTGATCCGCTGGCGCCGGACTGCGTGCGGGCCAACCTGGGCTCGCTGAATCCAGGCCAAAGCACGAGCTACACCTGTACGGTGAGCAACGTTACTTCGCAGTTCACCAATGTCGCGACGGGCAGCGGCCAGCCGCCGGTTGGCCCGCGCGTGAGCTCTAGCGACAATGCACAGGTGTTGGTAATCGGCCCGTCCATCCTGGTTATCAAGACGCCGGACTTGCAGTTGGCGCGCAGCGGCGACACAGTGACATTCACCATCGCGGTGACGAACACCGGCGACGTGACGCTGACCAACGTCAGCGTGGCTGATCCGCTGGCGCCGAATTGCGTGCGGCCCAACCTGGGCACGCTGAATCCGGGCCAGGGTACCAGCTACACCTGCACGCTCAGCCCCGTCACGCAGAGCTTCACTAACGTGGCGACCGGTTCCGGTCAGCCGCCGGTGGGTACGCCGGTGACGAGCACCGATACGGCCCAGGTGCAACTGATCAACCCGTCCATCGTGGTCATCAAGACGCCTGACTTGCAGCAGGTGGCGAGCGGCGGTACGGCCAACTTCACGATCGCCATCACGAACACCGGCGACATCACGCTGACCAATGTCACGGCCGTGGATCCACTCGCGCCCAATTGCGCCACGGTGATCGCAAGCCTGGCGCCGAACGCAAGCACGAGCTACGCCTGCTCGCGCAGCAACGTTACGGTCGGGTTCACGAACATCGTGACTGTCACAGGCCAGCCGCCCATCGGGGGGCCGGTCACCAGCACTGATGACGCAGTCGTCACAGTGCAGGCGACTCCTACACCGACGCCGACCAACACGCCGACGAATACAC
>VGOD01000298.1 GCA_016876015.1 Chloroflexota bacterium
CGCCCGGCCCCGCCGGCCGGCCGGGCGGCCGAGCCGCGGCCGGCCAAGACAGCGCAGCAAGGCGCTCCTGCCAGGGCCGCGCCGCGCGATGCAGCGCGCAAGCCGCGGCCCAGCTCACTGCCGCCGCTCGAGCTCCTTAAACCCGATGAAGGAACGGTCGGCGGCAACGCCGATGTGCGCGAGCGGGCCCAACTCCTTAAGCAGACGCTGGCGGAATTCGGCGTGCCGGTGGAAGTCGTTAGCATCAAGGAGGGACCGCGGGTCACGCAGTTCGGATTAGTGCCCGGCGAGATCGTCAAGGAGCTGCGCAACGGCGAAGTGCTGCGGCGTCGCGTGTCGGTGCATAGCATCCAACGGCTCAGCAACGATCTGGCGCTGGCGCTGGCGGCCGCTTCGATTCGGATCGAGGCGCCGGTTCCAGGCCGGCCTTATGTTGGCGTGGAGATCCCCAATACTGTCAAGACGTTCGTCTCGCTGCGCAGCATCCTGGAATCCCGTGAGTTCGCCCGGACCCGCACACCGCTGGCCGTGGCCTTGGGCCGCGATGTGGCTGGCGACCCGGTGGTCACCGATCTGACCAGGCTGCCACATCTGTTGATCGCCGGCGCCACCGGCGCGGGCAAGTCGGTCTGCATCAATGCCATAGTGTGCAGCCTGCTGATGAACAACTCGTCGGAGACGGTGCGCTTTCTGATGGTAGACCCCAAGATGGTCGAGCTGCCGGGCTACAACGGCATTCCCCATCTGCTCGGCCCCGTCATCACCGACGTTTCTCAAACGCCCGGCGCGCTGGCCTGGCTGATGTTGCAAATGGATGATCGCTATCGGCTTTTTGCGGACAGCGGCGTGCGCAACATCGCGGAGTACAACCGCAAGGCCGGCCGGTCCAAGACGCAGACGCCGCTGCCCTACCTGGTGCTGGTCATTGACGAGCTGGCCGATCTGATGATGACGGCCGTGTATGATGTGGAGCGCCAGCTTTGCAGGCTGGCCCAGATGTCGCGCGCCACGGGCATTCATCTGGTGTTGGCCACGCAGCGGCCGAGCGTAGACGTGATCACCGGACTCATCAAGGCCAATTTCCCCGCGCGCATCGCCTTCGCGGTGACGACGCAGATTGACAGCCGGGTGATCCTGGACACGCCCGGCGCGGAGAAACTGTTGGGCCGCGGGGATATGCTCTTCATGGCGCCCGATTCCGCCAAGCTATCGCGCATCCAGGGCTGTTTTGTCTCGGACCGCGAGATCGAGGAGATCGTGGGCTTTTGGAAGGCGCACCGCGAGGAGGATGACCCGGCTGAGGCGGCGGTTCCGCCCTGGACAGGCATGGTGGATCAGATGGCAGACAAGGACGACCTGCTGGAGAAGGCGCTCCAGTTCCTGCAATCCAAGCAGACCGTCTCCACATCGCTCTTGCAGCGCCAACTGCGCATCGGATTTCCGCGCGCCGCCCGGCTGATGGAGCAATTGGAGGAGATGGGAGCGGTCGGCCCGGACGAGGGGGGCGGTCGCAGCCGGCAGGTGTTGGCGGGGTAGGAGCTGTGTGGCCCAGCCATCAAGACCTTCGAGGTCGCCAGGACCTCGAAGGTCCTTTTTTGCAGTTGTCAGACCTGGCCCCGCAAGGTCAGCAGCCGGGCAAGCCGGCGGATGAGCGCGAAGGAGATGACCGCCATTTCCAGGATCACCATCACGCCGGCGAAGAGGATCGCCATCTGCGTGATGAGGTCTTCGGGCACGACCGGCAGCAGCGGGGGCAGCGGCAGTTCTTTGACGCCCGTCACGCGGAAGAAGGGCGAGAACATGCGCGCGGCGGTGGCGCCGATGAACGCGCCGCCGGCCGCGCCGTAGGCTGTCAGGAAGAAGTATTCCAGCAACACCTGGCCGAGGATTTGCCGGCGGCGCACGCCCATGGCATGGAGCACAGCGAAGCGGTGGAGTCGCTCGTTGAGCGAGGCGTAGGTGTTGATCAGCAGCCCGGCCAGGGCCATTGCGGACGCGGCCAGGAAGCCGACCGTCAGCGTGCCGAAGACTCCTACCCGTTCGGTTTTGGCTTGTTCCTCGGAGATCATGGCCTCGGCGTCGCGTGGGTTGCCGCCTTCGATGCCCATGCTGCGCAGCGCCTGGAGCACAGCTTCGCCGCTTGCCTCTGGCCGGAGCCGCAGCCAGATGCTGTGTTGCATCGGCCCGCCAGCCAACGAGAAGAGGTAGTCCAGGTTGGCAATGGCTGTGGGCTGATCGGCGTACACGGTGGGGAAGTATTTGTACGTCCCGACGACGGTGAACTTGACGGGCACTGCGCCCCGTTCGGGCAACGAGAGCTGCACCTGCAGTGGATCGCCGATCCGTAGTTGCCCGGCCGCCAGCATCTCTTCTGACACCAGCACCGCATCCTGCCGCGCAGCCAGGCGGTTCATGAGCGCGCCCAACGATTCGCTGGCCAGGTCGCGGCGAAACCAGGCCACCTGCGGGAAGACCGCGCGTTCGACGCCGAGCAGCCGGGCGTTCACAGGACGATTCCCGCTCAGGGTCGTGCGCACGCGATAGTCGCCCACGCGCGTGCCGCTGGCGACGCCCGGCAAGCCGAGAAAGTCTTGGATCGGCAGCGCCCACTGCTCGCCCGAGCCGGACGACGAACCGCTCTCCCCGGTCCGCAAGGGGAGGGGCTGAAAGCTGAGATGGGTCCCCGCCCGATAGTACATGCGATCTACCAGCCACTGATCCAGGCTGGCGGCCAGGGCAAAGGTGTAGATTCCCAGGCCGAGGGAGATCATGATCAGCAGCAGCGGATTGATGTAGCTCTGTGTCTGCCGGCCAAGCTGGCGGAGCGCCAGGTGCGGCACGATCCAGGGGATCAGGTTGGCGATCTTGTCCAGCAGGCTCACGATCAGCGGGAAGAAGCGCATGGCAAGCAACGACGCGGTGAGAATGAAGAGCGCTGGCACCAGCACCAGCAGCGGATCGCGATAGAGGTCCGCGGGTCGGTCGTTGACCAACATGGCAAGCGAGCCGTACTTGCGCAACTGGTCGTAGGCATAGAGGGTCGGCAACACGAGGATCAGGTCAATGTAGTAGCGATACCAGAAGGGATTGCGCAGCGGCCGCGCCTGTTCGCGTTCCTGCTCCACCACGCTGCGCCGGCTGCTGCTCCACGCCGGCCACAGGCGAGCCAGCAAGGTCGCGGCCAGTGCGCCGGCGATCAATGGCAGATTCAGCCCCTGCAGCGAGACCGGCATCGGCGGCCGGCTGGCAAAGGCCATGAAGCTGGCGGTTTGACCCATCAGCCGGGCGATCAACACGCCCAGTCCAACGCCCAACGGCGCGCCCACGACGAACAATACCAATTCCTCGACCAGCGTCAACGCCACGACCGACCCGCGGCCCATCCCACGGCTGACCAGCAGCGCGGTCTCGCGGTGCTGCCACTGGGCGACGATGACCGATGTGAGCACCAGGAAGTAGAGCAGAAAGCCGAGCGAGGGCAGATTGAAGCCGAGCAGCAGGATGGTGAGCGTGCGGTTGCGCTGCACGAAGTTGTCCAGCGGCTTGATGGGGGAGACGTCCAGTTTGGCGCCCGGCAGATATTGGCCGATGACGATCATCGCGCGCTCGAAGCCGCGCAGATAGGCGGCCGAGCGCGCAGGCACGAGCGAGGTTTCGTCGAGCATGACGTGCCAGGCCGCGAAGCGCGTCTTGGATGGGATCATCGGCTCGACCCGCTCGACATAATCCTGATAGCGGACGATCATCACATCGCGCAGCGCCAGGTCAGGGTCTGTGAACCAGTAGGGGTCGCGGTGGTTGAGCGGTTTCCAGAAGCCGCGCACCCGGATGGGGAGCGGCTCGGATACCACGGTGACGCCCAGGTTATAGGCGTCGCCGACATTCATGCCGGCTTTGGCCCCGAACTCATGGTATACCCACACATCGAGCAGGTCGACCGAACGTTCGCCGGTCAGCGGATCGCCCACGATATCGAGTTTGTCTGCCACCCCCTCGATGTAGGCCAGGTTGACGTTGCCCAAGAAGCCACTCTGTCCGGCGACGCGGGCTTCGCCCACGCGCGATTGGATCATCAGGCCGCCGCTCTCGACCTCGAGATGGGTGTAGAGCAGGGGCAACCCGATTTCGCCTGTCATGGTCCCGCCGACGTGTTTCGTGAGTCTGTCGGCCGCTTCCAGGGAGAGGGGCGCCTGGGAGTCTGGGATCGTGTAGATGCGCATGGAGAAGGGCGGCCGGCCGGTGGTCTTGCTCATCTGCGCCAGTTCTTGCAGGAGCACCTGGCGATCTACGGCCTGGGAGAAGAAGCCGGTGCTGGTGACCAGGCCGACCGCGAGCGCGACCGCGAGCAGCGCAAGGGTAGACAGCCCAGGGCGATAGAAGATGCGTCTGACGGCCAACCCGATCAGCCCGCCGGTGCGCAGCCAGAATCTGAAGAGATGGGAAAGGAAGTTGTTGGACATGATGAGGGGTTTTCTTCGTTCTTGGATACCGACGCCGAGAGTGTACCATCGTTAGGGATTTGTGTCCAGTTCACCGCTTTGATTGGATACCGTCGGTGGCAGGTTCGTTCGGAGATCGGCCAGCCGCTGGAGGGCCGGCTGCAGCTCGGGAAACAGACGCCGGTAGACGTCTTCGTACAGCAGGCTGTAGGCCGCGTGACGTTCGGCATGCGGCGTGAAGACCGATGGTTCGAGCCGCGTCATGGCGGCCGCGGCCGCGGCCACGTTCGGGTAGAGCCCGCTGCCAGCGGCCGCCAGGATGCCCGCGCCCAGGGCGCTGGCATCTGGCGTGGCGCAGCGTTGCACCACCTTGCCTGTTACGTCTGCGATCAACTGACACCACAGCGCGCTGCGGCTGCCGCCGCCCATCGCCGTGAAGCCGGCGATCTGCTCGCCTGTCGCGGCCTCGACCCCTTCGGTGTGCAGCCGTTGCTCGAAGGCGATGCCCTCCAGGATGGCGCGGTAGAGGTGTCGCCGGTCATGCGCGCCGCGCCAGCCGACGACGATGCCGCTGGCAGCCGCGTCCCAGTACGGGTTCATCGCGCTGTTCCAGTAGGGAACCAGGAGCAATCCCTCTGAGCCGGCCGGCAGCCCAGCGACCGCGGCGTCGAGCTCCTCGGCAGTTCCGCCGAAGCGTTCGCAGAACCAGTTGGTCGTGTAGGTTCCGCCCAGCAGCACCGTCTCCAGGAGAAATGCGCCGGGGATGCCGCTGCATGTGGCGCGGAACGCACGGTCAACCCGGTAGCTCTCCGCGTGGGTCCCCGCTACGACCGCGGTGCCCAGGTTCAGGTAGGCCCGGCCGCGGCCGGTGATGTTTGCGCCCAGGCCTGCGGCCTGCCCGTCGCCCAGCCCGCATACCACGGGCAGGCCGGACGGCAGGCCGCAGGCTGCGCTGGCTTCACGCGTCACCCCGCCGATGATCGCGGCTGGCGGCCGGAGTTCTGGCATCTGCGCAGGCCGCACGCCGACGGCCGCCAGGATCTCGTCAGCCCACCCGCGCTGCGCCATGTCGAAGAGTCCCATCGGGTCGGCGCTGCCCCAGCCCGTGCAGCGGCGTCCGGTCAGGCGCTGGATGAGGAAGGCGTGGGCGTCGAGGAAGCTGTGGGTATGGCCGAACGTCTCTGCCTCGTGTTCTCGCAGCCAGGCGATCTTGGCGACCGACAGGTTGCCAGAAAGGGGCTTGCCGGTGATCTGATGGAAGCGTTCGGCGCCGATTGCCGCGGCGAGCTGCGGCAGGAGGCCGGCCGCGCGCGCATCCATCCAGACGATGGCGTTGCGCACCGGCCGGCCGCCGGCGTCCACCGGGACGAAGGTCTCGCGCTGGTGCGCAATGCTCAGAGCCGCCAGCCGGCTTGCGCTTACCTGGCCGGCGACTTCGCGCAACGCTTCGGCGGCCGCAGTCCACCAGTCGTCGGCGCGCTGCTCGTGCCAGCCGGGTCGCGGGGTGAGCAGCGCCAGGCTGCGGCGCGCCTGGGCGACCGCCGCGCCGGTCAGGTCCCAGGCGATGGCCTTGCAGGCGGTGGTGCTGCAGTCGAGGCCGATGACGAGGGGAGAGGAGCCAGACACGGATGATGGTATGGATGCCACGGATGAGCCAGACACGGATGATGGTACGGATGCCACGGATGAGCCAGACACGGATGATGGTACGGATGCCACGGATGAGCCAGACACGGATGATGGTACG
>VGOD01000299.1 GCA_016876015.1 Chloroflexota bacterium
CGGGGCAAGTGTCCGCTGCAGTTGACCGGGTATGATGTCAGCCGCTTGCCCATGACCACCATCTGTGCCGGTCTGAGCATCGTCTGGCCTATCCCGCAAGAGCATGTCCCAAACTCGTGACGGTCTCGGTCGTCGTTGCGAGCAAGCAGCAGGATCGTGGTATAATGTGGACGCTCACTCAAACACCGGAGGGATTCACATGGGTACGCAGTGGCGTGGTATCTTTCCCATCGTTGTCACACCGTTTACGCAAACCTACGAGCTCGACGAAGACGGCTTGTGTCGCGTTGTGCGTTTCTGCATCGAGGCCGGCGCACGCGGACTCGTCGGCCCGGCCAACGCCAGCGAGTTCTCCACTCTTTCCGACGACGAACGGAAACGCTGGATCGAGATCGTCGTGGGCGAGGCGGCCGGGCAGACGCCCGTCGTCGCGGCGACGACCGGCGGTCACGCGCTGCCTGCCGTCGCGCTGAGCCGCCATGCGCAACAGATCGGCGCGGCGTGCGTCATGTCCATGCCGCCGCACGTCATGCACCCTGATGCCGAGGGGTGCTACCAATACTACAAGGCGCTATCAGCCGCCCTCGACATCCCCATCATGATCCAGAACTACGTTGGGCCGGTGGGCACACCGATGAGCCCCGAACTGTTGGGACGTATGTGCCGCGAGCTGCCGCACGTGGAATACATCAAGGAGGAAACCGTTCCCTCGCCGCGTATGGTGAGCCGCACCATCGCGGCGGCCGGCGAGCATTGCAAGGGGGTCTTCGGGGGCCAGGCAGGCCAATATCTGCTCGATGAGTATCGTCGCGGCTCGGTGGGCAATATGCCTGCTTGCCAGACGACCGATCTGCTCCAGGCAGTTTGGGACCTGCTGGAGGCTGGAGATGAGGCGAGCGCACGGGCCCGCTTCAACCGGGTGCTGCCGCTGATCAACTATGAGCGGCTGTACGGCGTGGCGCTCTACAAGGAGGTGCTCTACCGCCGTGGGGCAATCTCTTGCCGGGCCTGTCGCACGCCGGGCAAGGAGTTGGATGACCAGGATCGCGCGGAACTGGACGCCATCCTGGCCGACATCGAGCCCCTCTACCGGGTCTGAGCGAACGGATGGAACAGGGAGGTCTGATCTAGCGTGAAGGTGTTCTTTGTGGCGCTGATCATCTGGCGGCTTGCGCTTGCGCCTTTGCCCCAGGCTGACAACCCGACGCCAGGTTACTGGGATCGCACCCCCTTGCCGCAGACAGGTCTTGCGACGTTCTACTCGGCCGGCATGATGGAGCACGTGCAGGCGTATCGCGAGGCGCAAGGACAACTGCCCGTCTGCCCAGAGTGTGTCGGCGCAGTCGCTCTGTTGCGCGCGGGCGACATCGGTCGCAAGGTGTGGCTGGCGCCGCCGGCCGGCGAGCGCGTTGGGCCGTTCCTGGTGATTGACTGCGCGCATTGGGAAGATATCCCCACGCTCCTCGGTCGCAACTGGGTGGTGGATGTGAGCTTCGAGGTGGGTCAGCTTTGGGGCATGGATCGGCCTCTGGATGGCGTGACGGTGCTAGCCGATCCGTCCGATGCTGTGGCTGCGGGGCCGCCGCGTCCGCCCACGCCGTTCTCGGTGGCGCCAGGCGAGTTATCCATCAGCAAGCCGACGCCCACGCCAGCCGTCACACCTGTTCCGCCCACCCCCTGGCCGACGCGCCAGCCAGTTCCCCTCGGGACCTCGTGGGCATCCGTTTCAGCCCCCGGCGCGCCTGCGCCCACCGTCTCGCTGTTGCCCACGCCTCTGACGCCCATCATCACGACGCCGACCCCGCGCATGACGCCGCGTATCGGCAGTGAAGGCGCCAGCCCAACGCCGACTGCGTCGGCGGTCAGGGACGACACGCCGACCCCCGAGGCGGCCATCGGTCGTCCTGGCGTCATGCTGCTCTCCCCAATGCCGCCCTCCACGGCGGCTGCCAGCCCGAACTCGACGCCCACCCCTCCGGCATTATCACGGCCTGCGCTGCGCGGCGGCGCCACGCCGATCCTGCCGGCTCAACCAGGCGCACCGGTGGATGCGCCTGCAGACGCCGGCCTTTCGCCCCTACAGCGTCTCTGGCGGGCATTGCGAGACCTGCTGCCGCGCTAGGAATCGGACAAATCGCCAGCCCCTAACTGCCCTTGACCGCCGCCAGTCGCAATCTGCGCTGGATGAAGGTGATCGTCCCATCTCGTCCGAGTTTGGAGCGCAGCCCGGCCGCATTGGTCCCTGCGCTGGCCTCGATCATGGTTCGGACCGCGACGCGCGTCGCCTCGTCGGCCGCGGCTCGCTCCAGCCATTCTGTGAGCTCACGCGTGTTCTCAGGCGTCTCGGCTTTCTCGACGCGAAAGCCCGCGCGCACGAGCAGGTTTTCGATTTCGGCCTTGCTGTGCACCTTGATGAAGGCCGGATTGCGGCGGATTTCGATTGTCTCGTGCGTGGCGCGCTTGACCGGATCGTCGCTGCCGATGATTTCATCCATCAGCAGCCGGCCGTTGGGACGGAGTACACGACCGAAGCCCGTCAGCAGGGCCGCGGGCTCGGACACGTAGTTCAGCAGGTTGCGCGAGACCACCAGGTCG
The DNA here is from genome assembly GCA_016876015.1 of Chloroflexota bacterium. Lineage (GTDB taxonomy): Bacteria > Chloroflexota > Anaerolineae > CG2-30-64-16 > CG2-30-64-16 > VGOD01. The sequence continues at coordinate 2,596 of VGOD01000299.1, forward strand.
AAGCTCCCGTCGCTGAATGGCAGATCGGCGGCGTCCGCCCAACGGAAGTAGACGTTGGTAGCTTTACGAGCGACCCGCGCCTGCTCGGCGCGTTCCAGCATGGCCGGCGAGATGTCCACGCCGATCACTTCAGCGGCGTGCGGCGCAAAGGCTAGCGCGATCGCCCCGGTTCCGGCGCCTGCCTCTAAGACCCGGGCCCCCGGGCGAGGCGAGACCAGGTTGACTAATGCGCGCAGCTCCTTTGCGCTGAGGATGGGCGGTTCCACAGGGGGCGCACCGGCGACGCGGTCGTAATGGCTGACGATCGCCTGCATATGCGCGTCGCCAGCCCACGGGTAGGGAGAAAGCGCTTCGGCCGGCGTCCCTGCGTCGCCGATCCGCGACGTGGGAGTTCGCGGAGTCACGGCTTCCAGGTGCGCCTGCGCGTTGTGCGCAATCAGCCGCCAGCGTCCTTCCTGCCAGGCCAGGTGCGTGATCCCCGTGTTTTCGGTGAAGATCGGCACCTGGTGGCCGCCGAACAGGCTTCGGATGATGGTGGCGATGGCGCCGCCATGTGACACGATGACCACCGTTTGGTCGGCGTGGGCTTGCAGAATGGCATCCATCGCCTGGCGCAGGCGCGCCCGAAACGCGGTGTAGGTTGGCGCGCTTTCGGCCGTGGGATGCCAGGCCGCATCCCATAGCGCCAGCGGCGCGGCCGGCTGCGCCTGTGGAAACTCATTCCAGTAGGGTTGATCCGCCTCCTCCAGGCCAGGTTGCAGCTCGACCGGCAGATGCAGTCGTTGACCGATGATCTCGGCGGTTTGTCTGGCGCGCACCATGGTGCTCGAGATGACAGCATTCGCCTGCAGGGCGCGTCCCAGCCAGGCCGCCACCGCGTGAGACTGGAGCCAGCCAAGCGCCGTCAGCCCGGCATCTGCGCCTGCTTCGGCGCCATCTCGATTGGAGAGAGATTGGCCGTGACGCACAAAGACCAGGTGAGTGGCCGGAGGTGAGGATGTAGCCATGGACGTTTTGCCTCGAGACGTTGACCCATCTTCTGCTGCATGCTTCAACGTAAGAGCATTATAATCCACGGCCGCTATGGACACAAGACCGGGGGTGGTGCCCGATGAGCAGATGCCCTGAGATAGTTCACGCGCAGGATCGTTGACTTTGACAGCTTGTGGGTTCTTGCGTACAATAGACAGGCAAGCTATCGAGTGACTTTTCCGACTTCCGAAGTCCTCTTGACTTCGGAAGTCTTTTTGCAGCCGTCCTGCACGATTACCTATGGAGGCTCTGCGAGGAGGGATGATGACGAACTACTCAACCAGCCAACTGCGCAACATCGCGTTGATCGGCCATAGCAGCTCTGGCAAGACAACGCTGGCCGAGGCGATGCTTTTCGCCACAGGCGCCATCAGCCGTCGCGGCCGCGTCGAAGATGGCTCGACGGTCGCGGACTGGGATGACGAGGCGATTCGGCGTCGCATTTCAGTCAGCACATCGGTCGTGCCGTGCGAATGGCATGAGGCCAAGATCAACGTGCTGGATACGCCTGGCTTTATTGACTTCGTCGGCGAAACCAAGGGCGCGGTGCTGGTCAGTGATGCCGCCCTGGTGCTGCTCGACGCGGTCGCCAGCGTCGAAGTGGGCACAGAACTCGGCTGGGGCTACGTGAGCGAGCGCAGCCTGCCGCGCGCGATCTTCGTCAACAAGATGGATCGCGACAATGCGCGCTTCCAGGCGGCTCTACGCCGGGCGCGCGAGGTCTTTGGCGGCACGATCGTGCCCGCGCAGTTGCCGATCGGCGAAGGGCCTGACTTTCGCGGGGTGGTGGATCTGATCGGGATGAAAGCCTACCTGGGCGAAGGGATGGACCCCGTTGAGATTCCGGCTGAGATGGCCGACGCCGTCGAGGAGGCGCGCACCCAGCTCGTCGAGGCAGCAGCCGAGGGGGACGACGAGCTGATCATGAAGTATCTCGACGGCGAAGAGTTGACGACGGAAGAGATCAACCGCGGTTTGCGGGCGGGCATCACCAGCGGCAACATCATTCCCGTGTTCTGCGGTTCCGCGTTGAACAACCTCGGCGTGCGGCCTCTGCTGAATGCGCTGGTCGCCTTCATGCCCCATCCTGCTGAGGCGGCTGTGCCGACCGCGCAACGGCCCGACGGTGCGGAAGTGGCGCTTCCCGCCGACTCGACTGGACCGCTGGCGGTTTTCGTCTACAAGACGGTGGCCGATCCCTACGTCGGCAAGATTTCGTTCTTCCGAGTGATGTCCGGCGTCTTCCGCGGCGATGGTCGGGTCTACAGCCTACCCAGTGGCGTGGAAGAGCGCATCAGCCAGATCTTCGTCCCGCGCGGCAAGGAGCAGTTGCCGGTTCAGCAGTTGGCGGCCGGCGACATCGGCGGCGTGACGAAACTCAGCAGCACGGCAACCAACGACACCCTGTGCGACAGGACGAATCCGCTGGCGCTGCCGCAACCGATCTATCCTGAACCGCTCTTCTCGGTGGCAGTCAGCCCGAAGACCAAGGCCGATTCGGCCAAAATGGGGCCCACGCTCACGCGGATCACCGAGGAGGACCCCAGCCTGCGTTGGCGCTTCGAGCCCGGCACAAACGAGACGCTGCTGGCTGGCATGGGCGAGGTGCATATTGATCTGGCGGTGCGCCGCATGGAGACGAAGTTCGGCGTCGGCATCACGACAGCGGTGCCCAGGGTGCCGTATCGCGAATCTGTCACTCGCAGCGCGGCGGATTCCTATCGCCACAAGAAGCAGACCGGCGGCGCGGGGCAATTCGCTGAGGTGCACATGGAGATCAGGCCGCTGCCCTCTGGCTCTGGCATCGAGTACGATACCAGCCGCGTGTTCGGCGGCGCGATTTCTAACAGCTTCTTCCCCTCCATCGAAAAGGGCATCAAGCAGGTCTTGGTTAGCGGGCCGCTGGCCGGCTGCCAGGTAGTGGATGTGCGCTGCGAAGTGTACGACGGCAAGATGCATCCAGTAGACTCCAAGGATATCGCGTTCCAGATCGCCGGCCGCGAGGTCTTCAAGAAGATCTTCATGGCAGCCGGACCTGTGTTGCTCGAACCGGTCATGGAGGTGCAGATCACCGTGCCCGAGGAATACATGGGCGACATCATGAGCGACCTGAACACGCGACGCGGCCGGGTGCAGGGCATGGAGCAGGTCAGGGGCAAGGGGGTCATCATCGCGCAGGCGCCCCTGGCAGAGATGCAGCGTTATGCGATTGATCTGCGTTCCATCACGCAGGGCCGCGGCATCTACACCATGAAGCTTTCGCACTACGAGGCTGTGCCTGCGCATATCGCTGAACAGGTGGTCACCCAGGCCAGGCGTGAGCGAGTGGAGACCGAAGAGGAGTAGGCAAGAGCGGTTGGCGACGGGACTGACGCCGTTCGCCCTATCGAGAAGAAAGCGTCCGCCAGGCGGCCACCAGGCGGACGCTTTCGCGTCTTTCATAGGCAAGGGCCGGCAGTCACATGCCTGGCGCTTCCGAAGCGCCAGGCATGTAACTGCCCCAGGCTATCGAGCAGATACCGCGGTCAGATG
>VGOD01000300.1 GCA_016876015.1 Chloroflexota bacterium
CATCGTGGATCTCCGGCACGAACTTGCCCGCGGCCTCGAAGACTTCGAGGCTGTACCAGATCAGGTTCGCCAGCGCCAGCACGGCGACCACGGCCAGGGGCAACCGCCAAAATGACTGCGGCGGCGAACGGCGCAACCACGCGCGGCGCGCTCCATCCCCGAGGGGCAATAATACGTTCTTCATGGATATCTTCCTCAATAACAGGAGTTACGCAGTGCCATTCGGAGTAGCCACGAATTGCACGAATTTCACGAATTCAGACACCTGTAAAGCCCTTTTCGTGTCAATTCGTGTCATTCGTGGCTGGTTTTTGACTCCACAGCGTAACTCCTGTCAATAATCAGGAGTTACGCAGTAGCGAACGAAGCACCCTGAGCGGAGTCCCGCTGTCGTTTGGCGGGACGCAGTCGAAGGGTGCGGGCATGTCCCAAGAACGCTCCGGCCTCCTTCGACTACGGTCACAAACGACGTGACCTCCGCTCAGGATGCCTCCGCTTGAACGACTGCGTAACTCCTGTCAATAACGCAAGATGCAGCTCAGTTCTTGTCGCTGGCCGTGTATTCCTCGTCCGCGACCCCATCGCCGTTCGTGTCCACTTCGATCACCAGGCCGCTCCCCTGGCCGCCCCAGGCCGCATAGTGGATGCGGAGCTGCGCGCCGGCCGGCAGGGCCAGCTCGTCCGTATAGAATTCTTGCACGCGCTCGTCGTCGTAGCGGGACAAGGCCAGGTTGAACGCGCCGGCGTTGGTCAGTTTGCCGGCATTGACGACCAGGGCGCCGGCCAGCACATCCAGCGCCACGGTGATCGAGCCGCCGTCGCGCAGGTCGGCGCCTTGCAGCTCGAAGTAGTAGTCGGCCACGGGCTGCTCGATGCCGATGACGATGTTCGGCGATTCGGGTTGCGCGGTCTCGTAGGTCACCATCCCCGCAGCCGGCGCGAAGCGGACGGTGTCCACCTGGCCGGGCGCCAGCGAGATGCCCTCGACGCCGAAGCTGTAGCCGGGGCCGATCAGCACCAGGTCGCTGGCGCTCTCGCGGGCCAGGCGCCGGCCGTCGAGCGTGATCGTGACGTTGACCCCCTGCGGCAGCCAGTAGGTCGGCTCCGGGTCATCTGTCAGGGGCGTCGCAGTCTTGAGCCCGACGATCTTGGCGCCGGGGATTTCGTTGACCCACCGCCCAGCCACGTAGCCCAGCCGCCGGCCGCCGTCGTCACGCAGCAGCAACTGGCCGTCGCCATCGAGAAAGACCTGGTTGTAGCGCAGCGCGGGGGCCGCCAGCCCGCGGCTCGCCCTGCCGCTGGCCGCCCCCGCGCAGAACGGGCACGTCTGCCGGGTCAGCCGGGCCGAGGTCGGCGTCAGATCGAGGGTCTGCGTGTCGGCGTTCCCTTCGTATAACTCCGACTGCGCCTGCGGGTTGACCGCGGCTTCGTAGCTCCAGGTGTTGGCCTGGGTGTCCACCACCACGCGGCGCACCTCTTTGGGGTAGTTGTTGTCGTACACCAGGATCGCCATGCGGCCGTCCGCCTCGGCGGCGAGGGCGAAGGGCGTGATCGCGTGGCCGTCGCTGCCGTCGGGTTTGTAGACGCCGAGGGTGTAGGTCTCGCGGCCGGGCGCCATCTCCTTCAGGCGCGCCAGGATGTCGTTGGGCGCGGCCTTGATGACGCGGTCGAGGGTGGGCGCGGTGGCCTGAGTGGCCCACCAGTACGCGATCTCGCGCTGGAGTGCTGGGTTGTCGAACGCCAGGTCAATGGCGTTGCGACCGCCGAAGAGGGTTTCGGTGACGTGATCGGTGTACATGAGCAGGCTGAGCACGGCCATCCCCTCGCAGTGGCCGCCCGCCATGTCGCCGTTGATCTGCTCCAGCCACTGCTGGCCGGGGGGCGTGAGAACGCAGCGGCCGCCGCTCAACGTGGCGCAGACCTGGTCGCCGAACAGCCGGCGCACCTCGACCGCGGTGAGGCTCTGCACGTTGGGTTCGGCGCTATAGTTCTCGAAGTTGAAGCCGTGTACTTCCGGCCGGAAGCCCAGATCGGCGATCATGGCGGTGGCGGCCGGCAGCGGTGCGACCGCGGTCGGCGCATCCGCGGCGGGCGGCTCGACATCCGCCGGGCCGCTGCTGCAGCCGCTCAGCGCCCCGGCGACGATTAGCAGGAGCACACAGAAGAGGACGCTACGATCATGCATGGATGATCCTCGTGCAAATTGCGCAATACCCATCCTACCGCGCCACCCCATGCCGCAGCACCGTCTTCATCCGCTCGGCGGCATCCGGGTCGGCGCGGCGCGGGTCGCCCAGGTAGATCTCGTGGTGCTTGCCGGTCAGGCGGTAGCCGTTTTCGGCCGCCCAGCCATGCATCCGCTCGAGGGTCGCCGGCTCGGTGGCGTAGGGGCCGAGGTGCATGGTCTGGACGCAGAGACCCTCGCGGAACGATTCGAGGCGCAGCCGGGCCAGCGCGGGGCTGGGCTTCTTCTTGGCCGCTTGCGCCAGCGCCTCGGCGAACATGGCCGGCGTGATGTGGTCGGGCTGCATGATCAGCAGCGTGTAGACCCAGTTATCCTTGACGTTTATGTCGAAGCGCCCATCCTCTACCCACCATAGCCCTTCGAGCGCCATCACCGGGTAGTCAATCGGGTCCTCTTTGCGCAACTTCGACATGAACTTCAGCGTGTAGGCCGCGCTGTAGAGCGCGCCGATCGCCTCCGCGAACCCCGGCGATGTGCCCGGCGCTTCGCCCGGCTCGATGCGGCCGTCAATCATCACGAACTTGAATTCCGGTACGTCCACCAACTCGATCTTCTTGGCCGATGGTGCGTACAGGTGCTTCCACTGCTTACGCAAGTCTAACTCAGTCATCGGAGCCACCTCCTGGATCAGAGTATGGCCGCATTATCCGCGGCCCGCGCCGGCGGGTCTGGCCGGCGTGCGGCCCGTCCGCCAGGCGCGCAGCGCCAGCAGCGCCAGCGTGACCGCCGTCAGCGGCGCGGCGAATTCGATCAGCACCGTGCTGTAGGCCGGCAGCGCGCCATGCCCGGTCGCGTCGAGGATCAGGTAGAGGGTATAGGCGATGTAGTAAGCCAGAAAGAGCGCCCCCTCCCAGCGGGCGATGCGGTAGCCGGTGAAGAAGATCGGCAGGCAGGCGACGGCGACCGCGATCATGAAGGGGATGTCGAAGCGCAGCGCCGCCTGTTGGACGGCCACGCCGTTCGGCGCGACCACGGCTGTCAGCCCCAGCACCGCCAGGATGTTGAAGATGTTGCTGCCCACGACGTTGCCCACCGCGATGTCCCGCTCGCCGCGGATGCTGGCGATGATCGAGGTGGCGACTTCGGGCAGCGAGGTGCCGGCCGCGATGATCGTCAGGCCGATGATCAGCTCGCTGAGGCCCAACGCCCTGGCGATGGTCACTGCGCCGTCCACCAGCCAGCGCGCGCCGAGCACCAGCAGCGCCAGGCCGGCGACCGCAAGCCCGATGTTGAGCAGCGCCTGCCGCAGCCCCATGCGCTTGCCCTGCCCGAACTCGTGATCGTACTCGGCCTGCACCGGGGCGGACTCCTTGCGGCTCTGGCGGATGGCGAAAGTCGTGTAGGCCACGATGCCGGCGAAGAGCAGCAGGCCGTCCAGCCGGCCGATCCTGCCGTCCAGCCCCAACAGCAGAAGCGCGACCGAGACGCCGATCATCAGCGGCACATCCAGCCGGATAAGCTGCTGCGCCACCACCAGCGCGCCGATCAGCGCAGAGATGCCCAGGATGAAGAGCACGTTGAAGATGTTGCTGCCGATCACGTTGCCCAGGGCGATGTCGGCCTGGCCGGAAAGCGCCGCGTCGACGCTCACCGCCAGCTCCGGCGAGCTGGTGCCGAAGGCGACGACGGTCAGCCCGACGACCAGCGGCGAGATGCCGAAGCCCACCGCCAGCCGCGACGCCCCGCGCACCAGCAGCTCGGCGCCGATGATCAAGATACCCAAGCCGATGATGAAAAGAACCAGTGTCAGAGGATCCACCTGAGAACGCTCCTTGCGTGGGGTAGGGGCGGGTTTCCCCTGGACCGGCCCCAGGGCGGGCTGTGCGCCGAGACGCTATGCGGCATGATCTCCTTGTGCGCGGCCCACCCGGTCTCGGCGTTATGCGGCCAAACCCGCCTCTGCAGGCATCAACGAAACACAGCGCCGACCTTGTCCAGCTTCTCCGGTAAGCCCATGATGATTAACTCATCGTCCGGGCAGAGATGCTCGTCCCCGTCAGGGTTCGAAAGCACCTCTGCCTTGCGCCGGATCGCCAGCACCGTTACATCGTAGCGCCGGCGCAGGTCAATCTGGGCCAGCGTCTGCCCGGCTACCGGCGACGTGGCGGACAGCGAGAACCGGCGCATCTCGACATCCGGCAAGTGCTGCTCCAGGTCGGGGAATTCGATGGACTCCAGTTGGTGCGTCTTGATGTCGTAGTGGCCGCGCAATTGATCGGTGACGGTTCCTTCCCACAGCGGCACTTTGCTGAAATAGGCGGCGCGGCCAATGATGTGGGCCGCGACCGGCGCGCTGAGGAAGACGAAGAGGATGGTTGCTACCGCGTGAGAGGTTGCGACCAGGTCGTCGAAGTAGATGACGACCGCCAGCATCACCGCGCCCAGCCCCAGGGTTGCAACCTTGGTGGTGGCCGACATGCGCAGGAACAGATCGGGCATGCGCGTGATGCCCAGGCCCGCCAGGAACATCAGGATGGCGCCTACAAGAATCAGCATACCCGTAACCACTTCCGTCATGGCTAGACTCTTCTTTCGATGTAGTAGGCGAACGCTACGGTGCCCAGGAACGAGATCAGCGCCAGCACGATCGCCAGGTCGAGCAGCACCGGCTCGTCGGTCGCAATGGCGTAGACTGCAATGATCCCGATCATCAGCGTGGCGATCAGGTCGAGCGCCACGACGCGGTCGGGCAGCGATGGCCCGCGCACCAGACGCACGAAAGCCAGGATCACCGCGATGGTCAGCAGCGGGAAGGCTACGAACACCACCAGCCCTTGCACCAGCGTCATCGCAGCACCTCCAACACGCGCCGCTCGAAGCCCTCTTTGATCTGGCGCCGGAACTTGTCGGTCTCATCCCCCAGCGTCATGGAGTGGATGTACATCACGCGACGGTCAGCCGACACGTCGAGGCTGAGAGTGCCGGGCGTCAGCGTGATCAGGTTCGCCAGCAGGGTGATCTCGATGTCGGTGCGCACGTCCAGCGGCACCGCGATCACGCCCGGCCGCATCTTGCGATGCGGGGCCAGGATGTAGTAGGTGACTTGCAGGTTAGCCTTGATCATCTCCCAGAGGAAGAAGGCCGCAAAGCTTACCACCTGCCACACTTTGCCGAAGTAACCCTGGCGCTTCTCCGTGCGCTTCGCCACCCAGAGCATCACGTAGCCAAGCACAAAGCCGAACGCCAGGTTGGTCGGCGTGAACTGCCCGGTCAACGCGACCCAGGCCAGCGCCAGCAGGACGTTCAACAGCAACATGCTACGCTCCTCCCAACACGGCCCGGATGTACGTGGCCGGATCGAGCAACTGCTCGGCCGCCGCGGTCGCCAGCGTGAAGAACGACCCGACCGTCAGACCGATCACCACGGTCAGCAGCGCCAGCATGACGACGGGCAGCAGCATCCCGATTTCCAGGCCTGGTTTCTCCGAAGATTCTGGCTTGGCAGCCGGCGCGGGCTTCCAGAAGACCTCGTTCCAGATCTTGGTCATGGAAAAGAGGGTGAGCAGGCTGACCCCCAGCGCGACCGCCACGATGGCGTACTGTTGGTCGCGCAGCCCGGCCATGATCAGCGCCAGCTTGGCCCAGAAACCGGAGAGGGGCGGGATGCCGGCCAGCGAGAGGGCCGGGATCAGGAACAGCACCGCCAGGCCGGGATAGGCCGCGTAGACCCCACCGAGCTTCTTCAGGTAGTCGGTGCCGCCCAGACGGCTCGTCACGCCGCTGATCAGGAAGAGGTTGGTTTTGACGATGATGTGGTGCATGATGTAGAAGATCGAGCCGGCCAGTGCCAGCGGCGTGAAGAGCCCCAGCCCCATGATCATGTAGCCGATCTGGCTGACGATGTGGAACGACAGGATGCGCCGGAAGCTGTTCTGCGCCAC
>VGOD01000301.1 GCA_016876015.1 Chloroflexota bacterium
CTCCCAATAGGCTTCCAGCAGGCCGGCGTAGCGATGCACTCAACTCCCCCTTCACCACGGCCAGGGCAGCCATACCGCCGAAGCGATACACGCCGCCAGCAGAACCGCCAGCAGGAAGAGATTCGAGGTGTGGAAGAGCTGCCAGGCGCGCGGCGCCGTCGGCGCCAGCACCAGCCGCACACCCCGCGCGATCAGCAACCCCGTGAACGCAGCGGCGGGCGCCAGGTAAAGCAATCCCAGGCCCGCGGGGAGGGCCAACAACAGCACCCCTGCGCTCGTGCCGATCCCGTGCGCCAGGGCCCAGGCCGCGGCCGTGCGCGGGGCCGCCTGCGTCGTCAGCATGGGGATCCCTACCTGGACGTAGTCCTCCCGATAGACCAGCGCGAGGCTCCAGAAGTGAATCGGCGTCCAGAAGAAGAGCGCCAGCGCCAGCAGCAGCGCGGCGGGGTCGTCCCAGCGCCCCACAGCGGCCGAACCGCTCAGCACCGCGCAGCTCCCCGCCAGCCCGCCGATGACGATGTTGAGGCTGGTGCGCGGCTTCAGCCATAGGGTGTAGACGACCGCGTAGATGAACGCGCCGGCAAACAGGAACAAGGCCAGCGCCGGATTGAACGGTAACGTGCCCAGCACTGCGACCGCGACCAGGGCCAGGCCGGCGACCAGCGCGACCTGCGGATTGCGGATTGCGCCGGTCGCCAGGGGTCGACGCTTCGCCGTGCGGCGCATCAGCGCATCGCGATCGCGCTCGAAGTACTCGTTCAGCGCCGACGCGCCGCCGGCGCTGGCCGTGCCGGCCAGGAGCAGGACGAGCACGTCGCTCCACCCCGGTCGGCCGCCGGCCGCCAGGAATGCACCGGTCAGCGCGGCCAGCAACAACAGCGCGACGATGCGCAGCTTGAACAGGGCCACGATCACTGCGCCGACGCGTGGCTTTTCTGTCACGAGAGCCGTCGAACTTCCGGTCATGCCTTGCTCCCTGCGGTCGAGGCCAGGCGATGATTGAGATAGACCGCAACGACGAACATCGCCAATGCGACCGCCTGATGGGAGAGCGCCAGCCAGATCGGCACACCGAACAGGACCACGCCGATCCCCAATGCGATCTGCACTGCGATGACCGCCACCAGGAGCAACGCGGCCGCCCGCACCTGTCGCGCCACGCTTCCGGCGCCGGCCGGGTGGCGGACATAGGACCAGAGCGCGACGGCCAGCACGACGAACGCCAGCCAGCGATGGACGAAGTGCACGGTCATGGGGGCTTCCAGCAAGCTCTCCAGCCACGATCCCGCCACAGCGAGCAGGCCCGGCGGCACGAGCGCGCCAGCCATCAGCGGCCATGTGTTGGAAACGTGCCCCGCCTCCAGCCCGGCCACAAGCCCGCCGTAAGCGATCTGGAGCACGATGATCGCCAACACGCCGATCCCCGGCCCTGACGCGCGGCGCCGGCCTGCGGCCGAGGCGCCGTAGATCCGATCCAGCGCCGTCCACAGGGCCAGGCCGAGCAACGTCAGAGCCGTGAGCAGATGGATCGTCAGGCGGAAGTGGCTGACGTGCGGCCGATCCACCAGGCCACTGGCGACCATATACCAGCCGAGGAAGCCCTGAAAAGCGAACAACGCGGCGATCAGCAGGTAGATCCCCGACCTGCGCCAGGGGATGATGCCGCGCCACAGGAAGTAGATCAGCGGCAGCACCACTACCAGCCCCGCCAGCCGGGCGATCAGCCGATGCGCCCATTCCAGATAGAAGATGCGCTTGTAGCCGTCCAGCGTCATGGTCGGGTTCACGATCTGGAACTCCGGCGTTTGCTGGTACTTGGCGAACTCCGTGTGCCACGCCTCCTCGGTCAGGGGTGGGATCACGCCGGTGACCGGGTTCCACTCGACGATGGAGAGCCCCGCCCGGGCCAATCGCACATAGCCGCCCACCACGACCATGAGCGCCACCAGCGCGACAACAACGAACAGCCAGACGGTGACGGTTTTGTTGGCTCGCTCGAACATGCTCCATTTCCTCGGCAGATGACGGTCCCCAGCCGGACGCCCGACATGCGGTGATAGCGTGTCACAGATGCGCCGTGCCTTCCGTAGCGTTCGTCACATAGTGGCGGATTTTAGCGCACCTCACCGCCAGCGCACAAAAACGTTGCTGTTCGGCTCGTACACCAGTGTCGCTGCTTCCCCCACGCCGATCATCATACTATCGTCGAACACCGTGCGCCAGTGTGCGCCGTCGTCCATCAGGCTGATTTGGACCTGATGCGCGCCGGGGGCCAGCCAGAACGTCTCCAACCCGTAGATCGAGCCTTCGCGGCGCAGGCCGCCGGGCCGATAGGTGCGCTCCAGGACGAGCTCGCCGTCCACGTGCAATCGCAGCCGTATCGGGAAGCGTTCACCGCCGAGCACCAGGACCGGATCTACGCCTGGCGGCAGCTTCGCCAGGATGTCCGGGGGCAGGTCGCGTGACCTGGCCAGGAGCTGGCCGTGGTGGTTGATGGCGATGCGGATCTGCGCCTGCTGCGGCGTGATCGCGGACGCGGGCCGGTTGGCGAGGATGGACGCACCGAACAGGACCGCCAGCAGCGCCAGCCCGACAACCAGCGGTCGCGCTGCAGCCTCCATGCGGGCGAGTTGTCCCGTGCCGGGCGCTTCGAGCGGCCGACCGGTCGCTGGCCGGCGGTCGTCGGAGCCCGGCACGTGCGAGGCGACACCGTGGCCGGCTGCCGCCAGTACCTCGCTGCCGCTGCCGGGCGCGGCCGCCACCAGCCGGACCCTGGGCTGTTCCAGGAGGCTGCGGTGATGGCGTCGTTCCGTGAGCCGGCGCGAGCCTTCGCGATGGCCGCAATCGTGCGCGGGGCAGGCGACCAACAGCACGTCGGCCGCGCCCGCCGCCAGCGCCTCGGCCACGGCGTCTGCACGCAGTGCGCCCATGCACGGCAGCGCGCAGGCCACCGTTGGCTGGCCTATGCCGGGCGAGACGCCGCGGTGTAACCTCTCCAGGCCTATGCCGGGCGAGACGCCGCGGTGTAACCTCTCCCCATTCACCCCCTCCCCTGACAGGAGAGGGGGTCGGGAGGTGAGGTGCTCCCCCTCTCCTTGCAGGAGAGGGGGTTGGGGGGTGAGGTCAAAACTCCCCAACGCCACGTGCCGGTCGCAGGCGTAGACCAACAGCGGCGCTGCACCCGTTTCCCGCGCGTGCGCCAACGCCTTGCGCGCCTGGCTGTGCAACGCATCCATCTCCAGCCGCTCCAGTGCGATGGCGTCCTCGGGACACGCGGCCACGCAGATGCCGCAGCCGGTGCAGAGATGGCCTTTGACCAACGCCAACTGCGCGTGTGGCGAACCATCGCGGCGCGGGACCATCTCGATGGCATTGTACGGGCATTCGCGGGCGCAAGTGGTGCAGCCGGTGCAGCGCGCGGCATCCACCGCCGAGGGGCCGTGGTGCCGGCCGCGCCATAGCCACGGCAGCACGATGATCAGACTCAACGCCGCCAGCGAGAGGCCCCAAAACGCCGGGATCAGACTCAACGCCGCCAGCGAGAGGCCCCAAAACGCCGGGTTGCCCAGCCGCGTAATGAGCGGCAGGAAGCCCAGATACCACCAATCAATCTGTGCGACAGGCGCCAACCGGCGCAGGTCGGCAGGCAGGTTGCTCGTCGCGGGCCACAGCACCGACAGGACGATCAAGACCGCGGTGGCGCCGATCATCAGCCAGCGCGGGGCCCAGTAGCGCGGTCGCTGGAGCCGCAGCACATGCACCAGGATGCCGATGACGACGAACGTCGGCAGGAACGCATGCAGGAAGAGGATGATGAGAAAGAAGCTGTAGGTGCGGCCTGCGGCCTGCGGCCCCAAGAAGGAGAGCGCGAACGCGCCGCCGAAGGTGTTCATCGCGTACTCTGTGAGCCATTGCGCTGCGCTGTCCCAGACCAGAAAATAGCCCATGGTGCCGGTGAGCCAGAACAGGATGACCAGCAGCCATCCGCTGATCCAGGCCAGGGTGCGGCTGCCCCAAAAGCGGTCGCTGAGCAGCATTTTGAGCGCGTGCAGGAATGCGATGACGATCAGTGCGCCGGACGCGTAGCGGTGTACCGAGCGGATGATCGAACCGAGCCAGCCGCTGCTGATGGCCTGGACGCTCTCGAATGCGTGCTCCATGCCGGGCCGGTAGAGGAGCAGCAGCACGATGCCGGTCGCAGCCAGCAGGATCAGCAAGAAGATCACCAGCAGCCCCAGGTGATACAGCGGGTTGTAGGGGCGCAGTGGTTCGGCGGCTGCGGGCCCCAGGTGATACAGCGGGTTGTAGGGGCGCAGTGGTTCGGCGGCTGCGGCCAGGCGGTTGATGAAGCCCTCCAGCCCGGTCCAGCCGCGCTCGAAGATGCGCAGGCCGCGACGATGGAGATAGGTGGTGCGTGGTGTCATTTACGGTAAGTCCGACGCGTCCCCGATCGCTTTGCGCAGCCGCAGGCCATTCCACGTCACCAGCGCGCTGTTTGCCACCATCAGCAGCGCGGCGATGGATGGTTGCAGATGTCCCGTCACGGCCAACGCCAGGCCGATCAGGTTGTAGATGAACGCCCAGATCAGGTTCTGGCGCACCTTGCCCAGCGCCTGCCGGGCTAGGCCGATCAGCCACGGGATGGCGCGCAGGTCGTCGTTGAGCAGGATCACCTCGGAGGCCGACTGCGCCACATCGGCGCCGGCCACCATGCCGACGCCCACGGTGGCCGCGGCCAGCGCCGGGCCATCGTTGATCCCGTCGCCGACCATCAGCACGCCGTCGCCCGCGGCCTGGAGCCGCGCCAGCTTGTCTTCGGGGCGCTGCTCGGCCAGCACCAGCACACCGAGACGCGCCTGCCACCGCCGGCCCGCGGCTCGGCCAGCACCAGCACACCGAGACGCGCCTGCCACCGCCGGCCCGCGGCCGCATCGTCGCCGGTGAGCACGGTCACGCCGATGCCGAGCGCCGCGATCTCGGCCAGCGCGGCCGCGGCCTCGTCTCGCGCCGCCTCGCCCAACGCCAGCGCGCCGCGCACCGCGCCATCCCAGCCGGCGTAGACCACCGACAGCCCCGCCGCCTGCCAGGCGGCCGCTTGCTCCGCCAGCCCGTCCAGCAGCGCCAACCCCTGCTCGGCCATCAGTTGGCGGCTGCCGACGAAGATCTGGCTGCCGTCCACGTTGGCGGTTGCGCCGCGGCCGGGGAGCGCACGGAAATTGGCGGTGGGAAACTGGAAGCTGACTCCCGACTCCTGCCCCCCGACTCCTGATCCCCGATCCCGGATCCCCGCCACAACCGCCTGGGCCAGCGGATGCTCCGAAAGGGTTTCGACTGCGAGGACGCGAGAGAGAAAATCTTTCTCAGTGTCTTTGCGAGGCCCGTCGTTTGGGCCGAAGCAATCCCCTCCACGTGCGTCAATCGCCACCTCCATCAACCGGATCGGCTGTCGGGTGAGGGTTCCGGTCTTGTCGAAGAAGGCGCGGCGGATCTTCGCCAGGCCCTCCAACGCGGCGGTGCTGCGCAGGATGACGCCCGACTCGGCGGCGCGGCCGAGCGCGACCCAGAGGGTCAGCGGAGTGGCAATGCCGAGTGCGCAGGGGCAGGCGATCAGCAGCACCGAGAGCGCGTTGACCAGGCCGGTCTCTGGCCCCGCGCGCCAACCCCAGAAGGCGAAGGTGAGCAGCGCCAGCAGCACCGCGGCAGGGGTCATCCAGGCGGCCAGGCGGTCGGCCAGCCGTTCGACGGGCGCGCGCTGCCAGAGCGCGGCGTGCAGTAGCTTGCCGATCTGCCCGGCGACGGTCTCCGGGCCGACCGCGGTGGTGATGACGTCGAACGCGGCGTCGAGATTGGCCGTGCCCGCCAAGACGCGCTCGCCGGGGCCGCGGGTGACGGGGTCAGGCTCGCCGGTCAGCAGGCTCTCGTCCACATCCCCGCGGCCCTCGGCGACCAGGCCGTCGGACGGGAAATGCTCGCCGGGGCGCACCCGCACGCGCGTGCCTTTCGTCAACGTCTCGATGGGGACGCGGCGCTCGCCGTCCGGCGTCACCAGCGCGGCTTCGGCGGGAATCCGGCGGAAAAGCTGATCCACCGCCTC
>VGOD01000302.1 GCA_016876015.1 Chloroflexota bacterium
GGGCTGAGGTTGGGTGCGCTCTTGCGAACGCAACGTCTTGGGGAGCTGAGGCTTGCGGGGCTTACCCATGCATCATCTCACGTGGAACGGCTGGCTGAGATCTAGAACGTCGGTCAAGTAATGCTATCGGGCGGTTAGAAACCGCTGCAACCAGCGCAAAGCCGATCCTTCGACAAGCTCAGGACAGGCGCTTCGTCGGCTGAATTCAGTCGCCGCAGGGCGACTTCGCAGGGGTGGCAGCGACCTCGGTCGCCCGTGACGGACCCCAACTGCGGGTCCTGCCTGGCTCTCGGCCCGGTTTATTCTGCGCAGATGATCCTGATGGGCAGCGCGCGGTCGGTGTAGCCTGCCAGCTCGCGGGCCGCGACCGGCACATCCCACTCACGCGGCATGATGTTGAAAAGCTGCGCGGTGAAGAGCTCGGGCAGCACGACGAAGTGGCAGTAGTACTTGTCGGCTGTACTGACGAAGAACTCTGCGCTGCGCTCCAGCTCTTCCCAAGAGGCGATGGGGTGCATACGATACTGCGCCGCGCAGACGCAGGTCTTGCGCACAGGGCGGCGCAACGGCGCGGCTGCAATCTTGCGCTTTCCGGGTCCGTGGTTGGGGTTGGACATCTCCAGCAGCGTGCAGTAGTTGAGGCTGGGCCCATCGCGCATGAGATCCAGGACTACGCGCTTCACCTGGTAGCCAGCTCTGAGGTGCGCTTTCAGTGTAGGGTCCTTGATCTTGCCGCGCACCACCTCCTGCACGTACTCGTCTGCGGTCATCTTGCCTGCATACCTCGCATAGCCAGGAATGCGACCATACGCGACCATGCGGCGCAGGTTATACCGTTTCATCAGTTTCTTGCGCTGCGCATACAGCAGCCGGGAGATGCCTTGCTTGCGAGAGTCGGTCTCTACAGCGATGTCAGCGCCGTAGAGGGTGTCACCGCTGAGGTTGTGGGTGCTGAATGTGCCGACGCCGGTGATTTCATCCTCGCGCCACGTGCGCACCACAACCTCAGCGGTGTTCGTCATAGCTCACTTCCCGATCAGTTCTTCGACCTTATCGCTCAGGAGTTCCAGCGTAGTGATCGGATAGGCCTGAGCGTCAATGCTTTGGCGCAGCTCGGCCACGGTTGTGTAGAACTCGCCGATCGCGGCGCGCAGCTTCTCTTCGGCAGCCAGGCTCTTGGCCGCATCCAGGGCGTCCATCGCCGTCACCAGGTCGCGTTTTGCCAGCCCTGGGTTCTGGCTGTTCAAGTGTAGACTGGATCGCAGGAGCCGGCCTGAAGCCTTGAGCAGCAGGACTTCTAGTTGCAGGCGATCGCGCGCGCCGGTCAGTCTGACTACCGCCTCGCCCAGCTTACGAGCCTCGGTCTGGATAGCGGCGTCGGTATCACGTTGCTTGCCGAGCAGAGTCGCCATGTCGCCTTGCTCAGCTCGCGCCTTGTCCAGGGTGGTTCGCAACGCAGCGGTTTCCTCTTGCTGCTTGCCGAGCTTAGTTGTCAGGTCGGCGCCCTGGGCGGTTGCCTTCTCCAGTCCGGCGCGCAGCGCAGTGGTTTCCTCTTGCTGCTTTCCCAGCTTCGCTCCCAGGTCGCTGTTGGCCGCGGCAGCTTTGTCCAGGTCGCCGCGCAAGGCCGCATCGGCCTTTTGTTGTTTGTCGAGCGCGGCGGTCAGCTCGCTGCGCAAGGCGGCCAGGTCGGTTTCGAGTTTGGTTGCTTTGGCGCCCACGGCATCGGTCTGCGACTTGAGGGTCGCGTCAACTGCTTTCGACTGTTCGTCTAGCTTGGCGGTGAGTTGCGCGCCGACCGCGTCAGCGCGCGAGACTCCTGCGTAGGCCGCACTCGAGTGGATGCCGGACCCGATCAGCACCAGCGCCAGGATGACAAGCGCCAGGCAGGCCGCTGCGATGGCCCCCCAAGGTACAGCGAGGCCTCGGATCGTCACCTTGTTGCTCCACAGACTGTTCCACATGGTGTCCTCCTCTCTTTGAGTATGAATGGTTTCTAATGGCGTCCTGGCCGCAGCCGCTATTATAGCGCAGAACTCGCTTTCACGCATTCCTACGGCGTTTTCATCGGACCGAAGAACAGAACGAACAGGACGCTGGCCACAATGCACGTCGCGACCATCACCGGCAGGCCAGAGCGCAACCAGATGCCCGTAGTGATCGGCGTGCGGGTGCGGGTGCTCATGGCCACCGTGATCACGTTCGCCGTCGCGCCGATGGGCGTGCCATTGCCGCCAAAACCCGCGCCGAGGGCCAGCGCCCACCAGAGAGGGAGCACATTGACCCCCAGGCCGCCCAGATCGCTGATGATGGGGATCATCGCGATGGTGAACGGGATGTTATCCACAATAGCTGAGACGAGAGCGGCCACCCAAAGCAAGACCAGGCTGGCCGCCAGCAGGTTCGCGCGTGTCAGCCCAGCGATCGCCTCGGCCAGCCGGTGCAGCACCCCGGCCGCTTCCAGGCCGCCAGTCGTCACGAACAACGCCGCGAAGAAAAGCAACACCCCCCACTCTACGTGACGGAGCGCCTCGTCCACATCAGGCTGACCCCAAACCAGTGCGACTGCCGCCCCGCCTAGTGCGATGGCCGCGGGCTTCAGGTGCAGGGCGTCGTGTGAGAAAAACAGAAGCACGATACCGGCCAGGACGATCAGGATCTTGTACATGCCGGTCGGATCATGCAGCGCGTCACGCTCGTTCAGCTTTTGGAGCGCCTTGATCTGCTGCGGCGCGCGGAACAGGTCGCGGCGAAAGATCGCTCCGAGGATCAGCAGCGCCACCAGCCAGGCAACGGCCACAGAAAGCACCAGGTGAGTCAAGAAGTCCCCAAAGCTTCACACTCCTCCTTGTGCTGGTTTGAGATAGAGTCTGCTGGGCGGTGCGTCACCCCAGCCGCCGGTAGAGCACCCTGGCGATGCGCGCCTGGGCGCCCTCGGTTACCTCCTGGCGCTTGAGCGCCATCGCAGTGTAGAGGGCATCAATCACGGCCACCTGGGCCGTGCGTGCACCCAAAGGGTAGCCATGCGTCAACGCCTCTTGCGCGGCCGTGTGCAGCCGGATGTCCACAAGCCGCGCGAGAGGCGACGCGGGATGATTCGTCAGCCCAATGGTCGTCGCGCCGGATTGTTTGGCCGCTTCGAGCGCGTGCAGGATGTCTTGTGACTGCCCGGAATGCGAGATGCCGACTGCCGCATCGTCTGCGGTCAGCAAGGTGGCCGAGATGACCTGCATCTCCGCGTCGGTGTGCGCCACACCGCGCACTCCCACGCGAATCAGTTTGTACTGCAACTCCAACGCGGCCACGGCCGCGCCTCCCGACCCATAGATGTCTACGCGCCGCGCTCTCAGCAGAAGGTCGGCAGCCTGCTCCAGCGCCGCCAGGTCGAGAATGCGAAGGGTATCCTCGAGAGCCTTGACATTGGCCGCAATGACCTTGCGCACGGCTGCATCCAGCGTATCATCGGCCACGACGGTATCATAGGTCGCTGCGCGCATCCCGGCCAGCTCTTGAGCCAGTCGAATCTTGAAGTCCCCATAGCCATCCGCGCCTACCTTCTTGCAGAAGCGGAAGATCGTGGCGTCGCTCGCCGAGGAAAGCTGGGCCAGGTCGCTCATGGCCAGGTGCACGACCTCGGCCGGGTGATCCAACACATATTGCCCGACCTTCTGTTCCTGTTCGTTCAGAGAGGGGAGCAAGGCTCGGATAGTCAACAACAGACCCACATCGTCCGCCAGCGAGGAGTAGGACATTACGGAGTTTCCTTTCGGCACGACTAACTTGACAAAACTCTTCATGCCATGGTATTATAGCGAAGGATTTCTTTGTTGTCAAGAGCCGGTCAGCAGTTCCGAATGTAGATCGGGCGACAACGTCATTTAGTACGCGCAGGTATGCTCACGTTCAGGAGGGGACGATATGCAACTGCTGTGGGCCATCGTACAGGCCGAAGATGCAGACCTGTTGGTGGAACGCCTCGTCGCACAAGGCTTTCGGCTGACTCGGATCAATTCCGTGGGCACTTTTCTCGCTCGCGGCAACGCGACGATCCTGATGGGCGTTGCAGATGAGCAGATCGAACAGGCGCTGGCGGTGCTGCGCGCCACCTGTCGGACGCGGAGGGCGTTCGTCAATGCTTTGCCCCAGGTTGAAACGGCCAGCATCTCGCTCGCCGCGCCCATGCCGCTGGAGGTGCTGGTCGGCGGCGCGGTAGTGTTCGCCTTTCCTGTCCAGCGATTTCTGCGCTTGCGAGGTGGGGCCGCGCCTCCCAGCGCCGACGAACAATATCCGCTCGCCGCGGCGGCTGGCGACGCGTCTCAACTCACAGAAGGAGGAACCGCAGTGAACATGGTTCTGGCGATCCTGCAGAACGAAGACGCCGATCTGGTGGCCGGCGGCCTCCTGGCGGCCGGTTACCGGCTGACGCGTCTCAACACAGCCGGCGGCTTCCTTCGCCGCGGCAATGTGACGCTGCTTGTCGGCGTGGAGGCCCAGAAGGTGGATGATGTGTTGGGCATCATCCAGGCCAACTGTCGTTTGCGGGAAGAAGCGCGGCCGCTGCAGGCTGGCATGCCGATGTATAGCGCGACGGTGTTCGTCCTCGATGCGGCGCGTTTCGTGCACGTATAGGAGTGTGATCGTGGCAGCTCAGAAAACCGTAGTCGCTGGCGCGCTGGGCGAGTGTGTGCATGTCGCAGGTGTGATGAATTTCCTGCGGCTGGCTGAAGCGGCTGGCTGGCGGACGGTGTTTCTGGGCCCGGCCGTCCCTGTGGATGCGTTGCTGGAGGCTGCCCACCGCGAGCGAGCGGACCTGGTTGGCGTTTCCTATCGGCTGACGCCGGAAACCGGCGAGCGGCTGCTGGCCGACTTTGCGGAGGCCGCCGACGACTTGCACACAGCCGGCGTGCGTTTCGCCTTTGGCGGGACACCCCCGATCGCGGAGCGGGCGCGCGCCATCGGCTTCTTCGAGCAGGTTTTCGACGGGAGCGAGCCGGCCGATGCAGTCTGGGCCTATCTCAAAGGACGGTCGCTGGCCATGGCCACAGCGGCCGATTTCCCGCAGACGACCGTGGAGCGGATCGCCTGGAAATCGCCCTTCCCGTTGCTGCGCCACCACTTCGGTTTGCCCACCATGGAGGCGACCCGCGGGGGCATCGAACAGATCGCGGAGGCGCGGGCGCTCGACGTGATCTCATTGGGCATTGATCAGGATGCCCAGGAGAACTTTTTTCATCCAGAGCGACAGGACCCGCGGCGAACAGGAGCGGGCGGCGTGCCCGTGCGCAGCGCAGATCACTATCGTAGCCTCTACGCGGCCAGCCGTCGCGGCAACTATCCGTTGCTGCGCACCTATTCCGGCACCGATGATTTCGTGCGGCTGGCTGAGATGTATGTGGACACGATCCAGATCGCGTGGGCGGCCGTGCCGCTCTTCTGGTTCAACCAGATGGATGGCCGCGGTCCGTGGGACCTGGAGGGCTCCATTCGCCAACACCAGGAGCTGATAGCCTGGTACGGCCGGGCCGGTATCCCCGTGGAACTCAACGAGCCGCATCACTGGGGGATGCGCGATGCGCCTGACGTCATCTTCGTGGTTGCGGCCTATCTGTCGGCCTACAACGCCCGCGCCTTTGGCGTGCGCGACTACATCGCCCAGCTCATGTTCAACAGCCCGCCAGGCGCGTCCGACGCGATGGATCTGGCGAAGATGCTGGCGATACTGGAACTGATCGAGCCGCTTGCGCATCCTTCTGGCGTCTCCTCTCGCAGAGGAGAGAAGGCAGGGAGCGAGCCAACCTTTCGCATCTATCGTCAAACCCGCACCGGTCTGTTGAGCTATCCCCTGGATCTCGCTGCGGCCCGCGCCCACCTGGCGGCCAGCGTCTATCTCCAGATGGCGCTGCGGCCGCACATCGTTCATGTGGTGGGTCACACCGAGGCGCACCATGCTGCCACGGCCGATGATGTGATCGAGGCGTGCAAACTGGCGCGACGCGCG
>VGOD01000303.1 GCA_016876015.1 Chloroflexota bacterium
GTGGGTCGTGTTCGTCCTCGGCATCATTCCCAACCCTCTCTTCGATATGGCCGGCATGATCTCAGGCGCCATGCGCATCCCTGTCTGGCAGTTCCTGATCGCTTGTTGGGCCGGCAAGGCGCTCAAATTCACGCTGTTTGCCTATGCAGGCGCCGGAACCATGAACGTGCTCGGTCCCTGGCTGCTG
This sequence comes from Chloroflexota bacterium, assembly GCA_016876015.1. GTDB lineage: Bacteria > Chloroflexota > Anaerolineae > CG2-30-64-16 > CG2-30-64-16 > VGOD01. The sequence continues at coordinate 188 of VGOD01000303.1, forward strand.
AATCAGATCGGCCGCTGACGGCAGGACGCAGCATGTTCGAACTCGTTTTCCTCGGCACCTCGGCCTCTGCGCCCTCGGTGCAGCGCGGGCTGCCGGCCAGCCTGATCCAACACCGCGAGTATCGTTTTCTGATTGACTGCGGCGAGGGCACGCAGCGGCAAATCCTGCGCAGCGGCTTGGGCTTCAAGCGGCTCGATCGCATCCTCTTGACGCACGGCCATCTGGACCACATCCTGGGGCTGGGCGGCCTGGCTTCGACTTTCGGGCGTTGGGAAGCGGTGGAAGGAATGGAGATCTATGGCGGCGCGTGGGCGCTGCAGCGCGTCCGCGAGTTGATGCGGGTGGTCTTCGGCGCAGGCGAGGTGCGCATGAAGATCGGCTACCACGTTATCGCTCCGGGCGTGCTGATGGAGGATGACGTTTTTCGTCTGCGCGTCTTTCCGGTGGAGCACCGCGGCGCAGACGCATTCGGGTTCAGCTTCGAAGAGAAGGCGCGGCGGCCGTTCCTGCCCGACAAAGCCGCGGCGTTGGACGTGCCCGTCGGGCCGATCCGCCGCGAGCTGGTGGCCGGCCGGCCCGTGACCCTGCCTGACGGCCGGCTGATCCGGCCAGATGATGTGCTGGGCGAGGAAGTGCGCGGGCTGAAGCTGGTCTTCGTGGGAGACGCCGGCCGGGTGGACAACCTGGCGGTCGAAGCCGAGGCCGCGGACCTGTTAGCGATCGAGGCCACCTACACCGAAGAAGAGCAGGAGGTCGCCGCGGCTTTCGGCCACCTGACCGCTCGGCAGGCCGCCTGGCTGGGTCGCGAGGCCCGCGTGAAACACCTGGTGCTCCACCACGTCTCGCGACGCTACAGCAGCCGGCAACTCCTCGAAGAAGCCGTTCCACTGTTCCCCAATACGATCGTCGCTAAAGACTTCGATCTGTTCCGGCTGGTGAAACAGAAGCCTCTGGAGCGCGAGGATGTGCGCCAGCGGGCTGCTGGGGGTGACGGGGTGACGGGGTGACAAGGTAACGGGGTGATGGGGTGACAGGGTGACGGGGTGAATCCTGGCAACAAGATCACCATGTGACAGGGGGGGCGGCGGCGCTGTTGGGCCAGTCACGCCCCACAAGCATCTTTCAGCCTCTACAGCCTGTCGGAGAGGCACCATCTACAGGCTCGTTGTGGTCAATTGGCACAATAGCCAGCCAGTAATGCAACATGTAAACACTTTATTCGCCATAGTACTTTTACATGGATAAGATAATACGCGGATCGCGGCCAGTAGTATCCTCTCAATAATCCGGGGAAACGGCGGTCACAGACCGCCTACGAGCCTGCTTTCAGGGGGTCTGCGACCCCCGTCGGCCCCCACTTATTGAAAAGATACGGCCAGTACGACGCGGCATCCGCCGGCTGGCCGGTTCGCAGGCGCGCCAATAGCCGACCGCCGCGCTTAGCTGACCAGTAGAACCTGCAACCGCTTCAAATTGTACCGTCCCACAACTCACATACAACTCACAAGGAGGTCTCCGATGCCTGCAAAGTGGACGTTCATGGTGTATATGGCCGGCGACAACAACCTGTCGGACGCCGGCGACAGCGACCTGGCCGAGATGCGCAAGGTCGGCTCGACGTCTGATGTGAATGTGGTCGTCGAATTCGACAACGCCGGCCGCCGCGGCACGAAGCGGTATCTGATCCAGCGAGGAGGCGTCAACGAGCGCATCGAATCGTTGGGCGAGACCGACTCTGGCGATCCTCAAGTGCTGTCGGACTTCATCGCATGGACCGCCCGCAACTACCCGGCCGATCGGTACGCTCTGGTGCTCTGGAACCACGGGGGCGGCTGGGCGCCTTCCGAGATGGATCGCATCGCACGCAGCGCCGCCGCGGCCGGCTATAGCGAGCGCGAAGCTACCGAGCGTTCGTCCACGCCGCTCGGTCGCGCCTTCTTCCGCACGACCCTTCAGACCATCTTCGAGCTTCCCTCTAGCACCGAGCGCGCCATCTGTTCCGACGACGGCAGCGGCCATTCGCTCGACACGATCGAGCTTGGCAAGGTGCTCGACCAGGCGACCACGACCCTCGGCAAGAAGATCGAGCTGTTGGGCATGGATGCCTGCCTGATGAGCAACCTGGAGGTGGCCTACCAGGCCCGACCCTACGTCAACTACATCGTCGCCTCTGAAGAGTCGGAGCCGAACGAAGGGTGGCCCTACGAGGCGGTGTTGGACAGGCTGACCGGCGCCCCCGATCTGCCGACGCCAGAGTTCACGACCCATATCGTGAACGCCTACATCCAGTCCTACATCGCGATGGGCTATCCCGGCGCGATCACCCAATCCGCGTTCGACCTGTCGGCCCTGGACGCCGCGCTGGCGCCGCTGGACCGGTTGGCCAACGGTCTGACCTCGCGCCTCGGCAAGAACCGATCGCGCATCGCAACCCGCGATCTGCTGTGGAGCGCGCAGCGCCAGGCGCCCAAGTTCTGGCACAACACCCTGCGCGACCTCTACGCCTTCAGCGACCCGTTGCGCCGCGCCGCGCCCACCAAGACCCTCAGAAAAGCGGCCCTTGATCTCTGGACTGCACTGCAGCCCGGCGCCGGCCGCTTTGTGATCGCCGAAGCGCACCGCGGGGCCGCGGTCGCCCGGTGCGGCGGCGTCAGCATCTATCTGCCCATCCCCGGCAACGACATCTCGCGCTACTATGGCGACCTGGCGTTTGCCAGAGATCGCGGCTGGAGCGCATTGCTCCAGGCGTATCACGCCGCATGAATCGGCAGGAATTCAGATAGGAGGCTCATCATGACCACTGTCCCGTCGTACACCGATACTGCCCAGGTCTATGCGCGCGGCGTGCGCGCGTTGCTGCAGTCGCAGCCAGTCGCCATTGGCGAGCGCGGCGCACGTGACCTCAAGTCGCCCGCCCTGGCGGCCGACCAGGCGGCTGACCTGTTGCCCGTAGCGCAGGAGTTGGCCGCGGCAGCCACGGCGCAGGTCGCGACCAATGACCCAGACGCCCGCGGCCTGGCCGCCACGCGGCTGCTGGCCCAGGCCGTCACCGATCTGCAGATCAGCGCCTATCTGCTACAGGCGGCCGAAGATGAAGAGGCCGGCGTCGCCAGGACGCGCGAAATTGGCGTCGAGCGCAGCGCCGCTGCCTTGCCGGCCGTCGAGGATACCCTGGCGATCCTGTTGGGCGAGGCGCGCACGCGCGAGCTAGTCGAGCGCGCGGTCACTATCCTGACCGATCTGCCTTCGGCCCGCGCCAAGCTGCTCCAGGCGGTCGAAGATACTCTGACGCTGATCCAGACCCGCGCGGCCAAGACGAGCCAGACCGCGGTGTTGGGGCTGGCCGCGATGGGGCTGACGAACGTCGCGCAGGCGGCCGGCGTGGTGGGCCTGGACATCGCACAGGCGTTGGGCGTGGCCGAGCGGGTTACGCGCCTATACACCCTGGTGCGCGAGTTCGCGCTGAACGCCTACAGCTCGCTGCTGGCGCTGATCGGCCCGGCGCTGGCGCAGACCGCAGCCCAGCAGGTGCTCGCCTGGGTCTCCGAGGTGATCGAGGGCGAGCAGTTCGGCCAACTGCTGGCGAAGCTCTACGAGACCGCCAAGACCGAAGCGCAGGTGAAAGCCATCATCGGCGCCAGCCAGGCAGATCTGGACAAGTTCGCGACCACCATCGAGCGTGTGGATGCGCTGAGCAGCGGCTTCGCCCGCCAGCTCGGGCTGATTGATCGTGCGTTGCAGGGGTTCAAGATCTTTGGCGGCGCGGCGGTTGCAGCGCTGCCCCAGGTGGTGGTGTTGATGGCGGCCGCCTACATCGTGCTGGCGGCCTATGCCATCTTCGCCGGCGCCGACTATGTGGACGCACAGCGGCTGCGCATCCTCAACCGCGTGCCAGGCGTTCGTGCGGTGGTGGAGGAAAACCTGGCGGGGGAATGACATGAGATACCTTAACCTCGACCTGGAGCTCTTCGACTACCAGGTTGCCAGAGACGAACAGACCTTTCGTGTGCGGGTGGCTGATTCGCCGGCCGGCGAGCAGAGGCTGGCGGATGCGGAGCGTTCAGTTCTGGCTGCCGACCTGGGCCGGCGTCTGCGCCAACTGGAGAGGCGTCTGCTGACGTTGCCGGAGATGATCGCGCTGGGTGAGGAGCTGGCCGCGGCCCTCTTTCCGCCACGGGCGCGCGAGCTGTTGGAGCTCAGCCGCGCCCGGCTGGACGACGACGAAGGGCTGCGCATTCGGATGCGCATTGACACCTACGCGCTGGCGGATTTGCCGTGGGAATACGCGTACGTAGCGCGGCGCGATACGCCCGCCGGTCAGAAAGGGCCAGACGGCTTCCTGGCCCTCGATCGCCGCGTGTCGCTGGCGCGCTACGAGGTGCAGAGCCAGTGGCCGGGCACGCTCACGCCGGTGGGCACAGGGCCGCTGCGCCTGGTCGTGCTCCTGGCCAACGCCGCCGATCCGGCCTATCCGTCGCTCAGGCTGGAAGATGAACAGCGCAACATCGGCCGGGCGGTGGCGGAAATCTCGGGCCTGCGCGCCGAGTTCTATCGCGATGCGACTGTGGACGTGCTGCAAGAGGCGCTCGTGCGGCCAACCCACATCTTCCACTTCGCGGGGCATGGCGTTTTCCAGGGCGAGATGGGCGCGGCTTTCGGCAGTGTGGAGGGGGAAGGCGCCTTGGTGCTGCTGGGCGAAAACCGCCGCGCCGCGCCCCTCTCCGCCCGCCGCCTGGCGCTGACCCTGACCGGCCGCGGGGTGCGGCTGGCGGTGCTGGGCGCGTGCGAGGCCGGCCGGCGAGACGGCGTCAACGCATGGACCGGGGTCGCGCCGGCCCTCACTCGCGCGGGGATTCCCGCTGTGGTGGCCATGCAATACACGATTCGCGATGCCAATGCGCTGGCGTTCACACGCTTCTTCTACAGCGCGCTGGCCGCGGGCGAAACCATAGATGCGGCCGTGACCGAGGGCCGCCTGGCGATCTTCAATCGTGGGGACGACAACGAACGCGATTGGGGTGTGCCGGTGCTCTATCTGCGCGCCGAAGAGGGCAATCTCTTCTGGCGTCGCGGCCCGGCCGGCGGCCGGCCGCGGCTGGCGGCCACCGATCCGGCCGACGGCGCTACGGGCGTCCGCCGCGACCTGGCGCAAATCCGCCTGACGTTCGACCGCGACATGGATCCGGCCGGCGTCGGCATCAGCTCGCCAGAGAGCGCCTTCAGTCTGACCGGCGCTACGCCCATCCTCCAGGCGGATGGCCGCACGTTCACCGTCACGCGCGCCAACCCCGGTGTGCTCCTGCCGGCCAACGCCCTGATCTCGTTCGCCATCAACGAGCCTGGCAGAGGCAACGCGTTTCGCGATGCCGACGGCAATCTGGCCGAACCGGCCACTTTCGGCTTCACCACGGGCGCTGAGCCTGCATCGTCCGCGCCCCATGCCCTGCGCGCCAGACCGGCCGGGGCGGCCGGGGATGCGCGCAGCCTGCGCGAGGCGATGACCAAGGCGTTCAGCCTGGAAGAGTTGGAGGTGCTGTGCGCCGATGTGCAGGCCATGCTGCACGATGCCGGGATTGACGAGCCGGTCAGCCTGGAGCTCGTCGGCGGCGCGAGCAAGGTGGCCAAAGTGCTGAACCTGATCCAATTTCTGGAGCGTCGCGGCTATCTGACCTACCTGGTGGAGGCCGTGCGCGCCACCCGGCCGGGGACTATCTGATTCGTCGCGGTAGTAGTCGTGGTGATCTCGGCCATCCGCGGTCGCCACGACCAGCCCGGTGTGCATGACTGACACATCGGCGCGGTTG
>VGOD01000304.1 GCA_016876015.1 Chloroflexota bacterium
TCCTCGGGGATCAGCCGGTTGCTCCCGCCGCCCGTCAGGCCCGGTCGCAGCTCCCTGCGCCTCACCCACCCACACGCCCGCCAGAATCGCGGCCGCTACCATCGGCCATAGCGCAGCCGTGCTGACCTTGGCCAGCAGTCCGAAACCCAACGCCAGCGGCGTCCACCAGCCGGCTCTGATTATATCCCGCCAAGCGCCAGGCACTTCCGAAGTGCCTGGCGCTTGGCAGGTGTCATTCGCACTGGCGCCGCGGCCGGCGTGACTCGCCGCCCGGAATATGGCCAGGCCGCCCCACAGCGCCAGCGCGCCGCAAAGCGCCGCCAGGTTGTCGTTGTTGGCCGAACCTCCAATGAACGCGAATTCGGGCAAGAACGCCAGCAGCCCGGCCGCAGCCAGGGCCACGGCCGGTCGCTTCGGCAGCGCCGTGCGCATGAGCCGGAATGTGGCCCATACGGTCAACGTGCTCAAGACCGCCGACCAGAGGCGGGCCAGGTGAAACGCCAGCGGCCCATCTCGCCAGGGCTGCTCTTCCAGCGACGTGTGTACGAAGAAGTTAGGGCCGGCCGCATCCCCCCAGCTTTCCGCCGCGATCTGCACGTCGGGATTGGCGCGCAGGAAATCGAACCGCGGCTCGGCCAGCGAGGCGATCAGCGCGGCCGTGGCATGATACAGCGGCGGGTGCTTGGCCTGCGTCATGGACGGGCCTTCTGGCAGGTTGCGCTCGCGAGCCAGGTGCACGATATAGGCCCAGTGGTCGGCCTCGTCGGGCGCCTCGCCCAGCGGCACGATCGCACTGTAGACAATGGTCAACGCCAGGTGGGCGATGAGCAGTACGGCCAGGACTCGCTTCGAGACCTTTAGGGTTTGTCTCAGGGCTCGCTTCGAGACCCTAAAGGTCTCTGAGACCTTTAGGGTCTGTCTCGCCATCATGGCCGCACCTCCAGAAAGCCAATGTCGACGCGGGGATCGTGCGGGCCGTGGCCGACCGGCGCCAACGGCGCATCCGCCGCGCCGGGCCGATAGACGCCGGCCTTGAGCTGGTAGACGCCCGCGGGCAGATGGGCCGGCAACGTGATCTCGTGACGATCCGGCAATAGCTGGCCGGGATGCCAGCGCCCCGACGGCGTGTAGACGCCAGCCAGCGGCGCGTCGTGCCCGGTCGCCACCCGACCATCCGGCGTGATCACGTGGACGAAGGCGGTGAGCGGCTCTGGCGAAGCCGTCGCCAGCCAGTGCAGCGTCACTGGCGCGGTCTCACCGGCGCAGGCAGGGGGCGCCACGGCCGCTTCCAGGCGCACGATCCCGTAATCGGCGTCCACCGGGATTGCAGCTTGCTCGCGGGCCAGCCAACCACTGGCCCCAACCGCGGCTACGGCAGCCGCCATGAGCCACAACCCAATCCACAGTAGTCGTCGCCGATCGCGCGTCAGGATGAGCAAGCCTAGCGTCGTCAGCCAGGCGATGGCGCTGAGCCCGCGGCCGGCCCAGACCGCGGGCGTGACGCCCCAGCGCCGCGTGACCTCGTGCTCGCCCGCGGGCAGATCGGCCGCCAGCAACCCCAGATCGCCCACGGCGCGCGTTTTGGCGGCGCGGCCGTCCACCTCGACGCGCCAGGCGGGATAGTAGAACGCGTGGTAGATCAGTTGACCCGGCGCGGCGGCGGTGTAGCGCAACCGCTCGCCCAGGTGGCTCTGCGCCAGCACGCGCACGGAACGAAAGGCCGGCCTTGCCGGTTGCGCCGCGGCCGCGGTTCCGCTCGGCTCCCGGCCGATGGCCCAGCGCTGCTCTGTGACCCAGCGCGGCAGGAACTCGGCCGTCCACGTGGCGCCCAGCTGACCGTGCCGCGCATCGAACTCCCACATCTGGGCTGTCGTCAGGTCGGCCGGCCTGAAGGTCGCCGGCGCGGATGGCAGCCCGGCATAACCGTGGAACGCCAGCCAGCCGGCCAGGCCGCACGTGATGGCCCACCATGCCAGCCGCGGCCGGGCCAGAGGGCCGGCGCTTGCCAGCCAACGGCCGCCGATGTCGAGCAGCCAGCCGAGGGTGCAGGCCAGCGCCAGGCCGGCCACGGTCTGCCAGCGCCACGGGAACTGCAGCTTGCCGAGGACCCGCGCCAGCGCATCCCACAGGAATGCGCTGCTTGCCGTGCTCAGCCACAACGCGCCGAGCGTCATCCCCGCGCTGATGCCCAGCCCCAGCCTTCTGCCTCGAGAGTGGGGGAGGAGGAGCGCGAGCGCAACCAGGATCAGCAGGAGGGCGGCGTAGCCCGGGGCTGGTACGGTCAGTTGGCTGGCGGCAGGATAGCGGTAGATCAGCGAACGGTCAAACAGCCCGGCCAGGCCGGCGAAATGGGCCGCGTAACCGCGACCGTCGGCCCCGGCGGCCAGCCCCACCCAGGGGGCCTCGAGCAGCGCGGGCAGCGCATAGACCGCGCTGAGCCCCGCACCGAGAGCCAGGGGCCAGGTCAGCGCCCAGGGTCCTGCAAGCAGCGCTCGCCTTCGATCGCCCCGCGGTCCGCGCAGCAGAACCGCGGCGGTCCAGAGCGCGGCCATGGCCAGCCCGGCCAGAGCGGCCATCAGCGCGGTGAGGTTATGGGTCAAGATCAGCCCGGCCCAGCCCAGCGCAGCCGCGACCGATGCGAGCGGCCAGGGGGCGCCGATTGAAACCCCCCAAGCGCCAGGCACTTCCGAAGCGCCGGCGCTTGGCGAGGCGATTTTTGGGACAGTCGCCCAGGCGATCAACGGCAGCCAGAGGAACGCGGCGAACTCGGGCAGCGCGCCCCGCACGAACAGATCATACAGCCGATAGGGATAAGCCAGATAGAGGACAGCGCCCAGGGCCGCAGGGAGCGGCCGGACCCAGCAGCGCAACAGCGCATACGCGGCCAGCCCCGACAGAGCATACCAGGCCGCCAGGCTGACGCGCACGGCCACGATCAGGTCCAGTCCGGCCAGGTGTAGCACGGTCGGCGGATAGTAGAAGGCCGGCGCGTAGAAATTTAGCACCGGATAGCCGTAGCCAAACGCGAAATCGGGGAACCAACGGGGGTAGAACACGCCCATGCGCAGCGCGTCGGCCAGGGCCCGCACGCGATGCAGATGGAACAGGCCATCGGGTGTGTCGGGCCATGCGGCGGTCAACCAGAAGATGACCACAGCCGGCGCGATGAGAGCCAGCGCGCCCCCCAGCCAGCGCAGCCAGCCAGTTCCGCGGGCCGGGACCGGCGCTGCGGCGGACGAAAAGTCATTGCGAGGAGCGTCTTTTGCGGTTGCGAGGCACGAAGCAAAGCAATCTCCTTCCATGGGCAGGAGATTGCTTCGCAAACTGCGCTCGCAATGACTGGCGGGGGCGGTTCTCAAGACAGTTGCCCATGCCGGGCGCGACGCCACAGCAGGTGAAAAAAGGCCATCCGCGTTCATCTGCGCTCGTCCGCGTCCCGTTTTCAAGACAGCAAAAGTCACTATACGCCTGGGCGAGTTCATTTGATCACCACCTCTCCCAGGTCTATCCGGCCATCAACAGAAGCTGGATCGGTCAACAGGTTGCGAAACGGCTCAAGCTGATACATCCCCGTTTTCAGACGATAGCGACCGGCCGGCAGGTCAGGCGGCAAATCCAGATAGTGACGATCGGGTATCAGTTCGCCCGGTTGCCAGCGCGTGGTCGGCGTGAAACCGCCGCCAGGGTCGCCATCGTGCTGAGCCACAAGCTGACCTGCGGCGTTCACCAGGTGAACGAAGGTCTTGTCATTGCGTGCGGTCGAGCGGAGCGCCAGCCAATAGAGTCGCACCGGCAGCCGTGCGCCAGGCCGGCCGGTCAGGGACGTCTCGACGCCGACCAGTTGGGCCTGGTCCCCGAAGCGCGCCGCTACAGGGGGCGGTTGCACTGACCAGAGGGTCACGTGCGGCAGGATGGCGGCCAAAAAAACCGCGGCCGCCAGGAGGATGCTCGTCAGCGGACGCTTCGACCGCTGACGCCGCCAGGCCGCAAATAGCAGGCCAGCCCAGGCCACGATAGACAGCCACCTGGCCGCCAGGCGAACGGTGGTCGCCTCATAGCGAATGCTCACCACGTGCGCCCCGACCGGCATCTCAGCCGTCACCAATCCCATGTCGCCTGTGGCGCCCGTAGGGACCCGCACGCCATCCACCCGCGCCTGCCAGCCCGGCGAATAGAACGCGTGCAGACGCAAGGGCCACGTCACGCTGTTCTCAACCCACAAGAGCAGATCGTCGCCGGAACGCCGGAGCAGGCGCACCGTGGCCGCGGCGATGGCCGGCCCGTCCACAGGCGCCTCTGGCGGCCGGCCCAGGGCCCAACGTTGCTCAGCGACCCAGATCGGCAGCAACTCGCCGACCCAGGTCGTGCCGGTCTGGCCGGTGGCGCGATCCAACTGCCAGAGCCCCTCCGGCTCAATGTCGCGTGTGGTGATAGCGGTCTGCTCGAACGGCAGCCGCGCCAGGCCGCTGACCAGCAAAGCCCCGGCGATCAGGGCGATGAGAGGCCGGGCGAGCCACAGCCTTCCGCGCTCGCGGCGAGAGATGTCGCTTGCGGCGGCTGCGCCCCGGCCGCGTGTGATCGCATGGATCAATCCTGCGGCGCTCAGCGCCAGGCCGAGCGCGCTGATGGCCAGGAATCGCCAGGGGAATTGCAGCGCGGCCAGCACTGGCGCCGCCGCGTCCCAGATCGGCTGCGAAGGCTGGCTGGCCAGAAAGAGCGCAGCGAGACAGGCGACGGACCCGTAGAGCGGCAGAAAGCGCCTGGACCAGAGCTCGGAAGCCGCTCCGACCGCGAGGATCAGAGTGGGGATGAGCCCGAACGCGAAGTAGGTGTCGGGCCGATCGCTGCCGGTCGCATAATCATAGAGGAGCGGCCCCACGAGCTGAAGCGGAGCGACCAGGTGATGGCGATAGCCGTCGCCGCTGCCCGCGCCCAATCCGGCATACCGGGCCTCGGCTGCCAATGGCAGCCAGAAAAAAGCGGTCAGCCCGATCGCCAGGCCCAGGGGGGGCAGGCCGCGCCACAACAGACGCCACTGCCGGGTCGCCCAGGCTCTTCCGGCCAGGTACAGCGCAAAGAAGGGCGCGAACATCAGCGCGGTGAAGCTGTGGGTGAGCAGCAGCCCGGCCCAACTGAGCGCCTGCCAGACCTGGCGCCGGCCGGCCCACAGGCCATCGTATGCCCACAGGATGATGGGCAACCAGAGAAAGGCCATGTGCTCGGCGAATGCGGCGCGCGGATAGAGGTCAACCAGCCGATACGGCGCGTAAAGATAGATCAGCGCGGCCATGAGGGCCGCCTCCCGCCCCAGATGCGCGGCAGTGAAGCGGTAGAGGGCGACCCCAGAAGCGAACAGCCCGGCCAACATCGCCAGTTTCAGGGCCCACAGCGGACCCAGGAGCGCGGCCGGCTGCGCCAGGTAATACGACAGCGGGCTGTAGAAGTTGAAGAGCGGGACGCCATACCCGAAGGCGAATTCGCCGATCCAACGTGGATAGAGGACCCCCTCTTGCAGGTAGCGGGTGAGGGCCGCCACACGATGCAGGTGATGGAGGCCATCGCCCGAAGCCCAAAAGCCCTGGCGCAGCAGATTGGCGCCAACCGGCAGCGTTAAGAGCGCCAACAGCAGATAGCTTGCGGTCGTTCGCCAGACTTGCTGCAGCCGTGTTCCACCCGCCCATCGCCTGGCCGCCGACCCGACCATCAGGCGGGCGCGGCGGTTGGCTGGCTGGTTTGGTGCAGCAGCCAGATCAGAACGCAGCGGGACGGCGGCCGGCCCGGCCTGCATCGAGGCTGGCGCAGGCGGCGAAGCTGGGGTATCAGCAATCATGGTACCGGATTATACCCGCCAACCCCGTGACTGCGGAAACTCGAACTGGCTCGGTCGGAGACCGGCCAGAGCGGGGGCCAACCCCGTGACTGCGGAAACTCGAACTGGCTCGGTCGGAGACCGGCCAGAGCGGGGGAAACCTG
>VGOD01000305.1 GCA_016876015.1 Chloroflexota bacterium
CCGACACCGTGGGCTGGGCGGATACCCAAGGCTCGGCCGACACGGTGGGTTGGGCCGACAGCAAGGGCTCGGCGGACACTGTGGGCTGGGCGGATAGCAAGGGCAGCGCGGACACGCGCGGCTGGGCGGTCAGCCGGGGCAGCGCCGACAGCGTCAGCGGCGGTCGCGCGGTGTCGGACACCATCTCCCGCTCGCACAGCGTGAGCTCCGGCGTGGCCGACTCCGAGTCGTGGGGTGAGTTCACGTCCGAGGGCTGGTCCGAGGGCAAGTCGGTCGGCCGCGGGGTCAGCGCCGGCCGCAGCCACGGCACGGGCCTCTCCGAGGCGGAAGGCGTGAGCCTGGGCGCGGGGCGCTCCTTCTCCGGCGGTATGTCGGCGGGCCTCGTGCCCGGCATGTCCCTCAGCCGCAACTGGCAGACCGAGGATGATGTCGCGATCCGCCTCACCGAGGTGACGCGCGGGTTAGAATCGCTCCTCAACACCGCCTCCCACGAGGGCGGCTTCATGACCACGGCCCTCTTGCTGGCCACCGACGGCGGGGAGCGCGCGGCGCAGGCGCTGGTGCCGCAGGCCTTTCACGGCCCCAACGTGCCGACCCCGGTCCTGACGGTGCCCGGCGCGGCCGTGTTGCGCGATCACGCGCTGGCGTTCCGGCCCTCGCTGACGCCGGACGGCGATCCGTTCCGCATCGAGCACCTGTGGACCAGGTACGGCACGCTGCTGACGCCCGCCATGGTGGCTGCCTACACCTGCCCGAATCTGTTCGAGGAGGGTACCGCCGTCACGATCCAAGAGAAGCTGCCGCCGCTGGCCTTCTATCCTGAGCTGCGCGGCGAGGCCATCCTGGGCCATCAGATCAGCCCCGAGACAGGCGATCTGACGCTGGCTCCGCTGCGCTTGAGTCGCGCAGCCCATTTCCACACGGCGTTCTGCGGCGACACCGGCTACGGCAAGAGCGTGGCCGCGGTGCGCATGGCTTACGAGACCACGCTGCACTGGAAGCTCAAGACCATCGTGCTCGATTTCGGCGCCGGCTGGCGGCAACTGCTCAACGCGCCGGGGATCCAGGGGCACGTGGAGATCTGCCTCATCTGCCACACGGTTGCCAACTTGGCCACGCCCCATCGGCAAGTCGTCTCAGGCTGGTGCCGTCAACGTTGACGATGTACACACCCATGTCGTTGCCCAGTCGGTCAAATACGATCTGGGTACCGTCGGCCGACCATTGAGGATCGTCTCCGTCTGTTACCAGCCTTCGCTTGTCTTTGCCGTCGGCATTGATGATATGTAGATCTGCACCTGATCCATAAACAACCCTCTGTCCGTCAGGCGACCAATCAGGATCGAAGTCGTCGCATCCTCCCTTGAGACAATCGGTTCCAGGAGCTAGCGGAGTCAGCAGTACCGGGTTGCTGCCGTCAGCATTCGCCACATATAGACCCATGCGAGGAACTTGCCTGATCGCCGCCGTCCTACTCTCCCCAGAGACAACTATGACCTCGGCACTGATGGTCTCTGCTCGAGCCGAATAGACAATCCTCTTGCCATCCGGAGACCAGTCTGGCATGGCCCCTGACTGGATGAGCACACGAGGGTTCGTGCCATCAGCATTAACCATGCGAATTGTCCCGTTGCCATAGATGATCTGGCGACCGTCAGGCGACCAACTGGGCCCTGAATCGCATCCAGGAGGAGTAACTGTGGTGAGATTCTTTCCATCAGCGTCCACCACTGCGATGACATCTGAGCAGCCCATCCCCGGCTTGGTCCCCAGGGAGAATGCGAGACGTTTTCCATCGGGCGACCAGGCGATTCTGCCAGAACCGCCTGTCACGGAGAGAATTCGGCGTTGATTGCTCCCGTCAGGTTTCATCAACCACAAGCTCATTTCAGAGCCGGCTCCGTTGAAGTAAGCAATCTCTTGGTCGCATTCCTCTCTCGCCTCAGCAGTTGGCGGTAGTTTAGTAGGCATAGATGTCGGCGTACCTGTAACTGGAAGCGCCGCGGCCGGTGCAAGTTCCTTACTCATGCACCAACCGGCCACATCACGCATGCCAACTAGCCACCATTCGTGACCTTCAGCGAGAACCGGCCCGTCGAGGATGCTAACCGGGGCTCCATTCGGAGGCCTTACAGATGCACGGGCGTCCAGTTGTGGATAGTGACGTAACGGGCATTCCCCGCTCTGGGATTGAATCACAGCAGATATCCCAACACGCAACATTGAACGGTCCGTTGCTGTCGGCTGTATTGTAGCCGTAATTCGCTCCGCCTCCGGTCGGTCGGTGAACCTGATGCTGACGATGATTTTCTCGAACAGGGGACGCAGTGCATTCCAAGGCACGTCATCCCACGCAAACCCGAAAACCGAGACGAGAGTTCGGTTGCGACGCGTGTACACGGACCATACATGCATCCTCCGCCCATCCACGATACCCTGGCAATGCGCCCACGCGCCCCTTTCTCCATCAACCATGATTGTCGTTGTGTCGTCCAGACGACTACTTTCGCCACAGGAGTTCTCAACCTCGCTGCGTGCTGCTTGTGCCAGGCGCTCAAATGACAGCTCAACGGCGAGATCACTGTCTTTCAGTTCAGTCGGCACAACCATCGCGATGACAGCCGCCGCGTGACTGTTTGTCCCAGAAGGGGGAGCGCCTTGTCCCTTCTTAACGTAGTCCCAATCGGACACAAATGCGGCTTGCGGCTCACCGATATCAAGAACCATCCATTCATTGGGATAGCGGAATGTGACTAGTCCGCTTGGATGTACAAATAGCCGCGTATCGGATGTTGCGGTCGGCGTAGATGTTTTCGTGGGCGTTGCGCTTGGAGTCGGAGTTCTCGTGGGAGTAACCGTCGGTGTTGGCATGAGACTTGCGGCTGCTGTGAATGCGGGAGTGAACGTTGACTCACGAGGGTTACTCACCGGAGTTCTCGTGGTTGCCGTGACTGTCCAAACAGGCTCACCACTTTGCGCAGGAGCAGGACGATCGGATCTGCACGCGGCCAGTAACAAACAAAGCCCGCATACAATCAAGGCGCTTCTAAACGGCAAGGCTCTCATACTCCGACCTCTCAGTTGGCAACGGTGAAGCTCCAGGTATCGCTCCATTCACTCTCACGCCCCGAGCTGTCACGGGCCTTGACCTTCCAGGACATTGTGCCGGGCCACATCTGGCCGATACGACATGAGGTGCCGTTTTGCCAGTTGCACGGCGTCATCGTGCTGTAGGGACCGCCCCACAACTCGACCTTGTATTGCGTTGCACCGGACAAACTGTTCCAGCTCAGCGTCACCTGGGTATCCCTGGATAGACGAGCGCCATTTTGCGGGCTGGCAAGCGATGGTTTCCAACTTGACTGCTGTTGCTGAATGGTAAAGGACCGGGTATCACTCCAATCGCTTTCGCGGCCGGAGGCATCGCGGGCCTTAACCTTCCACGACATCGTGCCGGGCCACATCTGGCCGATGTGGCAGGACGTGCCGTTCTGCCAGTTGCAGGGCGTCATCGTGCTGTAGGGGCCGCCCCACAACTCGACCTTGTACTGCGTCGCGCCTGAGACGCCGCTCCACGCCAACGTCACATCCGTGCTCTGCGCCAGTTGCGCCCCGTTGCCAGGACTCGACAGGCTCGGCCGGCCCAAGGCTGGCACTGGGGTGGCAGTAGCTTCTCTGATCGTGAAGCTCCACGTATCGCTCCATTCACTTTCACGTCCCGAACTGTCGCGGGCTTTGACCTTCCAGGACATCGTGCCGGGCCACATCTGGCCGATGTGACACGACGTGCCATTCTGCCAGTTGCACGGCGTCATCGTGCTGTACGGGCCGCCCCACAACTCGACCTTGTACTGCGTCGCGCCTGAAACGCCATTCCAGACCAACGTCACGTCCGTGCTCTGCGCCAGTTGCGCCCCGTTGCCAGGACTCGACAGGCTCGGCCGGCCCAAGGCTGGTACAGGGGTGGCGGTAGCTTCCCTAATCGTGAAGCTCCAGGTATCGCTCCAGTCGCTTTCGCGGCCCGAACCGTCGCGGGCTTTGACCTTCCAGGACATCGTGCCGGGCCACATCTGACCGATGTGACAGGACGTGCCGGTCTGCCAGTTGCACGGCGTCATCGTGCTGTACGGGTCGCCCCACAACTCGACCTTGTACTGCGTCGCGCCCGAGACGCCGTTCCAGGCCAACGTCACGTCCGTGCTCTGCGCCAGTTGCGCCCCGTTGCCAGGACTCGATAGGCTCGGCCGGCCCAAGGCAGCCACGGCTTCTTCGATCGCAAACGACCAGGTCTCGCTCCAGACACCTTCCCGTTTGCCAGAATCGCGCGCCTTGACGCGCCACGACATTGTCCCAGTCTGACTTGCAGTCGCCAGGCAGGTGGTTCTGAACTGCCAGTCGCACAGTATTCGTCGGTCGTACGGACCACCCCAGACCTCAACCTGGTATTCCGAAGCTCCCGCCAGGGCGGTCCACGCCAACGTCACGTTTGCGCTCTTGGGAATCCCTGCTCCATTGGCGGGGCCTACCAGGCGTGGAGCGCCCAGTTGCGTTGCCGCACCGGCGGACGTGTTTAGCCGATAGGTGACATTCCGCGCTTCCACCGCGCCATCATAACCCTGGATGTGCCCCTGAAACGAGATTTGGTAGTTGCCGGCCGACTGGCCCGTGGTATCCCAGCGCACCAATCCGCTGCGCCCTCGGATGGACGGGGCGCCCCCCAGTCGCGCGCCGTTCACAAAGACGTCAATGAAGTCAATAGGCTGGGTTCCGCTCGGTTCAGCGGCGCCCACTGTAATCTCAACTACCTGACCGACGATAGCGCTCGGGGGAGCAAAAGCGTAGGTATAACCAGCCGGCACGGCCGTCGGGCCTTCTTCTGCTCTCACAAGGGAAGCGGCGCCGGGCCACCACGTTGCGCGGAAAATAGCCTCCCTGTCCTGACGGCCTGTTGCATCACGTGCGCGCCAATACTTCAGCATACCGTTGTGTGTTCCTGGCCATAGCCATATTCGATCCTTTGGATACACCCGATAGCTGGGAGGGCGCGATCCTGATAGCACCAACTCTCCGTCAAGCCACAATTCGAACTCGGACTCCGTTTCGACGGTAAATGATTGTAAAGGAAAGTGATTCTTGACCACAATAGGTAGCTCGACGAGGTGATCGATGAATGGTGGCGGGGATTGATTAGCTGACTTGGCACGCGAATAGCCTATGGTATGAATGAAACTCATGTCCATAGTCAGTCCAAAGTCCTTGTCAACTTCCTCTACTAGATTCCCTTCGGCATTCACATACTGATGGGTAACAAGAATACCAATAACGCGGGATTCATTAGTCTGTAGGTCATCAGTATATTGAAGCCCTGTGAGATACCCCACATGTCCCAGTGGATGTTCAGGTCCTTTATTCCACACGACAATAGAACCTACCTCGGGTGCTTGATCAACCAGATATGGCGATTTCCGGTCTTTGTAAAGATTCTCGAAGTTCTCTTTCCAGCGGTAAGCATTCCATTCGTGACCCTTCCGCTCCGTGGGGTAATCCCATGTGAAGCATCGAAGATCGGGGCGCATTTCCGCTGCCAACCATGTGCACTCAGTCTTATCGAACCGATTTGGACATACATCCTTCGTGGAGGTCTGAGCCGTTGCCGACTCATAGTCAAGCGCCTTCACCACCAATAGACAGACAAGCGCCAGGGTAGCGATGAATGCTACCTGTTGCCGCCATTTACCTGTTAAAAGCCCAGCCATCCAAAATCGTCCGAAGATCAGTTTCTTTGGAGGGATCACCAGTCGGCAACCTTGCTTGGAGTACATAGTAGTATCCTCCGTGCTCTACACAGACAAACCAATACAACTTCTCAGGCTGTTCTTGCGGGGCATATATCACGCGCAAGGCGGAAGTATCGGTACCCAATAAGAATGCTTCAATGGGGCGATCGTATCTT
>VGOD01000306.1 GCA_016876015.1 Chloroflexota bacterium
TGCATGGACTTCCAGAGGGGGCGCGATTCGATGTTCTCGGCCTCCAATGCCAGCTATAGTGAATCAGATAGGGATTTGGGCTTCCCGATCTGGAGTCGAGGCTTTAGCCGGTCTTTTTCGGTCGCAAGAGCAACCGGCTGAAGCCTCCATTCCAGAAGATTATCTGAGCATCTATAGATGTCCTCGCGCGTCGCCCCGAACTGAGCCGGATCCACGGTGGTGAAGGTGAGCCAGCGCGTGCAGCGCCCCCACGGCGCTTCGGGCATGAGGCTGAGGCCGGATAGATCGCCGGTCGTTTGGGCCTAGGTATCGAAGCTGCGGTGCTTGACGCTAGTCGGGTTCACCGCCTTGTCCGTCGAGATCATCAGACAGCGCCCCCGCGAGCATCGCCGCCTCAATTGGTCACCGCCATGGGGGCAGCTACCAATCGAATCACCACCTGCCGACCATCCTGAAGCCAGATGCGATTATCTTGCACTCGCAACGAGCTATCTGGCGGCGCGGCTAACACCAGGCGATCACCCTTGACCTGGGCCTGAACTTCTACCGGCTCCTTCCGGCATTCAAGCGCGGCCCAGGTATCAAAAAAAGTCTCGACGGGGAGCGAGCCATCCCACTGGGCCGCCTCCTCGATAAAGCGTTCGATGACCGTCTCATATTCACCAAGTTGCATTTTTTCTAACGTCTTCATGGCAATTCTCCGCGCTGTTCTTGATAGTTGCGCATCTTCGCCTTCCAATCAGTGTACTCAGCCACAACCAACTCACCGCCATGGTAAGAAATACGCGTCGGTCGCGGTAATACGTTCCCAAGATCGGATAATAAACTCAACAGTGTCTCGCCGTCAATGACATCCCATGTCGCACCCTGCAGGAAGACGACTAATGTCCGAGTTCTACGAGCAGACAAGCCGACACGAGTGACAAAGAAATCGCTCGACACGGCCTCACCGCTGACTTTCAGAAGGAAGTAGGCGCTTGTTTTCACGTCGCCCCAAAAGCCCGAGATGCGAAAGTCGTGGGGAGATCGCCGGGCAATTGGGTCAAACAAGTCATGGGGCTGGAAGCGGAGTCGAGAGCGCTCCAGGTCACGAAAGATCTCAACCTCGAAGGCGTACCCTTTGCAGAATGACTGCCACCAGTACAAGCAATACGCCATGAGCAGACGCGATTCGGGATGCCGTTGCGGGTCATGCAAGCCGATCTTGGTCAGATCTTGGTAGATACGTTGGGCGCTTGCAGCCCACAGCGACGTGCTTTCTCGCGCCACGTCCTGCAAGCCGAACAACCCTTTGAGAAACGGCAAAGCATAGTGGGCATCCACCAGCTCTTCATAGACCTGAGCAAACGTGTAGGCCCGATCATCGGCGCGCACGACAACAGCATGGCGCAATAGATTGAAGGCCTCAATGACCAGGGGCCAATCGGCGCCAGAGAGGTCGTTGACGCGCTCCACATAACGTCGTATGACGGCGCGATGGCTGACCGTCACGTCAGATGGAATCAGAACACAACGCAGTATGCTCATCCTTGTTTCCTTGGCCACTCCCAAGTGTGAATCATAGTCGTCATTTCATCCACCTTCGTGACGCAGTCTCACCATAAGTGTACCCACCTGGACACATCATACACCCGCGAGCAGCAAAACACAAGCGCCCGCGGACGCTCGTACCGGCCCGAAAAACAAGCGAAGCTGTCGCCGCCCTGCGGACAACAGCTTCGCCAGTTCCTTCGTGCGGCATCGCGCGACCTATGGCCCGCGTCCCATTCTCCGCACCACCGCCGCCACCCGCGTCAGATCCGCCTCGGTCATGGCCGTGCCGGAGGGCAGGCACAGCCCATCCCGGAACAGCGCCGCGGCCACGCCGCCGCCCGCACTAGCATCTACACATCCTTAGCCCGCAGGGGCAAAAGCATGGGCTAGAGATTGTCCCGGTTCACCGACTATCTTGGGCGACGCCTTGAGTTGATCAAGATACCACCACCAGTGCGAGCGAGGGCTTTGTTGCTGGAATCGTGCGTGACGCAACTCTCGTTCACCGATCACCTGCAAAAAAGCGCCTTTTTCTTGCCAGAGCACATCATCCAACTGATACACCTGGTTGTACAATCGCTGCGGCAACACGCTTTCTGGCGTACTTTGCTCCAGGAAAAATTGAATCTGATCCCGAATCGCGAGCAAATCCAGGATCTCAACCCCCGCCCCCTCTAAGTCGGCAACGTAACCGTAGTACTTGCGCAACAACCGCTCAAACTGCTCTGTGGTACTCATATTGCCCACTCCTGACGATCAATTCTGTACGCAGACAACTGCCCAGCAAAGAAGCGCGTCCCCTCGATCGGCTTGAAAACGGTCGCTATCAAATCCGCCTCGTCATCGTACACCACAGCGATGCCTGTGGACGGACTACAAAAACCCCATTGCAGCCGCGGCGGTGCGGTGCGATAGTACCCATAGACCCAAATCTCGGTATCATCCGCCTGAACTGTGGCTCTGGCATCGGCATTCAACCGATCCAGGGTCGTGTCGGCCGACCAATCCTGGTCAACGTAGATACGCTTCAGGAGATGCCAGAGTGCCGTGGGAATGAGCGCGCCGCGGTGATACACCCTGCCGGCATGGGTGACATCGAAGTAACGCCACCGCAACAAATGAACGCCCCAATGGATCGCGCTGGCCTTCTGGATCACCTCGCGTACCACTTCCGGCGTAATCAGGCGACCAAGCAACTCAACGGCGTTGCGGTCCCCACCACTCTGAGCATCCAACACATCTGCACTCACGTTCATACTGACTATCATACACCCGCGCGCCGCAAAGCACAAACCGCAGCAGCCCAATCCGGCCCAGAAAAACAACGAACCCGTCGCCGCCGCGCGGTCAACTGCCTCACCTGCGCCTCCCTAGCTTGTCGCCCTGCCAGATTCCGCGGGGACGCTGCGTACGCTATCCGCGTCAACGGGAAAGAGCCACCAAGACCCTAAAGGTCTGCGAGACCTTTAGGGTCTGCGAGACCTTTAGGGTCTGCGAGACCTTTAGGGTCTGCGCATTCGGGTCAGGTCTGCGTATGCAGTCACCCCATCCCCGTGTTCCCGCGTCCCCGCGTCACCCCATCTCCGTGTCCCCGTGTCTCCGTGTCCCAACGCCCCGCACCACCGCCGCCATCCGCTCGATGTCCGCTGCCATCATCGCCGTGCCCGAGGGCAGGCACAGGCCATCGCGGAACAGCGCCTTGGCCACCGCGCCGCCGACAACCTCGCACCCCTGGAACACCGGCTGCAGGTGCATGGACTTCCAGAGGGGGCGCGATTCGATGTTCTCGGCCTCCAATGCCAGCTATAGTGAATCAGATAGGGATTTGGGCTTCCCGATCTGGAGTCGAGGCTTTAGCCGGTCTTTTTCGGTCGCAAGAGCAACCGGCTGAAGCCTCCATTCCAGAAGATTATCTGAGCATCTATAGATGTCCTCGCGGTCGGCGCCGAACTGGGCCGGGTCCACGGTAATGAAGGTGAGCCAGCGCGTGCAGCGGCCCCACGGCGCTTCGGGCATCAGCGTGATGCCGGGCAGGTCGCCGAGGGTGTCAGCGTAATACTGGAAGATCTCCCGTTTGCGGCGCACTCGCTCAGATAACACCTGCGACTGGCCGCGGCCCACGGCGGCCAGCAGGTTGCTCAGGCGGTAGTTGTAGCCGATCTCTGAGTGCTGGTAGTGCGCGGCCGGGTCGCGCGCCTGGGTGGCGAGCTTGCGCGCATGGTCAACCGATGCCGAGGCCGCCTCACATATCCAGAGAATTGCGAATCGCCTGCTCAATGAGTCGCAAGAAGCGTGGGGCCAGGGTGCCGATCTTCGTCGTCAATCGTTGTTTGTCCATCGCCCGAATTTGCTCCGCGAGCACTTTCGAGTCTTCCGTCAACCCACCTTCACCGCGCGGAATCAGTACGTGGCTTGGCGAAAGACGCATTACGTTCGTTGTCAGGGGAACCACGATCACCAGTTGGCTGCGTTGGTTGATCACGTCATTTGACATGACAACAACAGGTCTCGTCTTCTGAATCTCAACGCCAATTGTAGGGTCAAGATTGGCCCAGAAAACGTCACCGCGTTGAATTCCGGGCGTCATGCGCTGTCCTCGAGTGTCGTTTCGGCATCTGAAAAAGCAAAATCGGCCAAGAGGGCGCGCTCTTCATCCCGGTCTTCAGCCGCTCGCATGGCATAGTAATCTTCATAGGCTTGCTGACGTTGTGATCGCTCCAGGTTTTGAGCATAACTTTCGAGCAAAAAAGCTACCAACTCCCGCGCGGGGCCGGGCGCCGAGACCCGCGCCCGCTGCAAGAGGGCCTTCGGCAAATCAATCTTGACACTGGTCTGAATCATTGAAGCAACCTCCCAGCCATACGCGCCTGTTATCAGCAATCGTTCACGACATTAAGCGTATTGTAGCATTCGCCTGATAGTCAGTCAAGCCCAGTCGAACATCTCACAGCCCAAAAGCTGGTCGCCCATGCCCGATGAAATTCGCCCCTGTTCGCAGAGCAGATCCCCCAGGGTGTAGATCAGCACTCGCCACCCAAATTGCTGTGAGTCTTTTCATGGGCTACCAAGAGTGCTTGGAAGCACACCGTCACACCCAGCGGAACAGCCCGTAGTGTCGCTCGATTCCTGTAGGATGATTATACCCCACCCGGTCAAACAAAATGGCCCAGGTCAGGGTTACCGACCTGGGCCATGGGCTGCCTGGCCCGCCCGTTTCGGCGAGCCAAAACAGCCTGCTCATCTGTGGACGCGTCCCGGACCCCACAAAACGTGCGGGGCCGCCGCCCGGATGGGTCAACGGCCCCGCAGAGGTGAGTCCTGCAGCAGGCGCTCCCCTAGCACTCACTTCCTGCAAATGCGACGCCTAATCTTGCGGCGGATGCCACCCTGCGCGCGCCCAATGGCGCCGCGTCTCCACCGCGAAGGGATTGTTCAAGTTCAGCGCCGCTACCGTAGCACGACCACAAGCCGTTGTCCCGATGACGTGCGTGCCGTCTGTACTCCACACAAAATGCTGACGCCAGGCATCCAGCCGTGGATTGAATAGCCGCACCTGCTCGCCGCTTTGCGGATCGAGGCCAGTTGTTTGCGCGCCCTTGTATTGGTTACAGGGCCGACAAGCCAACCAGAGATTTTCGAGAGCATCGGCGCCGCCAGCGGCGACGGGAATGATGTGATCCACCTCCAACGGGCCATACGCCAATGCCTGCTGCGTCTGGCAGTAACCGCAGCGATCACGCGCCTCAAGTCGGAGTTGCGCCCGCAGCACACCAGAAATAACGCCGGGGGTCATGTGTTGCCTGGCGCCCGCAAGCCACGCCGCACGGCTTCGGCCAGGGCTTCGGCCTTACGCAGTTGCCCCGCTTCGTAAACACGCATCAAAGCCCACAACTCGGGTTTTTCATCAACTGTCAATCGGCCACTTTGCTGGCGATCCAAAAGCTCGCTCAACCGTTCGCTCTGCCGGGGTGACATTTGGGCGTCGCATTGGCTGAGGACGCGCTGATCGGCCCACCGCTCAATGGCCTCATCTTGGACGTCCCACGCATCCAGGGCCGACGAAAGAACATCGGTTAAGACCGCGCGCACCGGACGCTTGACGCCGACCGCCAGGCGGGTGGCCGAACGGTATAACCTGTCAGGAAGTCGTAAAGTCACCTGTGTCTGCATCTGATTCCTCCGCGCATGGGCGATTCCAGCATCCCGTTCGATCTCACGGGGCAAAGCCATGAGTCCGGCTCCAATAACGCCATTATACCCCACCCGGCCCCGCCCGGTCAAACAAAATGGCCCAGGTCAGGGTTACCGACCTGGGCCATCTGCTGGCTGACCGCCGATTTGGGGGACGCAGACGAGCGCGGATGGACGCGGATTTTTCGCTTGT
>VGOD01000307.1 GCA_016876015.1 Chloroflexota bacterium
CGCATTGCGGTAAAAGTGACACGGAAGACGAAATCCGCTATTATGCCCCCTGATCCTACCAATGAGGAGGGCCGCGACGCATGGCCAAGATGGCAAAGCAATTGGAAGTCCAGACCCGGCGCATTTACCGGCCTGAAAGCGAAGTCTGTCGCCACTGTGGGCAGCCCTTGCACGACCGCGGCTATTACCAGTGGCGCAAGACCGTGCAACAGTTGGACGGGCCGCGCTATGTCGCCAGCCTCGCCACGGTGTGTGAATCCTGCGTGCGCCTATCAGGACGAAGTCTACACCGCGGCCGCGGCGCAGATGGTCACCGTGCCGGAATGCACGTATGGGCTGGATGTCATCGCCCAAATTGGCTGGTGGCGTGATCGCGAGCACTTGAATCGGGCGCAAATTCACGCACGGTGGACGGCCCAAGACATCCAACTCTGTGAACGGCAAGTGGATCATCTGGATGCGCGCTATCAGGTGCTCATCGGGTGTGCCGAACGGCTCGACCGGCAACAATGGGCGGCCATCGTCCAAGCCCGCGGGGGCTTGATCATTGGTCTCGATGGCCTGGAGCCCGAAGGCGCCAGCGAACAACTCTGGGTGGTGCGCGAAGTGCAAACGGCCCGCACGTTAGTGGTGGGCTGGTTGCCGCGGGTGAATCACGAGACCTTGGCCGCCTTACTCCAGCCGGTGGTGGACTTGGCTTTGCCGGTCCTGGCGACCGTGAGTGACAAGCAAGGGTGCGTGCGCAAGGCCTTGCAATGCGTCTGGCCAGCGGTGCCACATCAATGGTGTCAGTCCCACTACCTGGGCCATGCCATGCGCCCCATCTACGATCAGGATGCCGCGCTCAAGACCGAACTGCGCAAGACGCTGCGCGCCGAACTGGGCGAGAGCCTCAGCGAGGTGCTTACCGAGGTGGACGCGGCGGTGTTTGCCCCGCAACGCGTGACCGGGTTGGCGGTTCTGCCGGCCCCGGTCGCGGCAGCGCCCGCGCAACCGCCGACCACGACGCAAGTGGTCCGGGACTTGGCGCGTGACCTGCAACAGGCCTTCGCCCGACAGGGGCGGCCACCCTTTGTGCTCTCCGGCCAGCCCATGTTCGAGGATCTCCAAGCGCTCCGGCAGACGGTGGGCCAATGCCTGACGCTGCGGGAGGACCGCCATTTACGCCAGTGGTACACTGTCTTGGACCCCACATTGCCGCGGTACCAAGGCGCCTTCGCGGAGATCACGCAAGCCAGCGCGTGGGTCAACGGCATCACGCGTATCCTCGACCGGCCCCTGCCGACGGCCGCCGCACCCGGCCCGGGCGGCGACGCCGTGGCCCGCGAATTGGCCCATTACCTGGGCTCCCTGGCGACCATTACGGACCTCAGCCCGTGGCTGCGGCAGTTGCGCCAAGACGGGTACGACCTGAGCGAACGCTATTGGGCGGGGCTCTTTCCTTGCTACGATGTGCTGGGGCTACCCGCGACCAACAACGCCCACGAGAGTTTGTATGGGCAGCCCAAACGGCAACTGCGCCGCCAATTGGGCGTGCGCGAATTGCGTGAACCTTTGTTGCGGCGGGGCGCCTGGGCCGTCCTGCAGTACGATGTCGCGACGCCTGCGGCGCTGCGGGAACGGCTGGCCCCAGTCAGTTGGCAAGATTTTGCCGCGGAGCGCTCACGTTACGAACACCGCCAAGCGCAGTTCCACCGCCGCTACCAGTGGCGGCATCACCGCGAGGCGGTGCTCCAGCACCGCCTCGCGGTGTGGGCGGCGGCCGTCCCAGATTGTTAAAGTGCTACTTTTACCACAATGCGTTCTGACACGGCGCTGCCCGGATTCCCGTCACGCCTGACCGCCCTGACCACGACAAAGGAGCCGAACACCCTGGGCGCGAAGTTATCGAAACCGGCCTGCACCAGGCAGTCCTCCAGCTCCGGCAGCTTGAAGACGTGAAGTTGCCGCTTCACGCGTACACGCTCGCGGACGCGGCGGAACCGGAGGATGCCGCCGCTGCCCGCCACGAAGGTCGTCACGGCCAGGGGAGCGCCCGGCTTCATCGTCCGGCCGATGTCCGGCCGATCTCGCGCAGCGCGGCTACCGTGTCGGGGAAGAGGTGCAGCGCGCCGCCGCAGATCGCCGCGTCAAAGACTCCTGGCCGGAACGGCAGCGCCTCAACCTTAGCCCGCGCGAAGTGAACGTTCGCCGACCCATCGCGCTGCGCGAAGGCCTGCCCGGCTCGCAGCATCCCCAGCGAGATATCTGTCCCGTAGAGGGCCTGCGTCGGCGAGACGATCTGCCGCCCCAGGGTCGCCGGCCCGCACGCCGCATCCAGGATCAGCCGGCCGTCCGTTCGCACCATCTCCCCTACCAGGCGCACGATCTCCGGCAGCGAGGTCTTGCGCCAGCCCGCATAGACCGTTAGCACCAGCGGGTACCACCAGCGTGACTCATAGACGCGCGCCAGCCGGTCAATGCGGCCGGTGTCCCGCACCAGCGGGTTGGCGTCGCCGCGCACGTCCGCCGGCATGAAGTCGGGGATGCCCCCGGTCAGCGGGTAGGTCGCCTGGCAAGCCTGACACTGCAAGCCATTATCCAGGAATGCCAGGTCGCCCTTGCAGGCGGGACAGACGTATAAAGAGTAGTCGTTCATTCACCACACTCCTGGCAGGAAGCGATAGCGCACGCGCGTGGCATACTCGGTGTACCCCTCCAGCTCCGCGCAGAGGACTTTCTCCTCGTTGAGTGTGCGATAGGCAAGCAGTCCGATCCAGAATAGCATAGGCACGATGGACGGCCACGAGTCGAAGACCAGGCCGCTGCTCAGCCCCATCAGGATGCCGCCGGCATAGTTGGGGTGCCGGATATGCGCATACGGCCCGCTCGTCGCCACGCGCTGCCCGCGCTCGCCCTGGATCCGGATGCGCGCCGACAGATACTCGTTGTGGCGCAGCGCCCAGACCACCAGGCTCATGCCCGCGAGCAAGACGATAACCCCGAGGCCTTGCAGCCAGAGCGGGAACCCCGCACTCCAGTGGAAGCGGCCGAGGTCGAGCGATACGATCACGACGTGGCTGATCCAGGCGATGGCCGCGCCAGTGTTGTAGAGCGGTTCCGGCCTGGCACCCGGGCCGGGCCTGAGCCGCTCACGCGCCACGTCTTCCGACATCGCCAGCACGCATGCCGCGGTGAAGAGCACGCGCAGCCCCAGGTAGAGCCAGACGGAAGGCAGGTTGGCGGTTCCGGCCACGAGAAACATCGCGGCCCCTGCCAGGATCAGGAACGCCGACCCGGCGACGAATGTCACCAGTCGCATCATGCGTGCCTCCTCCTACGAGGACAGCGGCCATTTACTGCTGTGCCGCTCACTCATTGCCCGTCTTCACCTGCCAGGGTTTGTTCCAGCAGCGCCACGAAATGGGCCGGATCAGCGAGCGCGCCCGTGTGGCCCGTGGCGCCGAGACTGATCATTTCGACGGGCCGGCCGAAGAGCGCCTCGTACCTCGCCCGATCACCCTGCCCCTGCGTGGGATCGTTCTCCGCGCTGAGGACGGCCACGCGGCCGGGCCAGCCTGCGAAAACCCCCGGCCGCACCACTCCTTGCCGAATCATGTCCGCGATCACCGCGAAGTGCGAGATCACGTCCCCGCGGGTCAGCTCGTGATCCATGACCTCGCGCAGGGCCATCTCCCAGCCGGCGCGCTCATTCGGCGGGACGCTGAGCACTTTGAGCAGGCCGCCAGCCAGCAGGCGCTTGAGGGGGCGTTCGGGGAGCATGCGGGCGAGAAAGACGCAGAGGTCGTCCACCGCGGCCCAGGCGCGGCCGTAATCGGCCGGCCCGGTGCTGGAGAGGAGCAGGTGTGTCACTCGCCCGGGCATCACCGCCAGAAGCGCCTGCGCCAGGAGGCCGCCGTACGACTGCCCGCCGAGGGCGAAGCGCTCGACGCCTTCAGCGGCCAGGATCGCCTCGAAGCCCGCGAGCAGCGGCCGGAACGAGTCCGCGGGCGGGTAGTCGGCCGCGATAACGGCCCGGCGCTGGCCCAGGCATTCCAGGAAGGCGAAGCCGAAGGCCGCCCGGCGCAGCCCGCCGGTCAGCCAGAAGATCGGCGGCCCGGCCCCGAGCCGGTAGTAGCGCCACTTCATCCCGTCCACGACGATGTCGTGGCCGTATTGCGACGAGAAGTCGCGGATGCGGCCGAGGATCTGGCCGTTCATAGTCGTGCTCCCTCATCCCACGGCCTTTAGCACGCGCAGCGCCCGCAGTGTCACCCACGGATTGGGCTGCTTCTTCGGGCCGAAGTCAACCCAGGTCCTGCCGGTGTAGTCATACTCCAACGCCCAGCGGCCTGCTGCATCCTGCTTGCCCCGGATCAGGTCAAGCGCGGCGGCCAGGCGGAGGTCGCGGCCGTAGCCCAGGCCCACCAGCGCCTCGACGTTTTGCAGCAGGTCGGTGACGTAGAAGACAGGGAAGCCGAACTTCCACCAGTTGCCGCTCGGCTTCTCGGCCCAGCCGTTTGGATACTCGGCCAGGGCGGGATCGGTGCCTAACAGGAAGGCGACACCGTGCTCGATGGCGCGTTCCATGATGGGCGTCCGCCGGTCGGCCGGCCAGCGACCGAGCGCCTGCATCACCTTGATGCCGCCCCAGGCGCACGGCAGCTTGTTGTTCGACCCGCAGGCGAAGGTCGGGCCGCACTTGCCGGCGTAGTAGCGGACCGGTGCGTCTTTTTGCGCCAGCGGCGCGATCCCCTCGCCGGTCACGCTGCGCGCCAGCCAGTCGAACGCCTTCTCCAGCCGCGCGTCCGTGCAGCCCAGCTCGAGCAGCGCCCAGCAGAGGTTACCGTGGAGACAGTCGGCCGTGCCCGAGGCCGTGGGGGTCGTTGAAAACTGTCCTCCCGCGGCCAAAGCGTGCTCCAGCAGGTAGGCGCACGCTGGATCGACGCGCTCGTCTTCGCCGATGGACGCGCCGAGCTGCGCCAACAGGATGACCGACCAGACGGTACCGCGGTACTTGGGATAGTAGCCGGGGCCAGGTTCGGCCCAGAACCCGGCCGCGTCCATCTGATCGAGGATGGCGGCGATGGGTCCGGCGCGGTGGGCTTCGCGGCGCGCGGCCGCAAGCTGACCTTTCCGGCCAACTTTATGTTTGTCGCGGCAATGAACCCCTGCCCGTGCGGATTCTTTGGCGACCCGACCAAAGAGTGCACGTGCAGTCCCTCGATTGTCACCCGCTACCAAAAGCGCATCAGCGGCCCGCTGCTCGACCGGATTGACATCCACGTTGAAGTGCCGCGCGTGGAATATGCTAAACTGGCCGATGACCGCGCAGGTGAATCCAGCACGATCATTCGCGCGCGTGTGCAGGCTGCGCGCGACCGCCAACTGGCTCGCTTTCACGATGCCCCCCATCTTGTCACCAATGCTGATATGGGCCCCGCCGACGTGCGGGTGTATTGCAAGCTCGATTCTACCGGGCAAAATCTCCTCAAAGCGGCAATGGCGCAATTACAACTTTCGGCAAGGGCGTTTCATCGCATCCTCAAGCTGGCGCGCACGATTGCGGATTTGGCCGGCGCGGATAGCATCAGTCCGGCGCACCTGGCCGAAGCTATCCAGTACCGGCCGAGAAGGCAGGAGTGAAGACAGGGCATCTTGGTATCACAGCCAGGATGAGCGAAAGAACTCCCGGAGTGCCGAGCCAGACCGGGTCTATCAAACTATAGTTGAAATGTAACCGTCCGCACCGGACTGGTGGGTGGCGGCACACGCCGACGAAGCAGAGAGTAATTTGTTAAGAATAGGACTTTTCCATTAACATAAGATGAATAGTTGACGCTCTGGCAATGATCGGACTGCTTGGGCGCCATGGGGCGCGCGGCGGTGGTGCGTATACTCAAGTTAGCACTCCAACCGGCGGCAAGATA
>VGOD01000308.1 GCA_016876015.1 Chloroflexota bacterium
GCGTTCACCGACCGGCTGCGCCGCTGCGAAGCCAGTCGCGGGGACGAAAGCGGGTTGCGCGGCAAGCCGGTCATCTGCGTCGCAGCGGCCGGCGGCAGCGGCGGGGGGATGATCACCTGCCTGCTGAACATGGAACGCTGGATCCAACACGTGCGGGCGCGGACCTGGGATCTGATCCCGGTCAATCGCTGGAGCCGGCCCTACAAACTGATCGCCATCCGCGAGGCCGGCCGGGCGATGACGGCTGAGGCAAAACCCCAGGGATAGACCCGACAAAGCAGAGTGGAGGTCGAATGATCCGTCTTGGCGTCATCGGTCACGGCGGCCGGGCCAGCTCGCTGATCAAAGAGTGTTTTCGCCAGATAGAGCCTGACGTGCGCGTCGCCGGCATCGTGGACCCGAACCAGGCGGATGCGGCTGGCCGCCTGGCGGAACGCGATCGTGCGGACGTGGTCTTCTACGACAGCCTCGCCGCGCTGGTGCGCGGGGCCAGACCCGACGCGCTGATGATCGGCGCGCGCTGTCACCAGCACACGCCCTACGCCATCGAGGCCAGTCGCTACGACTTGCCCCTCTTCCTCGAGAAGCCGGTGGCGGTCAACATGGAGCAGGCGACCGCGCTCGAAGCCGCGTTCGAGAAGAGCCGCTGCCCCGTGCTCGTCAGTTTTCCGCTGCGCGTGTCGCCGCTGTGCGATCTGGCGCGCGACACGCTGCGCAGCGATGCGATCGGCCGGCCAGAGCACATCCTGGCCGTGAACTACGTCCCCTATGGCACGGTGTACTTCGATGCCTTCTACCGCGACTATGAGACCACGCAAGGGCTCTTCATCCAGAAGGCGACGCACGACTTCGACTACATCTGTTCGCTGATGGGTGAACCGATCATGCGCATCGGCGCCATGCGCACGGCCGGCCGCGTCTTCGGCGGAACCAGGCCCGCTGGCCTGCGCTGCTCAGCCTGCCCGGAGCAAGACAGTTGCCTCGAAAGCCCGGCCGCCCGGCGTCGCAACCGCTCGGGCGGCGATCTGAAGGACCATCTCTGCGTGTTCGGCGTGGACATCGGCTCGCCCGCGACAGGGATGAACGAGGACTCGTCGAGCGTGGTCATGGAGTTCGCCTCGGGGGTGCACGGGGTCTACACGCAGGTCTTTTTCAGCCGCCGCGATGCCGCGACACGCGGCGCGACCATCAGCGGCTATCACGGCACGCTCAGCTTCGATTGGTACACGAATGCGTTGCGGCTGGTGCGCCATCATCGGCCCTTCACCGAGACGGTGCAGGCCGACAAGGGCATGAGCCACTTCGGCGGCGACCTGGAACTGGCGCGCGACTTCGTGGGCATGGTGCGCGGCAAGCGTGCCCCGCGCGCGACCATCTGGGATGGCATTCAGAGCATCTACACCTGTCTGGCTGCGAAGGAATCGGCCGAGACCGGCCGCTTCGTGGCTGTGCGCCAGGTGGGGCAGGCGGTGAGATGGTAGGATGGGAGATTGGGGGATGGGTAGGCTGGGAGGATGGCAGAACGTCTACGAAGCGTGGTTCTTCGGCTGCCCCGTCCACTTCGAGCCTGGCCAGGTGCCAGCGACAACCCCAATACTGACCAGCCGCAACAAGCGCTCGATCTTCGCTGTGGACATCACGCGCCCGCTGGAACGCGATCCGTTCCGGCGCAGCATCGAGTTCGCTGAGCGGATGCGCGAGCGGGCGCGAGGCTTGGCGTATAGGGATCGGCCTGTGGAGGTCACCGCTACGCCTCCCCTCGGCTCGGATGGGCCGCTTACGGTGGCGGTCAACTTGCGGGGCAGCGAGTTCCTGAGCGACCTCGTCGAGGATCCCGCCTACGCCGACGAGTTGATGGGGTTCCTCACCGAGGCTGCGATCCTGCGGGCCAAGGCGATCACTGCCCTGTGGGGGATACAGCGGCAGGAGATCGGGCTGGCGGACGACATGATCGAGGCCATCGGCGTCAGAACCTACATTGAGCGGGTGTTGCCGCATCACCGCCGCTACTACGATGCGCTCGATCCGGAGCGCAGGATGCGCCGCACCATGCACCTTTGCGGCGACGCCTGCCGCCACTTTCCGATCATCGCCGCGGAATGCGGCGTCTCCTCATTCGATACGGGCTTTCCGCTGGATTTTGCTGCGGTGCACCGAGCCGTGGGGCCATCCGTGGAGATTCTCGGCGGGGTGGAGGTGGCTACGCTGCTTCACGGCGCGCCAGAGGCCGTCTTTGCTCGCGCGCAGAGCATTCTCACGAGCGGTGTGCTCGAAGGAGAGCGCTTCATCCTGCGCGAGGCGAACAACCTCCCTCCGTGTGTGCCGATGGAGAACCTGGCAGCGATGTACCGCGCGGCGCAGGAGTATGGGTGCTATTGACGGAGGAATGGCGTGTCCCAAATCCGCCTTGAAAACGTCACTCGGATCTTCACCCGCGCCTCGTTCGGCGGCCGTTTCATGCCCATCCGCAGCAGAGGTTTGGTCGGCAATCAGTACGACCGCGCGTTCGCCGAGCGCGCGGCCGCGCACGCGCGCTCCGAAGGGGACGCTCGCCGCGGGGCTGGCAGCGACATCACGGCCCTCGACCAGGTGAACCTGACGATCCCCGACGGGCAGACCTTCGCGGTGGTGGGGCCATCGGGCTGCGGCAAGAGCACCCTGCTGCGCGTGGTCGCCGGGCTGGATGGCGACTACACAGGCGAGGTGTACTACGACAACCAGCCCATGCGCGACGCGTCGCCCAAGGACCGCTACATCGGCATGGTGTTCCAGAACTACGCCTTGTATCCCCACTTCGAGGGGCACGGCAACCTCAGCTTCTTCTTCCGGGTGCGCAAAGCGCCCAGCGCCGAGGCGGAGAAGCGCATCCGCGCCACAGCCGAGATCATGGGCTTTGGCTTCAACGCGCTCTTGGGCCGCAAGCCGGGGACGCTTTCTGGCGGCCAGCAGCAACGGCTGGCCATCGGCCGCGCCCTGGTGCGCAACCCGCGGCTGTTCCTCTTCGATGAGCCGCTCTCCAACCTCGACGCCAAGCTGCGGGCCCAGACGCGTGTGGAGATCAAACGGCTGCTGCGGCGCTTCGCCATCACCGCCATCTATGTGACGCACGACCAGGAAGAGGCCGTGGCGTTGGGCGACCAGATCGCGGTCATGCGCGAAGGCAAGATCGAGCAGGTAGGCGCGTTCAGCGACCTGCAGGAGAGCCCCGCCAACGCGTTCGTGGCCGGCTTCCTGGGCAAGTACCCGATGAATCTGCTTGCCGGCAAAGTGGATGCCGCCGGCAGGTTGAGTCTGGCCGGGGTCGCCGTGGCGCTGCCGCCAGCCTTGCGCTCGCGCTACGGCGTTGGCGAGATGCTAACGCTCGGCATCCGGTCCGAGGCGGCCCGGCTGACCCTGGACGGGCCGGCCGAAGCCGATGGGGTGCACCTGCCCGGAGAGGTGGAGATGGTCGAGCCCGATCTCGCGCGCCGCCGGCTCATCGTCTTCTTGCGGACCGGGCCGCACGTGTATGCGGTCGCTGCTGATCCCGATCGCTGGCCCAAGGCCGGCGAACGGCTGGCCGCGTTCTTCCCGGCCGACCGGCTCTACTTCTTCGATGGCTTCACCGGAGCGCGCGTCCAATGAGCACAACACGACCCCACATCATCCTGATCATCACCGATCAGCAGCGTTTCGACACCATCCGTGCCCTCGGTTTCCCCTACATGGACACGCCGAACCTGGATCGGCTGTGCCATGAAGGGGTCGCGTTCACCAATTGCTTCGTGACCGCGCCGTCGTGTGTGCCCGCGCGGGCCAGTCTGTTCACCGGCTACTACCCACACACCACCGGCATCTTGAAGAACGGCGACCGCTGGACGCGCAGTTGGGTGGAGGCGCTGGCCGCAGGCGGCTACTACTGCGTCAACATCGGCAAGATGCACACCGTGCCGTTCGAGACGCCGCTCGGCTTCCATGAGCGCTACGTGGTGGAGAACAAAGATCGCTACCTGGAGGGACGTTACTTCTTCGACGAATGGGATAAGGGCCTGCGGGCGCACGGGCTGGTCAAGCAGCAGCGCGAGCTCTATCGCTTGCGGCCCGACTACCGCGAGCGGCTGGGCGCGTTCGAGTGGGAGCTGCCAGAGCATCTCCATTCAGATATGTTCGTGGGCGACATGGCGACCTGGTGGATCGAGACAAAGCCGAAGCCCCAACAGCCGCTCTTCCTGCAGATCGGCTTCCCTGGCCCGCACCCGCCCTACGACCCGATTCCACGCTACGCCGCGGCCTACCTGGTGCGTGACTTGCCCCTGCCTGTCGTCACCGAGGCCGAACTGGCGAGCCAGCCGCCGCCCTTCCAGGCGATGCGCCAGCACAACGTCGAGGTGGATCACGACTCGATCGCCTACCGGCTCGACCCCACGACCGAGATGCTGCGCCGCCAACGCGCCTACTACCTGGCCAACGTGACGATGATTGACGAGAAGATCGGCCAGGTGTTGGGGGCGCTGGAGG
This sequence comes from Chloroflexota bacterium, assembly GCA_016876015.1. Taxonomy (GTDB): domain Bacteria; phylum Chloroflexota; class Anaerolineae; order CG2-30-64-16; family CG2-30-64-16; genus VGOD01. The sequence goes on from VGOD01000308.1 coordinate 4,498, forward strand.
CCAGGGGTTATCTGGAGAATACGGTCGTCTTCTTTACGTCCGATCACGGCGATGCGCTCGGCGACCACGGCCACAGCCAGAAATGGACGATGTATGACATCGTGACGCGCGTGCCGCTGATCGCCTGGGCGCCGGGCCGCTTCGCCGCCGGCCGGCGGCTCGATGGGCTGTGCCAGATGATGGACATCGGCCCGACGATCCTGGAGACGGCCGGCCTGCCGGCGCCCGCGTCGTTCGAGGCAGAGTCGCTGCTGCCCGTTTTGGATGGCGCGGCCTGGAGCGGCCGGACCTACGTCTTTGCCGAGCACGGCCGGGACGGGATTCTGCAGCAGACGGCCTTCATGACCATGGTGCGCAGCCGCGACTGGAAACTGGTGCACTTCGTAGATGGGCCATACGGCCAGTTGTTCGATCTGGCGGCCGACCCAGGGGAGACGCGCGATCTATGGGACGACGCCAGTGCGGCTGGCGTCAAACAGACGCTGCTGGACGAGCTGCGAGAGTGGCGCATACGGGGCGGGTATCAGGCGCGGGAGTGGGTCGCACGGTGGCGCTGACGGTGGCGCTGAGGCAGGCATGATGGAGAACAGAATAGGAGGGATATGAAATGGCGCGTTTCTCAAGACTTGAGGTGCTTAACGCCATGGTAGAGATCGGCCTCGTGCCGGTCTTCTATCATGGAGATGTCGTGGTGGCGAAGAAGGTCGTCGAGGCTTGCGCGGGTGGCGGCGCCCGCGTGGTCGAATTCACCAACCGCGGCGACTTCGCGCCGCACGTGTTCACCGAGCTGTCGCAGTGGGCCGTCAAGGCGCTGCCCCAGGTGATCCTGGGGGTCGGCTCGGTTGTGGATGCGCCCACCGCGGCGATGTACATCGCCAGCGGCGCGAACTTCGTGGTCGGCCCGCTGCTCAACCCCGAGGTGGCGCGGCTGTGCAACCGGCGCAAGATCGCCTATAGCCCCGGCTGCGGCACGGCATCGGAGATATCGCAGGCCGAGGAATTGGGGGTGGAGATCGTCAAGATCTTTCCCGGCGAGTCGGTGGGCGGGCCTGACTTCGTCAAGGCGATTCTGGGGCCGTGCCCATGGACGCGCATCATGCCCACCGGCGGCGTCGAGCCAACCCGCGAGAGCCTGACCGCCTGGTTCAAGGCCGGCGTGACGGCCGTGGGCATCGGCTCCAACTTGATTCGCAGAGACCTGATCCAGGCCGGCGACTACGCTGCGATGACCGCCAACGTCACGCAGGTGATTGCGTGGATTCGGGAGGCAAGGGGGAAATGATGTCAGAAATCGTGACCTACAAGCAGATCAAGCCCGCGTCGGCCTGCCGATACGATAATGTGGCGTTGGGCGAGGTGATGCTGCGCTTCGACCCATATGACGTGCCCACGGCCCTGGCGCGGGA
>VGOD01000309.1 GCA_016876015.1 Chloroflexota bacterium
TGTCATTCGCCATAACCGACCTCGATGAAGAGAATGAGATACGCCATCCTACCACAAATTCATCAGATCGGCAGGATTGGCTCGATATGCAAAAAACCTACCCCTGAAAGAGGGGGAGGGCGGGGGTGTAGGCTTGGGCATCGGTAAGCTCCGTGGTCCGTCCTTGTTTCCTTGTCTACCAATCTACCAATCCACCAACCACCGCCACCCCCACATACCGATGACAGTTGTTGCACGATGTTTCCGGCGCGTGGCAATAGAGGCAGTCGCGCTGGGTCACGTCGCCGCGATTGACGATGTCCATGTGGTGCGTCTGCCACCAGTCGAGCGGGCTGTGATATTCCGGCGCCGGGAAACGCGGCGCGATGCGGATCGCCATCGGCCCAACGCCATCCCTGGCCGGCTTCTCGGCCCAGGAAGGATAGAGGCCGACGACCAGACTGAGCATCAGAATGACAGCGCCGAACAAGAAGACCTTACGCATGAGAAGTGCTCCGGGTCGTATTGCGTAGTACGTACTGCGTATTGCGTACTGCAACTTTGTATCCTTGTATCCTTGTATCCTTGTATCCTTGTATCCTTGTCTACCAACCTACACCTTCAACGCATTCCCCAGCAGTTGAATCACCCCGCCCACTTCCACCGAGGCGTCCCAATAGTGCATGGCTTCGGGGAGTTGGGCTTTGCAGATGGCGCAGATGGTGGCCAGGAAGTTGGCGCCGGTATGCTTGACCGCCATGGCGCGCGGCTTGCCGCCGGCCATGCGAACCGGCATCAGCTCGTCGGTCAACATGCCGCCGCCCGCGCCGCAGCAAAAAGTCTTCTCTCGGATCGTGCTCGCGGGCATCTCGACGAAGCGATTGCAGCAGGCGCGCAGGATCTCGCGTGGCTCTTCGATGAGTTGGCCGGCGCGAGCCGGGTTGCACGGATCATGATAGGTGACGATCTTGTCGTCGTTGGCGCTCTTATCAAGCTTGCCGTTCAGCGCCCCGCGCCGCAGCATAGCCGCGGTGTACTGGCTGATGTGGTATGGGTAGGGCGGATCGAACATCTCCATCGGGCCTGAAAGCGCAGGCGTGAAGATCCCGGCGCGCCAGGCATGGCCGCATTCGCCCCAGATGATCGTCTTCACGCCCAGCATCCGCGCCGCGGTGAGGATGCGGTTGTTGACCTTCTTCAGGTTGTCATAATTCAGAAACAGACCGAAATTACCGCCTTCGTTGCAGTAAGTACTCGTAGTCCAGCGCACGCCCAACACATGGAACAGCTTGGCATAGCCGATCATCGTCTCGGTGTTGGCGAAGTTGTCGGCCGATGGCGGCACGAGCAGCACGTCGGCGCCCTGGTCATCCACGGGGAAGCGAATCGCCGCGCCGGTCTGCTCCTGGACGTCTTCTTCCAGGAACTCGCAGTTGTCTTTCCAGGCTGCGGGCGGGATGCCCAGGTTGTTGCCCAACTGATAGACTTTGGCGACCACCTCAGTGACGTACTTGGTGGAGACGCCGATGGCGCACATGATCTCGCGCGCCGCCGCGGTGATCTCCGCGGTGTCTATGCCGTAGGGGCAGAAGACCGAACAGCGCCGGCATTGGGAGCACTGGTAGAAATAGGTATACCAGAGCTCCAGCATCTTCTCATCGAAGGCTGCGGCGTTGTTCGCCTGCGGCAGCCGTCGGCCGCCAGCAGTGTAGTAGCGCCGGTAGACGCTGCGCAACAGCTCGGCGCGCGCCACGGGCATGTTGTGCGGATCGCCGGTGCCCAGGTAGAAATGGCACTTGTCCGCGCACGCGCCGCAGCGCACGCAGATGTCCATGAAGACCCGCAGCGCCTGGTTTTTCTCCAGCAGATCGCCCAGCGCGGCCACTCCGCGCGTCTGCCAATCGGGCACACGCTCCGGCGGCAGGTCAATCTGGCTGGTATCCTTGGGCTTGCTCGGCCAGCACTTCACGCTTGCCGATGCGCCTTCCCGGAGGTCGGGCGGTTTGAGAACCCCCGCGACCGCGGGCGTCTTGACGATGGGTGTCTCGTCGAACTTCGCCATCCTGCCTCCTGCCTATCGTTTTGCGCGCTTCTGAATCTCATACGGCTGGTTGCGCGTCGGGCTGAAGAAGACGCCGCCGGCATGCAACAGCTTGCTGAAGGGGAAGTAGATCATCAGCGCCAGCGCCAGCACGAAATGGAGGAGGAACAGCGGGTGCTGGGGCGGGCTGACAGGGCGCAGAGTCAGCAATCCCAAGGTGAACGCCTTGACATCCACCAGGTAGACGTGAGCCCAGTAGCGCAGCAGGATGCCGGTCCCCGCGATCAGCCCCAGCAAGATCAGCGCAAGATAGTCGGGCAGCCCCGATAGATAGAGGGTGCGTGGCAGCGCCAGCCGTCGCCACATCAGATAGAGCGCGGCCAGCCCGAACAGATAGCCCGCCCACAGCGCGACCGATGACATAGCCACCGAGATGCCGGGAACGGGATAGGTGAAATAGCGCAGGTGGCGGGTCAGGATCACGAACAGCGCGGCGTGGAAGAGCCACGCGCCGACCCACAAAGCTTTGTCAGCCCGGAACAGCGCAGGGAAGATCAGCACGTCTCCGGCCACGCGCACAGCCGCGCCCGCATCGCTCGTCGGCGCGGGGGTCACGGCTGTGGGCAGCGGCATCGGCGTGCGCAGATAGCCGAGCAGTCGCCAGGCCAGGCCGATCACAAGCGCCAGGATGGCGAAGTATGACAGCCCGACCAGCGCGGCCGAAAAAAGCGCCCAAAGGGCAGTGGTGGTCGACATCGAGTCAGAAATCCGAAATCCCACATCCGTCTCACACACACCCCGTCGGCTTTGGCAGGCCCGCGATCTTGCACGCGCCCTTGGCCGGGCCGCTGGGGAACAGCTCGTAGATGTACTTGAGCTGGAAACCGGTGTCCTTGCACAGCTTGCGGATCATCGGCGCGATGCCGAACTGCTTGTAGTAGTCCCGCAAGTAATTGACCACTTTCCAGTGGTCATCGGTCAGCTCCGGCACATCCTCGACTGCCGCGAGCGCTGCAGCCAGCGCCTCGTTCCAGCACTCGGGCTGCTGAATGAATCCATCTTCGTCTACGTCTACCTGGATTCCTGATAGCTCTACAATGGGCATACTGCCTCCTTGCTAATTGCAGCCACGGATTGCACGGATTACACAGATTCTCTGTAGATTTCTCTGTGAAATCCGTGTAATCCGTGGCTACTCCGTCCCCAATTTGATAAAGGTCGCGCCGCCGAACGACTCGAACTCCAGCGTTCCGGCGTTGACCAGCTCGCTGATGGCTTTCTTGGCCACGCGATGCTCCAGCCCCAGCCCATCGGCGATATCACGCGCCGCGACCTTCTTTTTGCTGTTCTTCACGTACTCGATGATCCTGGTCTTCAGTTCGTCCTCGGCCATCAAGACCTCCTTCCGGTAGTTGGTGTATTGGTAAACTGGCATACTGGTATACTGGCAAACTGGTGAATCGGTCATCAGAGACTAACTGCTCATTCGCCAATCTACCAATGTGCCTCTCTACCAACTCCCCCTCTGCCCCTCTACCAATCTACCAACCACCAATCTACCAATCTACCAACCTACCACTTAAACGTCGGCGTGCTCCGATAGGTCTCCGGCGCCAGCGTGAAGTCATCAATCAACTGCTCTGCAAACTCGATGCCCGTCAGATCGAAGAAACGCTCCCAGCCGATGCGATCAATCCATTCGCCCATGCGCTCGTGCTTGCGGCCGTGCCTGGCCCAGGTCTCGATGATGTTTCTGACGGCCGCGGTGGTTTCAGGCCAGCGCGGGGGGGTGTTGGGCAGGAAGGGGATCACCAGCCGCGAGAACTTGGGCGGGGTGCGCGCACTGGAGACCTTGCCGCCAACCCAGATCGAGATGCCGTCGCCGGTCGCATCTGCCAGGGGCATGCCGGGACACATGGTATAGCAGTTGCCGCAGTACATACACTTGTCTTCGTTGACGATCAACGACTTGGTCTTCGGGTCGGGCCGGATGGCGCCCGTGGGGCACGCCGCGATGACGTTCGGGATTTCGCACTTGGCGCGCACCAGGTCGTGGTTGATCGCAGGAGGTTTGCGGTGGATGCCCAGGATTGCCACATCCGAGCAGTGCACCGCGCCGCACATGTTCAGGCAGCACGCCAGCGACACGCGGCAGAGAGCCGGCAGGCGCCACGAGCCGAAATAGTCGAACAATTCGTCCATCACCGCCTTGACAATGCCCGACGCGTCGGTGGCGGGAGTGTGACAGTGAATCCAGCCTTGTGTGTGCACAGGATTCGTGATGGAGTGACCCGTGCCGCCCACGGGTAGGCCGTGCTCGTTCAGGTAGCTGATCAGCGGCTCGACCCTGGCGGCGTCCGCCAGCAAGAATTCGACATTGTGGCGGCTGGTGAAGCGCAAATAGCCATCGCAGAACCGATCGGCGATGTCGCACACGTCGCGAATCCAGTCGGTGCTGACCAACCGCGGGGAGCCGGCGCGCACGGTCCACAGCTCGTCGCCCGATTCGGCCACGTGCTTGAGCACGCCGGGTTTGATGCGCTCGTGGTATTTCCACTCGCCGTAGTTCTTCTGGATGACCGGCGGGAGCATATCCCTGAAGTAGGGCGGCCCGAAATCTGTCCTGGTTGCCATGTTACTTCACCTCCTCCGGATCCCAGAAGTAGTACGGATTGGCGCGTGGGGCTTTGATCATCTGCGGCAGCGGCTTCAGGCCGACTGCCTTTAGGAAGGAGCGCATCCCCAACCGGTTGATCAGTTCGCCCAGGCGCTCGCGCATCCTGCCGTTCTCATCCCACCACGCCCAGATGTTGTCCAGCAGCTCTTTCAGCTCGGTATACGGCGGCTCGATCTTCATGAAGGGCACAATTACCCACGAGAGCAACGCGCCATGGACGATGGGGGCCTTGCCGCCCACCAGGATCGTCGCGCCGCGCTCGACGCCCGGCCGCAACGCCTTCGGCAGCACGTTGATGCAGTGCATACACCGGTTGCACTCCGCGTCCGTGATGGTCAGGCGGCCGGCTGCGTCATAGGTCATGCACGCGGTCGGACACAGAGCGACCACTTCCCCCGCGATGTCCAGGCCGGCTTGCGCATACGCGGCGACTTCAGCCTGGTCAACCCGGATTCGATCCCGCCAGGCGCCGATGATGGCAATATCAGAGCGAGGGATGGCCGCCACGCAGTCGTTGGGGCAGCCGGAAATCTTCATCTTTGATTTGTAGGGGAACATCGGCCGGTGGAGCTGATCCTGGTAGGTCATCGTCAGGTCGTAGAGCAGCTCCAGCGTGTCAATGCACGCCCACTCGCAACGGCCTGGCCCGACGCAGCAGCTCGGCGTGCGCATGTCAGAGCCAGAGCCGCCCAGGTCAAAGCCGACCTCGGCCAGGTCGTCGAAGCACGGCTGGAGCGCAGCGGTAGGTGCGCCCAATAAGATGATGTCGCCGGTCGCGCCGTGCATGTTGGTCAGGCCCGAGCCGTGCTTGTCCCACACATCGCACAGCTCGCGCAGCTTCTGCGTGTTGTAGAACCAACCCGAAGGCTGATTCACGCGGAAGGTGTGGAACTCGGCCACCGCGGGGAATTCCTCGGGCAGGTCCGAGTAGCGGCCGATCACACCGCCGCCATAGCCCTTGACGCCGACGATGCCCCCGTGCTTCCAATGGCCGATGCGATCTACGTATGATCGCTCGAGCTGAAGCAGCAGGTCTTTGGCCGCCGGCTTGTCCTCGGCCGCTCGCTTCATCTCGGTAACGAAGCTCGGCCACGGGCCGCTCTCCAGTTCGTCGAGCAATGGGGTATCACTCTCTGTCATGCAATCTCTCCTTTTCGTTCAGGAGACAGGGAGTCAGGGG
>VGOD01000310.1 GCA_016876015.1 Chloroflexota bacterium
ACGCGAACAGCGTGGTCAGCGCGGCCACTGCGCACGCGCCGAACTGCAGCAAGGCGAAACCGATTGTCCAGGCCACGCGCCCGGTCGTCTCGAAATAAGCTCGTGAACGGATGAAGACGAAAGCAATCGCCAGACAGGCCGCCGCCGCTTCCAGCACGAGCAGAATGACGACCGCCCACGATGCGGCGCCGGTTGACGCACGCTGAAGCCCGGCAGCCGCCATGGCGACGCCCACAAAGTAGAGCAGCAGTGTGCATGCCCAGACAGCGAAGGAAAATAACCCAATTTTGAGGATCGCGGCCGGTCGAGACATCGTCAATCCTTCAGCGTCAGCCGATATTCGGTGTCGGGATCGGCATCCAGGACAACGGAGCGGAACCGGAAGCCCCAGCGTTCGACCATCTGCGCAGGTTGGTTGCGATCGTTGAGCGAGACCCCGCCATTGCCCGATTCCAGCCAAAGCACGGTCGCTTCTGGCAGGGCGGCCGCGCCCGTGCGGAGGATGAACGCGCCATCGGCGTCGCGCCGCCAACTCGTCTGCCGCCGCGCCCGCTCCCACGCGTTGATCTGCGCGGCGGTCCACCACTCCAGCCCGGCTGCGCGACCCCGCGCCACCGATTCCAGGAAGGCGTCTGCCTGGCCGGGCTTGGCGATGTGCGCGGGGTGGAAGAGCAGGTGCAGGATGCCGTGCGCCCGCAAGACGCCGTCCAACATCGGCGCGAGCGCGGCCATCGGCGAGGTCAGCAGCATGTCCTGCGTCAGGGTCGGCAGCTCCAGCACGTCGAACAGCCGGCCGGCGGGATCAACCGGCCGATACGGGTGACACGTGCCAAAGGTGAAGGCAATCGCGCCGGTCTTCGATGGCCCCTTTGTCTGGTCGAGCTGGATGCCGACGCGCTCGCACCAACCCCACAGGTCGCTGTCCCCCTCCCATCGCAGGTAATGATTCTTGTTGCTGATGGGGGCCTGTCCGCCGAACATCTCGGTGAGCGCCGCGTGCTGTCCTCGGAAGTTCGCCTCGCCCCACGGCCGATCCACCGAGAAGGAATCGTAGTGCATCGCCAGCTCGTGCCCCGCATCGCGGATCGCGGCGATCACCTCCGGCCCATAGCCCGGCAGGATGACGCACCAGGTCGAATGGATCTGCGCTGGGGCCAGCACTTCGAGGAGGCGCAGCGCGAGCTGCGGTTCGCTCAGATCGGTGTCGTGCGAGATTTCGCCCAGGGCCGGCAGGTTGCGCGGGTAGAGCCAGAGGAGCGGCAGCGTCACCGCTTGCGCCTCGGCCAGGTAGAAGATGGCGCGCAGCAGCAGCTCGCGCCACAGGTCGGCGATGGGCTGCATGAAGGCCGAAAGCCCCGGCGCGTCCGCCACCGGTTGGCGATCGAAGAGCCAATCCAAGACCAGGCCATCGTCGGCCTTGAGGATCGCATCGCAGATCGGCCCGGCGCCATCGGGCGCGGCGACGCCGTCGCGCGTGATCGCGACCCCCTGCTGGATGCGCACCACCGTCCCGGTCAGGTCGGCCGCGATGAGCAGGCAACGGCCGCGGCCGGTCGCATGTTCGACCACGGCGACGCGCTTGGTGGGCCGCTGATGGGCGTCGAGCACGCGAGCCAGCACCTCGCCGCCAGCGGGGAGCACAGAGATACCGTTGAAAAAGTGCAGCGGAAGCGTGATGTGATTGAGCGCCGGATGAGGGACGCCGCCGGCAGCCAGGTAGCCCTCACCCAGGTTGCTGGCGAAGCCGTAGAGCTTGTAGGCCGGCGGCTCGACTTCCACGCCGAACAGCTCGGCCAGCCCGCAGACCCCGCCGACGCTGATCCACGCGCCGCCTGCCGCCACCCAGACCGCCAACTGCTCTTGCAGCGCGAGAGGCGGTTCCGTCTCGCCCACGGTGAGCAGGATCCGCAGCCCCGGCAGCCGCTCCGCCAGGGCCTCCGGGGCGATCTGCTCGTAGCACAGACCCGCGTGACCGAGGATCTCGTGGAGATAGCGCCCATAGGTAACCAGGTAATGGCTGTAACGGGGGATATCCCAAACGCAAACACCCAGGGGAATGGTGGTGGGCGATTGACTCATGCGTGCGACCTTGAGAGACCTTTAGGGTCTGTGAGACCCTAAAGGTCTGGGTAGCGTTACGCGCTCTCGATCGCCTTCTTGATCGCGTCGAGGTCGCCCGTCATGGTCTTATAGGCGCGGTTGGCCTCATCCTTCATGGCCTGGCCGCCCTTCTCCATGTACTCCTTGATGAAGTCGCCCCACTTGTCCAGGCCCTTGTTGCCGGTGATGAAGTCCACTTCCCACTTGGCCTGGATCAGTTGCAGGTCAGGCCCGACCTTCGTAATGTCGGGGTTCATGAACACGCCTAGATCGCGAACGTAGTTCTTGTTCGTCGTGCCTGCCCTGGCATACTTGGTGATATCGTCGTAGTCCTTGCGCTGGAAAGTCTTCCAGACCTCGATGTTGGACGGGGTCAGGATGCCGATGGAAGTGCCCAGCTTGGCGCGATCCACTTCCTTCTTGATCTGCGGCACGCCCCACTCGTCGCGGGCCGAGTGCTCCCCTTCCTTGCCATAGCGAATGAAGTAGGCCAGGTCCTTGTCGGAGCTGGCGACATCCCACACTTCCATCATCTTGGCGATGCGAGGATTGTCGCCCACCATCTGCTTGCCGAAGCGGATGGGCGGATTGGCGTAACCCCAGCCGTGGTAGCCGAAATCGCCCTTCGGACCCTTGGGCGCATACGCCAGCGCGATCTTGCCGCCGGCGTCCACGATGCAGTCGAACAGCTCGCCGCCCTTGTAGAGGCGATACCAGGTGCCCACGTCAGTAACGATCGTCTTGCCCTGGCACCAGGCGTTGACGCACTGCTGCCAGCCGGAAGTCACGAACTCGGGATGGATCAGCCCCTTCTTGTACCAGTTGGCCAGGGTGGTCAGAGCCTCCTTGGCGCCATTGAGCGTGATGCCGTAGTCCACGCCCGACTTGTCAGCCCGCTCCATCCAGTGCAGGGGGAAGACGCCGTATGCGCCGAAGACATTGGCGAACATCATCTGCGGCGCGTCCTTGGCCCGGCTGATGACGCCGTACTGGTGCAGCTTCTGCGCCACCGCCTTGGTCATGGCGTCTTCCATTTCGACCAGGGTCTCGGGCGCTTTGGTCATGCCGATCTTCTCCAGCGAGTCGAGCCGCCAGCCTTCGGTGAAGGGGATCAGGTTGTTCGGCCCCATCAGCGGCAGACCGTAGTTCTTGCCCTTGTAGTTGGCGCCCAGCCAGGCCATGATGCTGTAGTCGTTCAGCGCCTTGAAATACTTGGGCATGAACTTCTTGTAGGCGCCGATCGGCACCTCGGCCACGATCCCCTGTTCGATCAGCGGCTGGCCCGTCTGCTCATAATGGAAGACATCCGGGATGTCGCCCGCAGCGAACCGGGTGGCGTAGACATCCTTGGCCTGGAACCGCTCGATCCAGATGAAGTTAAAATCTACGTTGAAGCGATCCTGCAACGTCTTCTGGATCAGAGAATCCGCGTCGGCGGCCGGGTCTTGGGCTGACATGACGAAGAGGCCGTAGTTGATCTTGACGCGGGCCGGGGGCGGCGGGGCCTTGGTGGGTTCCGCTTTGGCTGGCTGGGCCGGGGCTTGCGTCGGCGCGGCTGGCGCTGGCGCCGGGGCTGGTTGAGCGCACGCGCTCAACAGGACGGCTGCGCTGGCCCCTGCGCCCTGCAGGAACCGGCGGCGTGACAAAGTGACTGACTTCATCTTGCTTCCTCCTTGGGGTTGTGATCAGTACTGCCATGCGCTGGCATGGCGACGCTTCGATCGGCTCACAAGCGCGCTTCCGAACGTGCGACATCTCTTCCAGCGATGATCCGCCTCCTTTCTGCCTGCTGCTTCGCAAGCCTCAACCTTTCACCGAGCCCTGTAAGATGCCCTTGATGAAGTAGCGCTGCGCAAAGGGGTATACCATTAGAATGGGCACGGTCGTTACCATCAACAAGGCCGCCTTGACCGTTTCTTCGGTTGGCCGCGAGATGATCGAGCCCATCTCCTGGCCGGGCTGCATGCCCATGTTGAGCAGATCGGTGTCGAGCAATACCCGCCGCAAGATGATCTGCAAGACGTACTGGCTCTTGTCCGTCATGTAAATCAAGGCATCCAGGTACGCATTCCAATGGTTGACAGCGGTCCACAAAGCAATGGTCGCCAGAATCGGTTTGGAGAGCGGCATGATCACCCGCCACCACAACGACAGGTCATCCGCGCCGTCTATCTGCGCAGCCTCCTGGATCTCCTGCGGCATACCGCTGAAGAAGTTGCGCATGATGATCAGATAGTAGGCCGCCAGCCCCGGCAGGATGAGCACCAGCCGGTTGTTGATCAGGCCCAGGTTGCGCACCCAGATGTAGGTTGGGATCAAGCCGCCACTGAAGAACATCGTGAAGACGAAGAATCCGGTCAAGGGCTTCTTGAAGGGCAGGTCGCGGCGCGAAAGCGGATAGGCCGTCAACGCAGTGAGCACCACGGCCCAGCCCGTGCCGACCACCACTCGAAAAAGCGTGTTCAGGGCCGCTACCCCTAGCTCCTTGGAGCGGAGCACGGCGCGGTAACCATCCAGGTTGATCGGCCATGTGAAGAGCCGAAAGCCGCCCACGAGGGCCGCCTGGCGGGTGCTGATGGACATGACAAACTGATCCCAGAACGGGTACAGCATCATGACGATGACGATCAAGACCATCAAGTAGGAAATGAGCACCACGATCTTGTCGCCAAAAGTGTCGTGCCTGTCAAACATGCCAGCCTCGCAACCGGACGATCCAGTCCCGGGTTATCCTTACCACAGCGCGTAGTAGCGATCGCTCAAACGCCGAGCGACTTCGTTCACGGCCAATACCAGCACCAGGCCGACGACGGACTTGAAGAACCCCACGGCCGCTGCAAACGAGTATTGGAGATTGGTCAGTCCAGAACGATACACGAACGTGTCAATGATGTCAGCGGTCTCGTAGACCGTCGCGTTGTACATGTTGAAGACCTGGTCGAAGCCTGCGCTCAGGACGCCGCCCAGCCGCAGGATGAGCAGCAACGCGGCGATCGGCAGCACCGAGGGAATGCTGATATAGAGCATCCGCTGCAAACGCGTGGCGCCATCCACGACCGCCGCTTCATACAGAGTCGGATCAATGTCCGTCAGCGCCGCCAGATAGATGATGGCGCCCCAGCCGATCTCCTTCCAGATTTCGCTCGCCACCAACACCACGCGGAACCAGGGTGGGTTGGCCATGAAATAGATCGGCTTGAGGCCCACGAGCTTGATGATCTGGTTGACGACCCCAGTAGAAGGAGAGAGCATGGCGGTGACGAGCGCGGAGAAGACGATCCACGATACGAAGTGCGGCATATAGCTGATCGTCTGCGAAGCGCGCTTGAAAAGACCGTCGCGCAGCTCGTTGAACAGCAACGCCAATAAGATCGGCGCGGGGAAGCCGAAGATGAGCTTCAGCGCGCTGATGAGCAGCGTATTGCGCAACGCGTTGACTGCCATCGGGTTCCTGAAGAACTCCTCGAAGTGCTTCAGACCCACCCAGGGACTGCCCCAGATCCCCTTGGTGACCTGGAAGTCCTGGAAGGCCATGAGAAGGCCATACATGGGGCCATAGTTGAAGATGAGAACCAGGGCGAAACCCGGGAGCAGCATCAACAGCAGCACTCTGGCAGCGACGATGCGTTGCCAGAGCGACTTGCTTCGTGGCTTTCCCAAGGTGTTCGGCCTGGCCGCGAGAGCAACGCCAAGCACTAGGGCTCCTGTGCGTTTTCTATGCGCCAAGTCTGCGCAA
>VGOD01000311.1 GCA_016876015.1 Chloroflexota bacterium
TCAGTGGGGTGTAGAGATAGCAAATGGCAAATCGTCGCCACGGTGCAAACTGCCATCTGTAGCTTGCCCGTTTGAAAAAGGAGTGAACCGAAGTGAAAGCTCTCGTCTACGAAGGCCCCTGGCAGATGCCGGTGCGCGAAGTCCCGGACCCGGAGCCCGGCTCCGGCGATGTGATCGTCAGTGTGAAGGCGGTGGGCGTTTGCGGGTCCGATGTCCACGGCTATACCGGCTCGACCGGCCGGCGCATTCCGCCGATGGTCATGGGCCACGAATTCAGCGGCGTGATTACGGCCCTGGGCCAGGGCGTGACGCAGCACGCGGTCGGCGACCGGGTGGTGGTCCAGCCGCTGATCACTTGTGGGACGTGCGACAACTGCCGCGCGGGGATGTCCAACGTCTGCATGAATCGCAGCGGCCTGGGCATGATGGCGGTGGACGGCGCCTATGCCGAGGCGGTGCGTGTGCCCCAGGGGTTGCTCTATGACCTGCCCGCGGAAGTGCCGTGGGAGCACGGCGCGCTGGTGGAGCCGCTGTCAATCGCCATGCACGCGGCTAACCAGACCCCCATCAGCCTGATGACGCCCGTCGTGATCCTGGGGGCAGGCACGATCGGCCTGCTGACTATTCTGGCCTGCCGGCTGCGCGGCGCGGGCCAGGTCATCGTCAGCGATCTGAGCGCGCGACGGTTGGCGATGGCGCGGCAGCTCGGCGCTGACCGGGTCGTCAACCCGAGCCAGGAGGACCTGGCGGACATCGTGAGGGGGAGCATCGGCAAGGCAGGCGCGCCGGTGGTCATCGAGGCGGTGGGCATCGCGCCGACCGCCCGCCAATCCATCGAGCTGGCGCGGCCGGGCGGTCACGTCACCTGGATCGGCAACTCGCAGCCGAACGTGGAGATCGGGATGCAGCAGATCGTGACGCGCGAGATCACCGTGCGCGGGGTCTACGGCTTCACCCATGAGTTCGGCCGCGCCATCCAGGCGATTCGTTCCGGCCGAGTGGATGTGACGCCTATCATCGAGCAGATCGCGCCCCTGGAAGCCGGCCCGCAGATCGTGGACGATCTGGCCAGGGGCAAGACCGATGTCATCAAGGCCGTGCTGACGCCATGAACAAGATTCGCACTGCGATCATCGGCCCCGGCAAGGTGGGCCACGCGCACGCCCGCATCCTGGCTGCTCTGCCCGCATCGGAGTTCGTGGCGGTCTGCGGTCGCACCGCGGAGAAGACGCACGCGTTCGCGGCGCAGTATGGCGTTCGGGCCTATACTGACCTGCCCACCATGCTGCATGAGGCCGGGGTGAAGATGCTCGTCATCTGCACGCCGCACCCACAGCACGTCGAAGCGGCAGTCACAGCGGCGCACGCGGGAGTTCACGTGCTCGTCGAGAAGCCGATGGCCGTCACCCCGGCCCAGTGCGACGCCATGATCGCGACAGCCAGCGAGAACGGGGTCAAGCTCGGCATGGTTAGCCAGCGTCGCCTCTACGAACCGGTGGCGCGCGTCAAGCAGGCTGTCGAGACGGGCAAAGTCGAGCCGATCCTGGGCACGGTCACGGTGCTGGGCTGGCGCGGGCCCGAGTACTACGCGATGGATCCGTGGCGCGGCAAGTGGGATGCCGAGGGCGGTGGCGTGCTGGTCAACCAGACCTCGCACCAGCTCGATCTCTTCCAATGGTTGATGGGGCCGGTGGAAGAGGTGTTCGGTTACTGGGACAACCTGAATCACCCCTACATCGAGGTGGAGGACACGGCGGTCGCGGTGTTGCGCTTCAAGAACGGCGCGTTGGGCAACATCGTGGTCAGCAATTCGCAGAATCCTGGGCTCTACGGCAACATCCACATCCACGGCCGCAACGGCGCCACGATCGGCGTGCAAACCGACGGCGGCTCGATGTTCGTGGCTGGCGTGACCGCCAGGGTGGATCCGCCGATGAACGACCTCTGGACCGTGCCCGGCGAGGCGGAGCTGCTGCCCCAGTGGCAGGCCGAAGACCGGCTGCGCGCGGATCAGGTTGACGTAATGAGTCACTACCATCGACTGATCGTGGAGGACTTCTTGCACGCCATCCTCGACGACCGGTCGCCTCTCGTGCCTGGCGAGGAGGGGCGCAAGGCCGTGGATCTCTTTACCGCCATCTATCGGTCCGGGAGGGAGAGAAGGCCGGTGCGGCTCGGGGAATAGTAAATTGCAGATTGCCAATGGCAAATTGCAGATTGCAGATGGCAGAGCGAGGCTTGATGTGTATCGGTTGCTTTCCTATCCGCTGGGCGCGACGTCGCCGGTGTGGCCGGGTAATCCGCCGGCGGCGCGGACCGAGCCGCTGAGTTCAATTGGTCGGGGTAGCTGGGCCAACACGACCCTGCTGCACCTGTTCAGCCATTCGGGCACGCACGTGGATGCGCCGAAGCATTTCAACGATGTCGGCCCGGCCGCCGCCGAGCTGCCGATCGAGGCGTTCATCTTCAGCCGGCCGTGCGTCGTCGAGACGCCGAAACCGGAGGGCGGGTTCATCATGCGAGCCGAGCTGGAGCCACACCGAGCTGCGCTCCGCCAGGCGGACCTCTGTTTGCTGCGCACCGGATGGAGCAGCCTGCGTTCGGCCGACCCTGACCGCTACGCCCGACAGGGGCCGCTGCTCCATCCCGATGCCGGGCGTTTCCTGGTTGAGGACTGCCCCAGTTTGCGCGGGGTGGCGATTGATGCCATCTCCATCGGCTCGCCGGGTTATCCAGCCGAGTCGGTCGCGGTTCACCATGTGCTGACCGGTCTGGGGCGTCCGGATGGCCGCTTCCTGCTGATCTTCGAGGACCTGCGCATTGACCCGGATTTGGGCCAGGCGCGGCGCATCTATGCCTGGCCGCTGTTCGTCGAGGATTCCGACGGCAGCCCGTGTGTGATCGTGGCGGAGTTCAAATAGCAGATGGCAAATAGCAAATGGCAAATAAGCAGATCAGGCTCAAGTGTCATCTGTAATTTGCAATTTGCAATCCGCGTATCTTCTCAATAATCCGGGGTAGGGGCATGGCCTTGCGCCTGCCCGCCGGGGCGACCGCAAGGGTGCGCCCCTACAAATTGAGAAGATACCAATCCGCAATCCGCAATCGGAGGAGTTACGTGTCCACCTATCCTGAAACGGCCCGCCCCCTGGCGGAGCTGCAGCCGCAATGTGCGTTCTTTGTCGGCGTAGATTCTGATGGCTGCGCGTTCGACACGATGGAGATCAAGCACAAAGAGTGCTTCTGCCCGAACACCATCAAATGGTGGGACCTGCAGCCGGTGTCCAAGTATGCGCGCGAGGCTGTGGAGTTCGTCAATCTCTACTCGAAGTGGCGCGGCATCAATCGGTGGCCGGCGCTGGTCATGGTCTTCGATCTGCTGGCCGAGCGACCGGAGGTGATCGCCCGCCACGTTAAGATCACGGAGGCGAAGAAACTGCGCGAATTCATCGCGCAGAAGGAGTTCCCACTGAGCAACGACGGACTGAAGAAGTACATGGCCGCGCATCCCGCTCCCGAGCTTCAGACCGCCTGGAACTGGACGACCGGCGTCAACGCGACCATCGAGGAGATGGTCCACGGCGTGCCGCCCTTCCCGTACTTGCGTGAGAGCATGGAGCAGATGAAGGGTAGGGCCGACATGGTCGTTGTCTCGGCGACCCCCACCGAGGCGTTGAACCGCGAGTGGCAGGAGCACGACATCGCTCAGTACGCTCGCGTGATCGCCGGCCAGGAGCTGGGCACGAAGAAGCAGCATCTCGCGCTGGCGGCCAGGGGCAAATACACGGCCGATCACATCCTGATGATCGGCGATGCGCCCGGCGACCTGGATGCAGCGCGCGGCAACGATGCGCTCTTCTTCCCGGTCAATCCGGGCGCGGAGGAGAAGTCGTGGGAGCGGTTCTATCGCGAGGCGCTGCCGCGTTTCTTCGCGGGGACCTACAAGGGGGCCTACGAGGCGACGCTGATCGCCGAATTCGAGAAGCTGTTGCCCGACACGCCGCCGTGGAAGCGGTGAGGATCAGCGCATCAGCAGATGGGCGAATGGGCGAATATCCGGATCCGGCGACGATCAGCTTAGAAGAGATGTCGGGTCTTGACCCTTGACGGCCCCGCCGAATTCTGCGCCCGAACCTGATCTTGCCCCGGCGCTGGTAGATCGTTTGCGTCGTCAGATTTCTGCGGCTCAAGCGGCCGCGTAATGGAGGATTTCATGTCCAAAGCAGATATCGGTTTGATCGGTTTGGCCGTGATGGGCCAGAACCTGGTTCTCAACATGAACGACCACGGTTTCGCCGTGGCTGTCTACAACCGCACCGGCTCGGTGACGGACGAATTCCTGGCCGGCAATGCCAAAGGCCGCGCGATCTACGGCGCGCACACGCTGGAGGAGTTGGCCGAGCTGCTCAAGCGGCCGCGGCGCGTGATGCTGATGGTGCAGGCCGGCCGGCCGGTGGATGACATCATCGAGAAGCTGCTGGGCGTGCTGGAGCCGGGCGACATCATCATAGACGGCGGCAACTCGAACTACGAGGACTCGATCCGCCGCACCGCCTACGTGGAGTCGAAGGGGCTGCTCTACATCGGCACCGGCGTCTCTGGCGGCGAGGAGGGCGCGCGGCACGGCCCCTCGATCATGCCGGGCGGCTCGCCGGCCGCGTGGCCCGCGGTCAAGCCGATCTTCCAGGCGATCGCGGCGAAGGTGGCGGACGGCTCGCCGTGCTGTGATTGGGTGGGCGAGAATGGCGCCGGCCACTTCGTCAAGATGGTGCACAACGGCATCGAGTACGGCGACATGCAGATCATCGCTGAGGCCTATCACCTGATGAAAGAGGGCCTGGGGATGAGCAACGACGAGATGCACCAGGTTTTTGCGCGCTGGAACCAGGGCAAGCTCGAATCGTACCTGATCGAGATCACCCGCGACATCCTGGGCTACCGGGAGGCGGACGGGTCAGCCACGATTGATGTCATCCTGGATCGCGCCGGCCAGAAGGGTACCGGCAAATGGACGGTGATCTCCGCGCTCGATCAGGGCATCCCGCTCACTCTGATCAGCGAGGCAGTGTTTGCTCGCGCGCTCTCTGCGCTGAAGGATGAGCGCGTGGCCGCCTCGGCCGTGCTGGCCGGGCCTGCGCCGGCCGCCATCGCGGACAAGGCCGCGTTCATCGCCGATCTGGAAGAAGCGGTCTACGCGTCGAAGATCGTCTCCTATACGCAGGGCTACATGCTGATGCGCGCGGCGGCCGAGGCGTACAAGTGGAACCTCAACTTCGGCGGCATCGCGCTGATGTGGCGCGGGGGCTGCATCATCCGCTCGGTGTTCCTGGGCAAGATCAAAGAGGCGTTCGACGCCGATCCGAACCTGACCAACCTGCTGGTGACGCCCTACTTCCAGGAAGCCGTGACCGGCGCGCAGGCCGCGTGGCGTCGCGTGGTCGCTGCGGCGGTCGAGATGGGCATCCCGGTCCCGGCCATGGCCAGCGCGCTGGCCTTCTTCGACGGCTATCGCCGCGCCTGGCTGCCCGCCAACATGGTGCAGGCGCAGCGCGACTACTTCGGCGCGCACACGTACGAGCGGGTTGACAAGCCTCGGGGGCTATTCTTTCATACCAATTGGACTGGCGAGGGCGGGGATGTGACGGCGCGGGCGTATCAGGCGTAGCAAATAGCAAATAGCAAATTGCAGATAGCAAATTGCAGATAGCAAATTGCAGATAGCAAATTGCAGATGGTGGGGAGGATGGCATGACGTATGAGGAGTGGATGGAGCAGGTACCGAAGACGATTAAGGCCGATCCTCTGTGGTCCACGGAAGCGTACCGA
>VGOD01000312.1 GCA_016876015.1 Chloroflexota bacterium
CGCCGCGACCTCATGCTCCGCCCCATCGAGGCTGACCCACGCCTGCCCCTCTGCGATGTACCACACCTCCTCGGCCTCGTGGCGATGGGGCTTGAACGGGTTGTCGGGGGTGGTGATGCGCACAGCCAGGTGATGCAGCAGCTTCTGGCGGCCGGCGATGGGATAGCCTTTGCGGCCCTTTTCGCCTGGAATGTCGGAGTTGTGGATGATCAATGCGATGCCTCCGTCTTACGAAAGGACGATGTCCGTCTTCGTCCAGATTCGCCGCAGATTCACCAGCTGAGGGCGATTCATACACAATGCCGCCACAGTCGCCCGCCCCGTCGGCGTGATCCCCAAGATACGCTGTCTATCATTGGTCCACGCAAAATGCACATACCACTGATCACGCCGCGGGTGATAGAGGGCAACAATGCGACCGGTGTCCGGATCAGGCGCTGTCTGGCGGGTTGCTTTGTAACGATTGCATGCCGGGCAGGTCAAACACAGGTTTTCCAGCAACGTCGCACCTCCGGCGCTGACAGGGATGATATGATCCATCTCGAAAGTTGTGATCGTCAGGGCCTCAGGCGTCTGGCAATAAGCACAGCAAGCCCGATCCAGCCGATGAACCTGGGCGCGCAGGTCAGAGGAATGGCTGGGGTCATCCGTAGGATTCCTTGACCTCTGTCAACCGCTGCAAAGTGTACCTGGCGCGGGCTTTAATGATATTCATGTGATCCACATGCGTCAGCAGATGATCCAGCTCCGCCTCTGCTTCGTCTTCCAGAGCTCCCGCACGGCTAAGCTGGAGCAACTCGCTGAGGCGTTGTTGGTGAGGAAGCGCCAACATGCCCTCAGCTAGAGCCTCCAACTCTGGCTCGCTCAGGCTTGGCAGCAGGTCGGGATCGGTCGGCGTGTATGCACGCAGTGCTTGATAGTCCCCCCATCGCAGCACTACTCCTGTCCGTTGACCGTCAGCGCGGGTCAGGTATTCGACTGCAGGCTCTGAAATCGCGTCTCCCATTATTTGGCTCCTCTCGCCTGATCATGTCTACCCACATACCAGGAGTATAATTAGCTCAGGCTCTCCTGTCAAGCCATTTGCTGAGGAGGTCATCCACGGAGACGTGGAGGGGGTGTAAGGGTTTGGATCGCGAAGTCATCACAAAACCCCGCCCAAACCGAGATTGACAGCCTGCCAGACGTATGCTATATTCCAGACTGGCGCAGGCGGGGTACGAAACACACCGCGTGCAGGCGCGCCCTTTGAGGCTAACCACCCGTTACGATCATCGCACCCAGACCCTCCCCCAAACATCCGGTTGCGGCACGCCGATGTGCCCGAACTGCGGTTCGGACTGCGGTCGGCGTGCGTTTTCCAGGTCATATCCCAACCCCATAGACCATCTGAAGTGATCGGCGAGGCGCCGGGGTGTCCGGCTGCCCTGTCCGAGACACGCTGCGGTGCGATGGCGCCCTCGCCAGTGTGAAGCCGTCACGATTCCTAAGTATGGGAGGTTTCATCATGGTCAAGTGGAACAGAAGCGTTTGTCTGTCGTTGGTATGCCTGGCAGCCTTGCTGCTGGCATCCTGCACGCCTGCCGCCGCGCCACAGGCGACCGCTCCCACCGCGGCGGCGAGAGCCGAAGCCAAAGTGGGCGAAGCCTTCGCCATCGGCGTGCTGGTCGCCAGCACCGGCGGCGCGGCGGCGCTCGGCGAGCCAGAGCGAGATGCGGCCCGGCTGGTGCAGAGCCAGCTCGAAGCCCAGGGCGGCATCATCGGCGCCGCTGGGCTGCGCCACCCGATCAAAGTCGTCATCTACGATACCGGAAGCACGGCTGACACGGCGATCACTCTCGCCAAGAAGCTCATCAACGACGACAAGGTGGTGGCAATCGTGGGCGGCACCACCAGCCCCGAAAGCCTGGCCCTCGTGCCCATCGTGCAGGAGGCCAAGATCCCCTTCATCTCGGCCGCCTCCAGCAGCCAGATCGTCGAACCGGTCGCCGACCGCTTCTGGGTCTTCAAGACCGCCCAGAACAACCGGCACACCGCCCCGCAGCAGGTGGAATACGCCAAAGCTAAAGGGCTGACCAAGATCGCCAACCTCTACGTCAACAACTCCTACGGAGAAGATGGCCGCAACGCCATCCGCGACGCGACGAAAGCCGCGGGGGTCGAGATCGTCATCGAAGAGACCTTCGAGGCAGCCGACACCAACATGATGGCCCAACTGACCAAGGTCAAGGCCAGCAGCGCCCAGGCCGTGCTTGTGACGGCGATTCCGCCAGCCGCTGCGATTCTCACCAAGCAGTACCGCGAGCTGGGGCTGAAGATTCCCTTGATCCAAAACCACGGTATCGGCATGAAGTCGTTCATCACCCAGGCCGGCCCCGAAAACGCCGAGGGGGTGCTCTTCCCGATGGGCAAGCTGGTCGCGGCCCAGGCGTTGCCCGACAACGACCCGCAGAAAGCCGTGCTGCTGAACTTTATCAAGGAGTACGAGGCGTTCACTAAGAACCCCACCAGCACCTTCGCCGGCCATGTATGGGACGGGATGCAGCTCACGCTCAAGGCGCTGGAGAAGATGCCGACCGGGCTGAAGCTGGAAGAACAACGCGCCAAAATCCGGGACAGCATCGAGAACACCAAGGCGTTCCCCGGCACCGGGGGCATTTTCAACCTGTCGGCCCAGGATCACGTCGGCTTGAGCGCCAATGACATCGTGCTGGTAAAGATCGCCGATGGCAATTGGGTGTATATGCCGCGCGAGAAGTGGTAAATCGTGCCCAATTACGACCTGAGCAACTACCTCCAATTCATCCTGTC
This sequence comes from Chloroflexota bacterium, assembly GCA_016876015.1. Taxonomy (GTDB): domain Bacteria; phylum Chloroflexota; class Anaerolineae; order CG2-30-64-16; family CG2-30-64-16; genus VGOD01. The sequence continues at coordinate 2,812 of VGOD01000312.1, forward strand.
CGGCCTCAGCACCGGCAGCATCTACGTGCTGGTCGCGCTGGGGGTCGTAACCATCTACAGCGTCACCGGGATCGTCAATCTGGCGCAGGGCGAATACTGCATGCTCGGCGCCATGTTGGCGGTCACATTCATCCGTTGGGGCCTGCCGCTCGGCCTGGCCGCCGCGGCCGCGATCATCGGCGTCACCGCCATCGGCGTGCTGATCGAACGCCTGACGGTGCAGCCGGCCCGGTCGGCCTCCAGCATCACCCTCATCATGATTACGGTCGGCGTCTCCATCGTCGTGCGCGGGGTCGCGCTGCTGGCCTGGGGCACGGCCCCGTTCTCCCTGCCCGCCTTCACCAAAGGCCCGCCGCTCGATGTGCTGGGCGCGGCGGTCAGCTTGCAGCGGCTCTGGATCTTGGGGACGGCCGTCGTGACGTTGCTGTTGCTCTACTTCCTGCTGGAGCGCACCTTGTTGGGCAAAGCGGTGCGCGCCTGCGCCATCAACCGCCAGGCGGCCGGACTGATGGGCATCGCTGCGAGCCAGATGTCGGCGCTCGTCTTTGCGCTCAGCGCCGCGCTGGGCGCGGTCGGCGGCATCGTCATCGCGCCGCTCATGCTCGCCTCCTATGACATGGGGCTGATGCTGGGGCTGAAAGGCTTCGTCGCCGCGGTCATCGGCGGGCTGACCAGCCTGCCCGGCGCGGTGATCGGCGGGCTGCTGCTGGGGGTCATCGAGTCGCTCGGCGCGGGTCTGATCTCGTCTGGCTTCAAGGATGCCATCGCGTTCCTGGTGCTGCTGCTCGTGATCTTTGCCCGCTCTGGCCGCTTCCCGAACCGGCTCGGTCGGAGACCGGCCAGAGCAGGGGAGCTTGCTGGCCGCGGCGCACGACCCACGGAGACCCGGCCATGAGCAAACATTGGCCCCCGCGGCGTCAGACCTCTAGGGTCTTGGAGACCCTAGAGGTCTTGCGCCAGAATCAGGCCTTTAGGGTCTTGGAGACCCTAAAGGTCTTGCGAAAGGTCTCGCGCAATGCCCTGGCCTTTCTGACGTTCGCCCTGGTGGTGGGCACACTCCCGCTCTGGCTGCACAGCCCCTACCTGCTCAGCACGGCCATCTTCATCGGCATCTTCACCATCGTCACGCTCGGCCTGTGCCTGCTGATGGGCTACGCCGGCCAGGTTTCGCTGGGCCACGCGGCCTTCTGGGGCATCGGCGCGTACACCTCGGCCATCCTGACGGTCAAGCTCGGCGTCTCCCCCTGGCTCGCCATGATCATCGGGGTGGCCGTGACGAGCGGCGTGGCCTACCTGATCGCCATCCCCATCTTCCGGCTGCGCGAGCATTATCTGGCAATGGCGACCCTGGGCCTGGGCATCATCGTCACGCTGGCGTTCGGCGAGTTTCGCGAGCTGACCGGCGGGCCGTCGGGGCTGCCCGGCGTGCCGCGGCTGACGGTGGGTAGCTTCATCTTCGACGGCGACGTCGAGTATTACTACCTGGTGTGGGGCGTGGTCCTGCTGTTGATCGGCCTGTCGCTCAACATCGTCAACTCGCGCGTGGGCCGCGCGCTGCGCGCGCTGCACGCCAGCGAGGCCGCGGCCGCAAGCATCGGCGTGGACGCCAGCCGGCTGAAGCTCCAGGTGCTGGTGCTGAGCGCGGCCTATGCCAGCGTGGCCGGCAGCCTCTATGTCCACTACATGCAGTTCGTCAGCCCGCACGCATTCGATTTTGGCGTGTCGGTGCGGCTGGTGGTGATGGCCGCCGTGGGCGGCCTCGCCAGCGTGTGGGGCGCGCCCTTTGGCGCGGCCGCGGTGATGCTCGTCACCGTGCTGCTGCGCGAGGCGCTGCCGCTCGTCATCCCGAACGCATCCGGCGAACATATCACAATCTTCTATGGTCTGGTGCTCATTCTCATCATGATCTTCATGCCAGAGGGGCTGACCCGCGGCGTGATCGAAAGTTTCCGCAGAAATGCTCGCAGTTGACCATCTGACGCAAATCTTCGGCGGGGTTGTCGCGCTCGATGACGTGAGCTTCGAGGTCGCCGAACATAGCATCACCGCGCTGGTCGGCCCGAATGGCGCGGGCAAGACGACGCTGTTCAACATCGTGGCCGGCGCGTACGCGCCCACCGCGGGCACGGTGCGGCTGGCGGGTCGGCCGCTCAATGGGCTGCCTGCTCATGCGCGCGTCGAGCTGGGCATCGGCCGCACCTTTCAGAACGCCCTGCTCTTCGACAAAATGACCCTGCTCGAAAACGTGATGGTGGGCCGCCATGCGCGCAGTGGCCAGGGGATGATCGCATCGGCGCTGCGCCTGCCCGCGATGCGCCAGGAGGAGGAGCGCATCTTCCTGGAAGCGATGCGCTGCCTGAACCTGGTTGGCCTGGGGATGCACGCGCGCACGCCGGCCGGCAGCCTGCCCTTCGGCCAGCAACGGCTTGCCGCCATTGCCCGCGCGCTCGCCACCGAGCCGCGGCTGCTGCTGATGGATGAGCCGGCCGCCGGGCTGAACACACTGGAGCGACAAGGCCTGGCCGATCTGATCCGCACGATCCAGGAGATGGGGATCACCGTGCTGCTGGTGGAGCACGACATGCGGCTGGTGATGCAGTTGGCGGGGTGGGTAGTGGTACTCGATCATGGCCGGAAGCTGGCCGAAGGCACCGGCGATCAGATCCGCAAGAACCGCCAGGTCATCGCGGCCTATCTGGGCGCGGAGGCGGGATCATGATAATTGCCGCCATTGTCATTCTGAGGAGCGCCTTTTGCGAGTGCGAAGCCTCCCTTTGGAACGAAGAATCTCTCATTGCACGGCGGAGATGCTTCGCAAACAACGCTCAGCATGACCTCCCGGAGGCCGCCTGATGCTGCAAATCGAGACACTCAGCGTCCACCGGGGCGCGATCCAGGCGTTGCGCGGGGTCAGCCTGACCGTGGCCGAAGGGGAGATCGTCTCGCTCGTCGGCGCGAACGGCGCGGGCAAATCCACGCTGCTCTACACGATC
>VGOD01000313.1 GCA_016876015.1 Chloroflexota bacterium
GGCGCGGCAACTGCTCGCGGTAGGCAGTGTACTTCCCGGTCGAGCAGCGCCGACGCCCCATTGCTGGCGACGGTCCCGCCAGAAGCGGCCAAACAAGCGGTCAAGGCGGGGTCGCAGACCCCTTACAAGCGCGCTATGAGACCAGAACGACCTTAGCTTGATGCCTATGGACCTGACCCCCCGGCCCCCTTCCCTCCCAGGGAAGGGGGAGATAGGTCCAGGCCGTACAGCTTGCGCCACTCGGCGCGCTGGCGGTCGTTGGCCGCGATCTCCGGGTAGAGCTCAGGCGGCACGCGGTCGAGGGTGACGCAGTAGTCGCTCTCCACCACGAACTTGCGCTTTTCCCACAGCCGGCGCTGGAAGTCCTCGATCTGCGCCAGGAACGCGCTGATCCTGTGGCCGATGGCGCGGATCGTCTGCACGCGCAGCGCGTAGCGCCGCACGTGGGCGGGCTGGCTCCAGGCGATGTCGTCCACCCGCAGCACTTCGTTGGCCAGGAAGAAGTCCAGCTCGCGCGCCAGGAAGCGGCCCAGGTCCTTGTGGATGAAGTAGTCGCGGGTGTTGCGGCCGGTGTAGCGGGCCAGGTGCCGGCCCAGCACGGTGCGCGCGCCGTCCCCCTCGGCCGCGGCCAGCAGGCTCCGCACGACCGACGCCGGCGTCAACCGCAGGATGGCGGCCTCGGCCTCGGCGTTCAGCTTCTCCTGCTGCCGCTGCGCCCCGGTCCGGCGCTTCTCGTCGTCGGTCAGCGGCCGGTACTCGAACGCGATCGTCAGGGTCTGGCTCGGCGCGTCCCACGTCACCGCCGCGCCCGCGGCCAGCACGAAGCAGCGCCGCTCCCCCTTGACGTTGTCCTGCGCCACGGTCGCCGCGGCCAGCTTGAAGAGGACGGACGCGGGCGCGGCGGCCAGCGTCCCCGCCAGCCGGAAGCGGTAGTCCGTGAAATATTCGCCGCTCTTGACGTAGTACTGATCCGCGTTGGCCCAGTGGAGCAGCACCTCTTCGCCGTTGTAGGGGATCGCGTACTTGTCGTCCGCGCCGTAGCGCCGCAGGGGGATGAAGTCGCCGTCGTCGTAGTAGCGGGCGAAGAAGCGGTAGAGGTCGTTGTAGACCTGCGCCTCCAGGTCTTCGCTCAGCACGGCGTCAGCGAGCTGCGCCTGCGCGGCCTCGTATTCGGCGATCAACGGCTGGATGCCGGGGAACTGCAGCGAGCGCACGGTCGGCGTCACGCGGCCATCGCGTTCCAGCGCGGCCTCGCCCACCATAGCCAGCAGACGGCGCCGCGCGTCATCGAACTGCGCCCGCGCCTCCGCGCGCGCCGCGGCCGACAACGCCTCCAGCCCGGCTTCGATGGCGTCCAGGATGTCGCGTTCGATGAAGCGCGCCACCTCGGCCCGCTTGTGGTTCAGCACCGCGTAGATGCCGAAGTCCAGGTCGGCCGCGTCGAACTGGAAGAGCTCGCGGAGGAGGGTTTGCAGCTTGCTTCGGTTGTCCATCTATCTCTTCTCTTCGAGCCACCCGCGCAGCCGCGCCAGCGCCTCGGCCAGGCCGGGCAGGTCGCCGTGCTCCCGCTGCATTTCTTCCAGCTCATAGATCGCGTCGCGCACGTCCTGGGCCGCGTAGGTGAGGGCCAGCGCCTGTTCGATCGCTTCCAGCGCGGCCGGCGCATCGCCGCGCAGCAGGTGGCCGCGGGCCAGCGCGAAATGGCTGCTGTTGCTGTTGGGGTACGCGGCCGCGAACGCGGCCAGCTCGACCCGCGCGGCATCGTATTCCCCGCGCAGGAGCGCCAGGTCGCCGCGGCGCGCGTGCAGGTAGGGATGATCGGGCTGCAACCGCGCCGCGGTCTCGATGTCTGCGGCCGCGCGGGCGGCATCCTTGAGGTTGAGGTACGCGTTGGCCCGGTTGCGATACCACATAGGGTTGTCCGGCGCCAGCTCGACCGCGCGGGTGTAGAGCGGCAGCGCGGCCGCGTAGTCGTGGCGACGATTGTAGATATTCGTCTGGCTGCTCAATACATTGGCCGCGTCATTTGGCAACCCCAACGCCAGGTAGCGCGCGAACGCATCCTCGTACGCGGCCAGGGCCGCCGTCTCGTCCCCTTCCGCCAGATGCACGTCGCCCAGGCTCTGGATGCAGTGGGCTTCGCCCAGGCGGTCGCCGATGGCCTGGTAGATGGGCAAGGCTTCAGCGTAGCGCTGGCGGGCCTGGGCATACTCGGCCAGACTGACATGCACGTCGCCCAGGCGCTGGATGCAGTGGGCTGCGCCCAGGCGGGCGCCGATGGCCTGGAAGATGGGCAAGGCGGCTGCGTAGCGCTGGCGGGCTTGCGGGTACTCGGCCAGGCGGACGTGCACGTCGCCCAGGCTCTGGATGCAGTGGGCTGCGCCCAGGCGGGCGCCGATGGCCTGGAAGATGGGCAAGGCGGCTGCGTAGCGCTGGCGGGCTTGCGGGTACTCGGCCAGGCGGACGTGCACGTCGCCCAGGCTCTGGATGCAGTTGGCTGCGCCCAGGCGGTCGCCGATGGCCTGGTAGATGGGCAAGGCTTCCTCGTAGCGCTGGCGGGCCAGGGCATACTCGTCAAGCATGTAATGCACGTCGCCCAGGCGCTGGATGCAGTTGGCTGCGCCCAGGCGGTCGCCGATGGCCTGGAAGATGGGCAAGGCGGCTTCGTAGCGCTGGCGGGCCAGGGCATACTCGGCAAGCATCACATGCACATCGCCCAGGCTCTTGATGCAGTTGGCTGCGCCCAGGCGGTCGCCGATGGCCTGGTAGATGGGCAAGGCTTCGGCGTAGCGCTGGCGGGCCAGGGCATACTCGGCCAGACTGACATGCACGTCGCCCAGGCAGCGGATGCAGTTGGCTTCGCCCAGGCGGGCGCCGATGGCCTGGTAGATGGGCAAGGCGGCTTCGTAGCGCTGGCGGGCCAGGGCATACTCGGCAAGCATCACATGCACGTCGCCCAGGCGGAACGCGGTATCGGCGGTCAGGTACGGATCATCTTTTGCGTCAACGACGATATTCTGAAACTTCTCTTTGGCAGCCAGTGGACGCGAGTAATCCGTATCCAGCAGCGCCTCCCAGAACAATGTCCAGCCCAACGCACGCGCTGACAGGCGGTCCGCATCCGCGTGTTCGCGCGCGGCCCGGGCCATGCTCTCCACTTTGTCATAAGCAAAGTTCGGCGGGTTGTGCCACTTCCCACCGGTGTTCTGCAACGCGGATGCGCCACGTTCCGGTTCCGCGATCAGAAGATGGTAAATGGTCTCCACCCGCCAGGCGGTGTCCCCTTGATCCTGCCGGTCGCAATAATCGGCGGCGCGGCGGCTGAGGGCGCGGTAGCGGTCGGGATCGTCGCGCCACAGCCGCTCCAGCAGCAGGCCGCGCGTGCGCTCATGCACGTTGTGGCCGCGGCCGGGGAACGGCTCGACGTAGGAGAGGGAGGTCAGCCGCGCGTAGATCGGCCTGATCTCCTCGACCGGCCTGTCCAGCAGCGCGGCCAGGAACGGCTCGTCGAACCAGTGGGGGATGGCCGCAACCCACACGGCCTCGCGTACCGCCGGTTCCAGGTTCGCCAGGCTGAACTCCATGACGATCCATTCGCGTTCGGCGTCGGTCTGCGCGGCTTGCAGCAGCGGCAAGATGTCGGTGGTCATGGTAATGACTTCCGATGAGGCAAAGCCTCTATCCATTTGATGATTTTGCCCGGATCACCTTTGCAAGCGTCGCAGATACCCATCAGATAAGATACAGGATCGGGCGCATGGATGTAACGCCCCAACTGCTGGACAACAGGCAACCAGGCGCTCGCCTCTTGCACACCATGCAAATAGTGCTCCTGACAGCAGTGTCCCCACTCGATGTTGCGGGCTTCGGGCACCTCTTGGCCGGCGATAACCACTCGCAGGGCGCTCACCTGGGCGGCGCGCGCCAGGAAAGGCCCGCACAGCCACTCCTTCATCTCAGCGGTGGCTTGCTCGTAGGTGTCAAAGAAGACCAGGAATGGCTGAGGGAGCGCGACCAGGTCATCGAACCAGGCCTCAGTGAGCGCAACGCGGCGGTGTTCGCGTTCCAGCGGCTGCTCCGCATACAGAGCGACATTGATGTGGTTGCCGATGCCGGCCACGAAATTGCGATCCACTTTGATGCTGGCGCCGCCCAGCATCCCCGCCACATGCCCGGTGAAGTGGGGCAGCCTGTCCCAGGTCAGGTGGCGGCCAGCGCGGTAGAAGACCTCGGCTGCGGTAGTCGTGCTGCCCCGCAGTTGGACGGGCAGATGAAAGATCGAGGACGGCACTCGTTCCCGACAATGCGTCAACAACGTCGTCTTGCCGCTGCCGCTGGCCCCGCACAACAGCACGATCCGGCAGTCACAACTCGGCTGGAACAGATCGAGGACGGCCTGCCGCTCGGCCTCGTAGTCGGCGATGATCGTGGTCATGGCTTGGGTTTGTTTCCGCCTTTGTCCGGCTGGACTTTGATCTGTTGATCTTGTCCTTTCTGTAGGGCGTCTTTCACCTCGACGTCGCTCCGGCCCACGTCAATGACGTTTCCTTTCCCGATCTGTTTGGTGCCGCTGATGGTCACACTGGCACGCTTGCCGGCCGCGGTGGGCCTGGGCTGGGCGGTCGGGGACGGGGTCCCAACCGCCTGGGCCGCGCCGCCCGCCTCGCGGGTTTCCAGCCCGGCCTCGACGCTATCCTTGCTGATTTTGACGAACAGCTTGCTGAGCTGCTTGCGGAAGATGATCAGCGCGGCCAGGATCACAACCGCGATGATCAGGGCGATGATGACGGTGTCACTCATAGGAACCTCTCTTTCAAGTAAACTGTTTCAACTTGGGAGCGTGTGTCCGGAATCGAGCCTTCAGGCGGTCTGGCTATGCTGGACGAGTGACCGGCTAAAGCCTCGAATCCAGCCATGTGCAGCCGTTGCCCAGAAACTGAAACACGCCCCCGGGCATCACTCCCCACCCGCGATCTCCACATAATCCTCCGCCACCGCGTCGGCCGCGCCCAGGCAGGCGATGAGCTGGTGGGCCAGCTCGGCTTTGTGCTCGGCGTCGCGGCGGCTCCAGGTGCGGCTCTTGGCCTCGATGAAGTAGCCCAGGTCGGGCTCCTCGATGCGGTCCAGGTTGACGTAGAACTCGGTGCCGCGGAACAGCACGCGCCAGCGCCGCCGGTCCTTCTTGATGAAGACCTCGCGCGACGGCTTGAAGTACTCGCGGTAGAAGCGCAGGCTGTGCGGTGTCGGGCGCGGGGAATTTCAGCACCGACTGGCCCAACACCCCGCGCAGCCCCGCGTCGGCGGTCGCCTGCGCCACGCTGTCCTCGAAGTAGTACATGCATAGCGTTAGCCTCCATGGGTGAACTTATCTCTACCACATTTTAGTCCATCTGCCAGAAACTGACAAGCCACTAAACAAAAGAGCCTGCCGAAGCAGGCTCCTGGTTGATCTCAAGTGGACACGTTACCGCGCGGCCAGGCTCGTCACTGCGCTGGCGATGGTTTGCATCCACGGCCACTGCCACACGCCCAGGAGCAGCGTGGCCGCGGCCGCCAGCGCCACCGTCGCCCAGGCCGCGACGCCCGGCCGCGGGGTCTCGGCCGCGGCGGCCGGCTCGGCCATGTACATGGAAACTGTGACCCGAAGGTAGTAGTAGGCGGCGATGGCGCTGTTGAGCACGCCGACAATGGCCAGCCAGGTCAGCCCCGCGTCCACCGCGCCGGAGAAGACGTACAGCTTGCCGAAGAAGCCGGCCAGCGGC
>VGOD01000314.1 GCA_016876015.1 Chloroflexota bacterium
TCGCCTCTGACACTGCATAATCGCAGCGGTCCGCGAACATCATGGTGCCCAGACACAACTCCGATACCTTGACGCCAGTGGCGCCGAATTCGACGGTTTTCATCACCCCATTGCCTCCTTTGTATTTGGCATCCATCTCACGACCGCCGCGCCAGGCCGCGGGCGCGATACACCTCGGCCGCTTCGCGCACGAACGCGGCGCTCTCGAGCGCGGCGTACTCGCCGGCCAGGCGGGCGGCCAAGGCCGTCATCTCCTCATAAGTCGCGCGGCCGGGGCGCAGCATCTCGTACATGCACAGCAGTTCAGCATTCGGCACGGCCGTCAACTCGGCCGCCCGCCGCAAATTGGCGGCCAGTTGCCCAAACCCGCTCGCTGCTGCGATCTCCGCCTGACCGCGCAGCGCCTCTGGGCTGATGCGCAGGTCGTCGTCCGTGAGCTCGCCCGCAGCCAACGCCGCCAGACTGATCTCGGCCGCCGAGCGGCCGCTCCCCGCTCGCAGCCCCTCGCCCCTACTCTCCATCAGCGGATACCGCTCATGCTCTTGGCTCATGTTTCCCTCTCTCCCTGCTCCCTATCTCCCCTCTCTCGTCTCCTGTCCCCTGTCTCCTGTCTCTCGTCTCACTCCGGCTCCCAATCGAAGAACAGTTCCTGCGGCAGCCGATCGGCGATCTGGCTGGTCTCGCGCTGGTGCAGCAGGGTCGTCTTGACGATCAGGCGCAGCCGCGCCCAGTTGTCTACCTTCACGCCCACCGGCGCGACCGGCTGCCGCCGGGCATGGCGCGCGGCGTTCCGGCCGATGGCGCGGTAGGTCTCCAGCGTCAGGCTGGGCGATTGGGGAAAGAGCTCCAGATTGTTGAGCCGCGCCAGGCCGGCCTTGTGGATCACGGTCGTGCCGCGCGACTGGAGCCCGATGGCGATGCCTGAACCGCTCAGCTCTGCGCCGATCTGCCCGATGGCGGCCAGATCGGAGGTGTGATAGACCTTGACGATGCGCGCGGTCAGCCCTTCGTCGGCCACGCCAGAAAGGATCGCCGCCAGCACCGCCTCGTGCGCCAGCCCGCCGATGGTGTGCGTCAGGCCGGCGTTGAAGGCCGGCCCGACCGCCACGATCACCTCTGGCCGGCCGCCCTCGCGCGCCGGGCCGATCTCGACCAGCTTGTCGGACGCCAGGCCGATGTTGGCCGCGATGAAATCGCGCGGCGACCGGGCCTGCGGGATCGCCTGGAGCTCGGACCAGCGTTCGCCCTCCAGCCGATAGCCGGTCCCCGGCCCGGTGTAGTCGTTGGGATCGTTGATCGCGCTGAGGACGCGGAGTGCGGGTCGGGACGTGCCAGGCACTTCGGAAGTGCCTGGCACGTGCTGAAAGATTGCGGCCGGTTGCAGATAGTCCCCTGCCAGCCGCTGGCGGCCCATCTCCAGGACATTGGCCGCCACATCCTCAAAGCCGCGGCGCTGCAGGACGTCAGTCACGGCCAACATGCCCAGGTCGCTCGCCAGAAACTGATCGGCCGCGGCCAGATCGGCCACGACATCGCGTTCGGGCATGTCATCGCTGCTGTGGCCGATCGTGGCGGCCTCCACCTCTTCGTCGCTGATGGCCGGGAAGCCCAGCCCGGCGTACACAGCCTGGATCGCCAGCGCCGCCCGACGCCGCATCGCCAGGGTCGCATCCTCGGTCACGGGACGCACGCCGCCGTCCACCTGCATGTCGCGCTGGAGCACGTTCCAGTCGTCGAAATCTTCGGCATCGAAGTTGCCGCCGCCGAAGAGATTGTCGCGCCTGGGCACCGCGCTGTAGCCAGAGCAGATGAAATCCGTGCCGGGGATGAATTGGAGCATCAGCTTGGCCGACTTGCGGATGGCTGAGTAGGAGGCCAGGGCGTCGTTGCCTGTGGCCACCTCGAGGCCGAGCATCGCGGCGAGCAGATTCTCGGCCAGCACCCCGCGCACCCCAGCCGGCAGCGATTCAGGCAGCGCTATACACGAAATGGAGCCGTTCTGCACCCCCTGGCTACCCGCGGCCTTCGTCACCAGCAGACAGCGCGCCTCCAGGTAGAGCATCGAGCAGCGCTCCGCATGGCCCATCAGCGCCTCGGAGCCGGTGCCGGAGGTGAAGCGCACCTTCACCCCGCGCGAGGCGTAGGCCGCGGCCAGAAACGCCTTGGACCAGGGGGTGTCGTCGCCGTCCGCAAAGGCGCGCTCGGTGCCATAGACCGACAGGGTCTCGGCATAGGTCGTCAGCCCTTTCATGGCCAGGCGCAGCCCCAGCGATTCCTCCACCGCGCATTGGGTCAGCACGCCCCCGCGGCCGGTTTGCGCGCCCACCAACACGGCCAGCGCGTTGAAGGGCGCATTGCGCGCCACGCGCACGGTCGTCTCGATCTCAGCGAAGCCGCGCAGCGCCGCCTCGGCCGCGTCCGCGGCCAAGAGGGCCGGATGCTCGCGCCAGTTGGTCACGTGCGCCTGGTTGGCCGGGGTTTGCCGCACGCGCATCTTGGCCAGCCCGACCATCATCTCCAACACGTTCATGTGACGGATGATCTCGACCAGCTTTGCCGGCGTGCAGCCGTAGGCGAGCCGGCGCACCTCGGCCTGGGGCGTGTTGATGTCGGCCAGCAGACGCGCCAGACGCAGCGAAGGCGTCGCCATCGCCTCCTCGGCCGCGGCGAGATCGAGGGCATGGTCTGCGATGAAGATGTCGAGCGCATCGAAATCGGCGCGAGTGCGACCGTCCAGTTCGACCACTTGGCCGTCCGCGATGCGCAGGCTGGGCCGGGGATCATAGGGGCTATCGGCGACGATCAGGCCCGCTTCGGGCCACGGCTCGACAAACGTCTCCTGGTTGATGTCTCGCTCCGCGAGAACGGCAAAGCGACGAGACTGGGACATTGGATCACCTCGCTGAATTGCCAGGCTGCGGCAGCGCGCTGGCTGGGGTGGCACCACGAGTATAAGGCTTTCGGGCGGTTCGCGCAAGGCGCGGCTCGAGTCAACGCAAACCTCTGGCAGTGTTTGCCTATCCTGCCTTTTTCCTCGTCGAGCCTGGGCGCAATCGCGTGTGCGAGGTAAACCTGGGTTCTGTGGCGGGTATCCCCTGTTTTGCCTCGAATGCCAGTTGGAGCCCAAGCGGCCGCTATCTGACGATGCGCACTACCGCACACCTGCCAGGCGAACTGGTGCGGTTTACTGACCTGGTGGTCTTGGATGCGCTCACCGGCGCGCAACGCCAAACTCCGCTTCCCGCAAATCTAGGTAATATTTCAAATATTTCCTGGGGGCCTAACAGCCGGCATCTGTTGGTGTTGACCCGAGCGCTTCCAGCTCCTGACCCACTACTACACCGCCGTCCATGTGTGCGACGCCAACAGCGGCAACGCCATCGTTACCCCCACCTGGCGCGGCGCCGTCCTCCAGGTGGCCTGGCCGCGGCTGCGCGGCTACCCAGACGGCATTTGCAGCCGCATCGAGGTCTGGCTGCAGAACATGGGTTCCTTCAGCGCCGTCCCCAGCCATTGCGCCCGCCTGCCCCTCTTCAAGAAGTACGAACCCCTCTCCTGAGAACCGCAGGGACGCCCCAGATTTCCCTCCTCCCCCAGTTCCGAGTATAATACACCGCGTTCCGCAACCATCGGCTGCATCTCTACTCATAAGGAGCGCACATGAACAGCGCATGGAAACCCGATGCCTCCCGGCAGCCTATCGGCGGGGAGCTAATTCGCGAACGCACGGTCGCCTGGTGGCGGCGTGAGGGCCTGGTGCTGTGGCTCACGGCCCCGGCCGATGCGCCGCCAGCAGATTTGCGCGATCCGCCCGAGCCGGACAGCCTGGAGCGTTTCTGGCTCGATCCTGTCTATCGGGCCCGCAAGAACGAATGCCGCCTGGCGCGCACTTACTTCGGCGGCGAGGCGTTCCCCTTCATGGAGACCAACATCGGGCCGGGCAACCTGGCCACCTTCATCGGCTCGGAGCCGGAGCTCGCGCCGACCACCGTCTGGTACAAGTCGTGCATCACCGACCCCGAGACGCACCCCCCGCTCCGCTTCGATCCGGCCAACCGACAATTTCGCGAGCAGGCCGCGATCATCGAAGAGTGCCGCCGCGTGAGCGCGGGCCGTTTCCCCGTCGGCATGCCCGACCTGATCGAAAACGTGGACATCGTGGCGTCGCTGCGCGACACGCAGACCTTGATGTGCGACCTGGTCGAGCGGCCCGGCTGGGTGAAGGAGATGGTGCAGACGGTCAACCTGATCTACTTCGAGGTCTTCGACCTGCTGCGGGGCCAGATCGTGGACGAGTGGAACGGCAACGTCTTCTCCGCGTTCTGCATCTGGGGCCCGGGCCGCACAGCCAAGCTACAGTGCGATGCCTCCGCGATGTTCTCGCGGCGCATGTTCGACGAGATCGTGCTGCCATCCCTCGATGCGCAGTGCCGCTGGCTCGACTACTCCCTCTACCACCTGGACGGCACGCAGGCGCGCCATCACCTCGACAGCCTGCTGAGCGTCCCCGCGCTGGACGCGATCGAGTGGACCCCCCAGGCAGGCATCCCCGGCGGGGGCGACCCGCTCTGGTACGACCTCTATCGCCGCATCAAGCGCGGCGGGAAGAGCGTGCAGGCCGTCGGCGTCAAGCCAGAAGAGGTGATTCCGCTGCTGGACGCGGTCGGGCCAGAGGGGATGTTCATCATGTGCAGCGCGCCCGATGAGGCGACGGCGCGTGAGCTGGAACTGCAAGCGGAGAGATACCGATGAGGAGGAGGTTCCGATGACAAACGTTCTTTCGCTGTTCGATTTGACCGGCCGGAAGGCCGTGGTGACGGGGGCCGGGCAAGGGCTCGGCAAGGGGATGGCGTTGGCGCTGGCCGGCGCGGGCGCAGATATCGCCGCGGTGGACATCCGGCCAGAAACCGCCGGGCAGGTCGCGGCCGAAATCCAGGCCATGGGACGGCGGGCGCTCGCGATCCAGTGCGATGTGGCCAACCAGCAGCAGGTCAACGCGCTGGCGCAAGAGGTTCTGGACGAGTTCGGCGCGGCCGACATCCTCGTCAACAACGCGGGCATCAGTCGCCACGTCGCCAGCGAGCGCATGGCCCTGAGCGACTGGCAGATCGTGATGGATGTGAACTGCACCGGCGTCTTCATCTGCTGCCAGGCGTTCGCGCCCGCGATGATAGCCCGGCGCTATGGCCGGATCATCAACATCTCCTCGATGTCCGGCCTCATCGTCAATCGCGACGTGCCGCAGACGCCCTACTACGCATCCAAAGCCGGCGTCAACATGCTGACCAAAGCGCTGGCGGCCGAATGGGCGCCCTACAACATCACCGTCAACGCCATCGCGCCCGGCTACATGCGCACCCCACTGAACGACAAACCGCTTGCCGACCCCGTGCGCGCCGCGCAGTGGACCGACACGATCCCCATGCACCGCATCGGGGAACCGGCCGACCTGGCTGGCTCGGTCATCTTCCTGGCATCGGATGCCGCGACCTACGTCACCGGCCACGTCCTGGTCGTGGACGGCGGCTTCACGCTCTGGTAGCCGGCCGGTCCATCCGTGGCATCCGTGGCATCCGTACCATCATCCGTGTCTGGCTCATCCGTGGCATCCGTACCATCATCCGTGTCTGGCTCATCCGTGGCATCCGTACCATCATCCGTGTCTGGCTCATCCGTGGCATCCGTACCATCATCCGTGTCTGGCCCATCCGTGGCATCCGTACCATCATCCGTGTCTGGCTCATCCGTGGCATCCGTA
>VGOD01000315.1 GCA_016876015.1 Chloroflexota bacterium
CCCCTGCCCAGCTTGGCAGACCTGATCCGGCAGCGTGCCGAGCAACAACCCTTGGACGGGTCTTGGAACTCAGGATAGCGCCCCCCCCCCCGGATTTTTGAGAAGATACGCGTTCGAAGCCCTGGTGCAAGATACCCATGAACAAAAACGGTGTCTGCTTGCTGCGGCTGGCGCACTCTGCCAGTTCCTGGAGGAGGTAGATATCGGCGGTCGTAGGGTGCGCGGCCGCGTGTTCAAGAGGCTTGCCCATCTCATCAAGGAGCAGCAGCAGGCCAGAATAGCCGAGCGTTGGCTGCGAAACCACAGATAGCAGGTTCTGGATCCACACCACGAAAGCGCGGCTCTCTGCATGGGCTAGACTCTGTCCGTCGCTCAATAACTGGCGTATGCTTGGATCTGAGCTGAGAGGTTGGAGCGCCTGGTTCAGTCCATGCACCAAGGCTTCCTGCAACGGTGCTCGATAGCCAGTGACGGGTACCGGAAACAGCCCGCGTGCGCCATTGGGCTCCAGCAAGTGCTGTACCCGCTCTGCCAGCAGTGGATCGGCTTTCTGTAGCTCCATCAACGTTTGCCGATGGGCCGGCAGGGAGGCGCCCATCAGGTTCATGACGAACAACCCGAAGTACGACTTGCCTGAGCCATACGGCCCGGTCAGCGTCCAGGCGCGGGTGCGCGCGAGGTCGTCAACGCCATCAACGATGCGAGCCAATGTGCGTCGCGCTTGCGCAGTAAGCACGTACTCGTTAGCCAAAGACGGCTGCTGGAGATCGCGTTCGATATTGATCGAGCGGATTCCGCTTGGGCGTACGTGGACAAAAGATGACAGTTTAGTTCCCGGATCGGGCATAATGACGACCTAAGAGCTCTAGAGCGGCGGTTCTGAACCAACCGTCTGAATCGTGTTCCAGGTATAGTTGGCGAAGTCCGGCGGTATCTTGCAAGCGAAGGCGACCCTCAGTCAGTTCTTCCAATGCTTCCAGGTACTCGATGACGCTATTTTCGTCCAGCTTGAAGACCTGTCCTGGGCTCCCGTCTTTGTAAATGCAGTCATCTACCGCTACAGTGCGCCGGTTTCCGGCGATCGTCGGCAAGAACGTGAGCAGAGCATAACCGAAGACTTCGGTGGGCAAAGTGACCTTGCGGCCGACGTTGAACCGATACACGCTATCTTCTGGCAAGAAACGCATCAGGTCTAGCTCAGCGAGGGGACAGTCGAGTGTCTCCTCAGAGATAGCCTCTGCCGTCATGCCGCGCATGGCAGTGACATAGGTGCGGAGGCAGACATCAATCTCACGCTCTACAGTGCCGACTGTCGTTGTGATCTTCCTGTGGTCCAGTTGCTTGCTTATGAAAGCCGCAAGCTGTTTCTTCGTGAATTCGGCCTCATAGTAGGCGCAATAGGTCAAGTGCCAGATCAACGTGCGCGTCAGATTGGAAGTCAGCTGCCAATGCAGGAGCCATAGAGTCCCGGTATCTTCCAGGTATGGGTCCCACCCATTGTCCGTAACCAACCGGTCAGCGAGATCTGTGAGCTGCAGACCTCGTACAGGCCCCTTGCCGCGCGTCTCCTCGAATAGTCCGGCAGCCAAACACCAGTGCCTGATTGAACGCACCATGTTCTTGCCTACCCCAAGAACGACTAGGGCTTTGTCATCGGTGAAGATCGCGGGGTTTTCCGAGAGCGCGTCCACTCCTTTCTTCAACCAGCCGTACCGGAAGACAAACTTCTCGTGGCCGCCAAAGGTCGGTTTGATGCCTTCTTCGACAAGTCTCATAGGGTGTCCCACATGCCCAGAGTTGAACCTTGAGCGCAAATACCGGTAGCAGCGAGCAGAGTTGCCACTCCTGGTCTTGTAAGAAAAGGCCGCAGCCCTTTCCTCAACCTGGGGGCTGCGGCCTCATTTGCTCATCACGAACGACAGTGCTAAAATGATGGCAGCGATGCCCCAGTCCTGGGACCAACAGGATGTGGGCGTGAGGCCGACCAGGTACGATCTGGTCGGCTTCACTGCTTAATTGCGCCTATTATACCGGGATAACTTCGTTCGCGCAATTTGTCGCGGAAACGCGCCCGAATTGATTGCCGAGCAGAGGCGCTTCGTCACAGGAGGATGAGGCTCATCGCCGACACACAACACACACCAGGAGGCACACACGATGATTCGTTGCACACGTAACTTGCTTCTGATCCTGGTCGCCGCATTCACGCTGACCGGCTGCATGTCGCTTGCGCCCAGGATGACCGGTTCTCAGTTCACAGGGGAGATCGTAGCGAGCGCGGCCAGCGCCGGCGGCGCTCCGGCGACCGAGGTGATGATCACTCCGACCCGCGTAGCTTCGGCGACTTCATCGCCGACCGCGTCACCGACGCACGCCGTATCGTCAACCGTTCAGTCGAAGGCGACTTCGAGCGCGACTGCATCGGCGAGCCCGAAGCAGCCGGCGCCAACGAGCACACCCGCGCCGACCGTGCCATCCACGCCGGCTGCTACGGCCACGCCGGAGCCGCCGGCCGTGCTGGTCAAGTCCGGGGCCAACATTCGCTCCGGGCCTGGCACCGCCTACCCGATCATCGGCGGCGCCCGCGCGGGGCAGCGCCTGTCCGTCATCGGCCAGTACGGTGGCTGGTGGCAGATCATGATCACCGGGCGAACCGGCTGGATCTGGGGCGCGCTGGTCACGCCCAACGCCGCCGCTCGGCAGGCGCCGCAGGTGACGAACCTGCCGCCTCTCCCGCCGACACAGACGCCGATGCCCACGAGCACACCTTCGCCCCAGCCGGTCGCACAGGCCGACCTGGTGGTTCTCGGGCCGGAGACCCGGTATCCGGTGCGCGCCCGGGTCGTGCGGGGATGGGACTACGAGTTCGTGGATATGTCGAGCCGGCACGACATCGTCGTATACCGGGACGTCTTCGGCATGCTCGCCCACCAGATCGACGACGAGAACGTCCGGCGCTATGGGCGCCAGAGCCGCTTCGCGCGGTATGGCCCGATCCGCATCACCCTGATCGACGCGCAGCCGCACCCGGATCCGGTCTGCCCCGGCTGGGGTTGGGCGCCCGACCGCGACACGTTCGTGGATCCCTACGGGATGACGCGAGATCCCTGCCGGGTGGAGCACAGCCTCTTCCCCCAGGGCGACGGCGCGGGCACGACCCTGCTCATCGGTTGGGGCACCAACGCGGGCACCACGCTGGCCATTGGTACGGTTGGGCCGCACCTGGGCGACGTCACGACCAGCTTCCTCGCCGAGGCGCTGCCCTGGCCGGCGAACCTCGGCCCGGCGGACCGGCCGGACTTCAGCCAGGCGCTCTATCGGCCGCTGGGCGCGGCGCACCGGGAGGACGGCCGGTGGGTCTGGCTGGATGCGTTTGCGGAGATCGTGCCGACGGGGCGGTGAGGAAGGGGGAGCGCTGGGCATGAGCAGCGCCATCAGCGGGCTGATCTGGGAGACGACATTGGCCGGGGTGCTGCCCCCAGCTCCTCGTCCAACGTCTCCTCCGAGGTGGGCGGCTCCATCCCCCGCGCGTAGGCGTAGCACGCGAGCTGGGTCTGCGACACGCCGGCCTGTTGCGCGGCCGCGCCGAACGACATGCCGCCATGGGCGTAGTGCTCCAGCGCTCGCTCTACCCTGAACTCGCGCAGCTCGCGTGCCAGGAGCTCGACCAGGAAGTCGTGCGTGGCCGAGTCCAATTCGCGCGCCAGCGGCGCAGGCAGCGTAAGCATCAGGGTCTGCGCGGCTCGCGCATCCGAAGCGTTTGACGCCGGCATCTCGGAGATCGAAGCGGCGCTTGGCTGCTGCATGTCGCCACCTCAAGCCGTCAGAAAGTCCAGGTAATTGGCCCGGTTGACCAGGTGCGTTTCGCTGTCCGGATACGCGGCGGTGAAGGCCGCGGGCGGACGCCAGCGCGTGGCGGTCCACTTGCACTCGAACCCGACCAGGCGGCCGCCCTCCTCCTCCAGGTAATCCAGCTCCGCGCGGTCATAGGTGCGCCAGAAGTAGGTGTTGACGTGCCGGCGCCGGTTGTGGTTGAACTTCATGCGCTCGCTGATGCAGAAGTTCTCCCACAGCGCGCCGCTGTCGTTGCGCAGGTCCAGCGGATTGAAGTTGTTGATCAGCGCGTTGCGGATGCCCAGGTCATAGAAATACACCTTGCGCAGCTTCGCCAGCTCTTTGCGCAGGTTGCGGCTGAAGGGCGGCAGGTGGAAGATGATGAACGCCTTTTCCAGCAGCGCCACGTAGCGTTCTACGGTGACCCGGTCAATGCCCAACAACTGCGCCAGCTCGTTGTACGAGACCTCGTTCCCCACCTGGAGGGCCAGCGCTTGCAGCAACCGGCGCAACACCTCCGGGCTCTTCACGGACTGATATTCCAGCACGTCGCGGTACAAATAGCTGGCGGCGATCTCCAGCACTGTCTCGGCCGGGTCGTCGGCCAGGGCCACGCCGGGGTACATGCCGTAGCGCAGGCGGCGCTCCAGCAGGCGGCCCGCCTCCAGCGGCGTCTCCTGCGTCAGCAGCTCGGCGACCGACAGCGGATACAAGTAGAACTCGCTCTTGCGGCCCGTGAGCGGCTCGGAGATGGTGTTGGAGAGCTCGAAGGAGGACGAGCCGGTGGCGATCACCTGCAGGTCAGGGAAGTTGTCAGCGAGCAGCTTCAACGCCAGGCCGATATCGCGCACGCGCTGGGCCTCGTCAATCACGACCAGGGTCCGGCGGCCCATGAGGGCGCGCAGCTCGGTGGAAGTGCGGTTGGTCAGCGCGTCCCGGATATCTGGCTCGTCGCAGTTGAGGTAGAGGCCGCGGTCGGAATACCGGCCCAGGATCTCCTTCACCAGGGTGGTCTTGCCCACCTGGCGCGCGCCGTAGATCACCACGACCTTGCCCTTGAACAGGGCCGCTTCGACCGCAGGCTGGATGGCACGGGGGTATTGAGTCATGGCACACTCCTCAAGCAGGTGATGTTACTCGCCTAATTTATACCTATTTAGGGGATTTGTCAAGCATCTCCCAGTAGATTCTCATAACCTGACAGACATGACTTGCCAAATCGGCGCCGCAGACCCATTGA
Organism: Chloroflexota bacterium; assembly: GCA_016876015.1. GTDB lineage: Bacteria > Chloroflexota > Anaerolineae > CG2-30-64-16 > CG2-30-64-16 > VGOD01. The sequence continues at coordinate 5,075 of VGOD01000315.1, forward strand.
CGCGGGCCTGAGCGGCGTGTAAGATACGCCTGGTTGCCGACTGCGGCGGGGTTTCGACCCCGAGCATCGGCGAAAGAGGGGAGCCTGCCGACCATGAGCGCCAGGTGACCGAGTTGTACGCCGAGATTGGCCGGCTAACGACGGAGTTGACCTGGTTGAAAAAAAAGCTGGCCTCTTTGCCCAGGGCTGAACGGTTGGCCCTGCTGGAACGGGCGCAGCCCGAACTGCCGCTGACGACGCAAGCCGCTTTGCTGGCGCTGAACCGCACGAGCCTGTATTATGTACCGCGGCCGGTGTCAGCCGAAGAAGTCGCCATCAAACACGCCATCGATGAGATCTACACGCAGTATCCGTTCTACGGCTCGCGGCGGATCACCGTCGAGTTGTGCGAGGTGCGCAAGCTGCCCGTGGCGCGCGAAACGGTACAGCGTTACATGCGGGAGATGGGCATCACGGCCATCTATCCGAGGCCGCAGCTCAGCCGCCGTAACCCGGAGCACAAGATTTATCCGTATCTGCTGCGCAACGTCACGGCGGCTTACCCCAACCATGTGTGGGGCATCGACATCACCTATATCCGGTTGCGCGGCGACTGGCTGTACCTGGTGGCGGTCATCGACTGGTTTTCACGTTACGTCATTAGTTGGGAATTGGATCAAACCCTGGAAATGCCCTTTGTC
>VGOD01000316.1 GCA_016876015.1 Chloroflexota bacterium
CGGCGACAACTCCTATCCGGGATTCGTTGAGCTGAGTCCAACCCGGGGGTTGCTCTCCTACTACTCCAGTCATGAAGGCAGCGGCACGAGCCTGGCGCCGTCCCACATCTACCTGGCTGAGCTTTCATTAGGATAGAGGAGAACATCCATGACACAGCCCATTGACTTCGCAGCGCGGCAACAGGTAGAGGGCTTCGCCCGCCTGATCTCCGATCCCAATTCCCATCCGCTCTATCCCGATCTGCAACCCTGGAAGCCGGCCAGCGGGCACGACTTCCGCGGCCCAAGCCCGGTTGCGCGGACGCATGACTGGTTCCGGCCCGAAGCGGCGGGCGAACCGGATTTGGTCTGGGAGACAGCGCCGGCGCCGGCAGCCGTTGACACGACCTTCAGTTTCGTGGGCGAGAGCGCCGATCTGCCCGAGAACGTCTATCCCGGCAACCAGGCCACTCTGTACGCGAACGAGCAACCCGTCCTCACCTTCGATCTGGGTATCCGCCAGGGCCGGCGCTGGTCCGCCGACGAGTGGGCCCTCGATTTCGCGCCGCGCCAGGTATCGGCCAGCGTGGACGGCTATCACCGCCAGTTCGCCGGCCGCGGCAACAGCGGCATCTACCGTCTCGCTGCGCCAGCGACCGCGCTTACGGCCGGCCAGCCGTTGCGGCTGAAGGTGGCGCTCGCACCGCAACGATCGGATGTGATCACCTGGTTTGGCGTGCGGCAGCGGACTGACGTGCTTGAGATGACCGCGCAGACCAACGCCGAGCAGATCGCCCAGTTGCAGCAAGAGATCATCAACCTCAAGCGTCTGGTGGGCGGCCTGGCTCGCCGCGCCTACCCCGAGCTCTTCGCCGACCGGCTAGAGACCGAGCACGTCATCGTCTACACCAACGGCAACAAACACGTCCACGTGCCGGACCTGGTGCAACTCCAAAACGGCGACCTGCTGGTAGCCATCCGCGAAGCGACGGAACACCTCTCCAACGACGGGCAGCTCATCACCGTGCGCTCGAAGGACGGAGGCAAGACGTGGGGCGAGCGTCAGGTGCTGCGGGAGGCGCCCCTGACCGACGAGAGGGACTTCGGGCTGAACCAACTGGCGGACGGCGCCCTGCTGTGCGCCGAGTGGCCCAACCGCAAATACGACGCGCGCGGCTTCTACTACAACGGCACACCTCCGGTAACGGGACGCAAAATGGCGATGTATGTCGGCCGGTCGCACGACAATGGCTACACCTGGGAGTGGCCCGATGAGCCGTTGGATCCTGCCCCGTACCTTTACTCCATCACCAGCGAGCACATGGTGGAACTGCCCTCCGGCCGCCTGCTGATGGCCAACTACTTCACGCGCCATGGCGGCTCTCGAATACTGGGGGTCAACATCCTGGCCTCAGATGACAAGGGCTACACCTGGCGTGAGCTGGCCGCGCCGGCCGACATGCCAGATGTTTCCCTGTGCGAACCGGCCCTCGAACGCACCAAAAGCGGCCGCCTGATCTGCTTGATGCGCAATCAAACTGGGCCGGAATACTACCAGTCGAATTCGGACGACGACGGCGCCACCTGGAGCCCGGCCCGGCCCTGCGGCGTGACCGGCCATGCCAATCCGGCCAGCCTGGTGACCTTGCCGGATGGTACTGTCCTTTGCGTGCACGGTCAGCGCGGCGATCCGTGCGCCATGTACGTGGTGGCCAGCTACGATGACGGCGCGACCTGGGACATGGCCCACCGCAAAGTGATCCGCGATGACCTGCCTAACTTCGACATGACCTATCCCAGCGCGGTGCTGTTGCCGGATGGCCGGGTCTTCACGGTCTACTACTATAACATGTTTGGCCGTTTCTTCATCGCCGGCGACTTCTTCCGCTGGGAAAGGTAGCTCACTATGTCCAAGAAACTTAACGCGGAACACGTCACGATCTGCCGCTTGCCCGGCGACCGATTGGGATACTTCGGTTGGCCCACGGTGGGGCGGCTCGATGACGGCACTCTGATGGCAGCAAGCTCTGGGTTGCGTTCAGAGCACATCTGCCCCTGGGGCAAGACGGTGCTGAACGTCAGCAGCGACGACGGCCGCACCTGGTCCGCCCCGCGCGTCGTCAACGACTCGCCGATAGATGACCGGGATGCGGGCGTCATCAGCGCCGGCGGGCCAAACGTGCTGGTCAGTTGGTTCACCAGCGACACCCGGCGCTACGCCAACCAGCAACGCATCAGAAATTCGTTCGGCGAGGCAGAGGTCGCCAGTTGGGCCCCGACCCTCGCTACCTGGACCGATAAACTGGTCGAGGAAAACCTCGGCTCTTGGATCAAGCTGAGCAAGGACAACGGCTTGACCTGGGGCCTGCCGATCCGCGTGCCGGTCACTGCACCCCACGGCCCCATCTCTCTGCGCTCAGGTGCGTTGCTTTATCTGGGCAAGCGTTATCTGACCCCCCGCGAGCTTGGCGACTCTCGCATCTGCGCTGCAGCCAGCCATGACGGGGGTTCCACCTGGCGCGAACTGGGCCGCGTGCCGGAGTATCCGGGCACTCAGCCCGCCAACTACCACGAGCCGCATGTGGTCGAGCTGCCCTCCGGCCGGCTGATCGGCATGATCCGCATTCAGAACGCCGAGAACGCTGATCTTACACAGGCCGGCATTGTGACCTTCAGCATGATGCAGACCGAGTCGGACGACGGCGGCGTCACGTGGACCCAGGCGCGGCCGCTGGGCTTTCACGGCTCACCACCCCACCTGCTGCGCCATTCGTCGGGAGCCCTCGTCCTGACCTACGGCTATCGCCTGGCGCCCTTCGGTCAGCGGGTCGCGTTGAGCCGCGATGACGGCCAAACCTGGGATCACGACTGGATCCTGCGGGATGATGGCCCGGACAGCGACCTCGGCTACCCCTCGACGGTCGAGCTTGGCGACAGCAGCCTGTACAGCGTCTATTATCAGAAGGTGCCCGGCGACCATCGCTGTTCGCTGCTGGCGAGCCGCTGGCAACTGCCCGATTATTAGGAGCCACCCATGCGTGTCCTCGAACACATCTCGATCTACTCGGACGAAGCCTACTACTCGGCGTTCCCGTCCATCGTGGCGCGGCCCGATGGCGAGCTGCTGGTCGCGTTTCGCCGCGCGCCCGACCGCCGGCGCTTTTTCGCCGCCAGGCACACCCACACCGATCCCAACAGCCACCTGGTGCTGGTCAGGTCGCACGATCAAGGTCGCACGTGGACGCGGGAGCCAGAACTGATCTATGCCCATCCGTTCGGCGGCTCGCAAGACCCGTGCATGGTGCAGTTGCGGGACGGCTCGCTGTTGGTCAGCAGCTACGCGTGGATGCTCCTGTCGCAAGATGGGGTCAGCCAGGCAGCCGCGGAGCCACGCTGGCAGGTCTACGGTTGGCCGTTCACCTTCCTGGGCGGCTATCTGATGCGCTCGACCGATGGCGGCCGCTCATGGCAGGGGCCAATCATCCCGCCTGAAGGCGACGGACAGGCCCACTATTTCCCAGGCGTGCCCATCCCGGCCTGCAATCGCGGCGCGATGGTTGAGGCCAGCGACGGAAACCTGTATTGGTTGGTTCAGCGCAGCCTCCAGTCTCGGCCCCGGCACACACTGCTCGGCTTGCTCGTGTCGAAGGACGGCGGGCTAACATGGGAAGACCGTGGCATCGCCGTGGCGGATGAGCAGGTGATCTTCAACGAGACCTCGCTGATTCAGACGCCCCGCGGCGACCTGGTGGCCTTCATCCGCACCGACCGCTTCGCGGATCACGGCGCGGTCGCCCGCTCGACCGATCTGGGGCGCACCTGGGAGCCGTGGCAGGATATGGACGTCATCGGCCATCCCTATCATGCCGTGCAACTGCCAGACGGTCGGGTCTTTTTGGTGTACGGCTATCGCCACCCGCCCTTCGGCATCCGGGCGCGGCTGCTGGATCCTGAGTGCTGCCGCTTCGATACGCCGGAGCTGGTGCTGCGCGACGACGGCGGCGGCACCGACCTCGGCTACCCGTGGGCCTGTGCGCTGCCCGATGGCCGCGTGTTGGCCGTCTACTACTTCAACCAGGCGGATGGCGTCCGGCACATCGCCGGTACTTTCATAGAGGTTGACTGAAGTCGGAAGAGCAGAGCATGTCCATCTTCGATTCGTTTTCTCTGGCCGGCAAGGTGGCGCTCGTCACCGGCGGCGCGCGCACCCTGGGCTATGACATGGCCGACGCGCTGGCCGACGCCGGCGCCGACCTGGTGATCACATCGCGCGAGCTGGCGCACGCCGAGGCGGCGGCCGAGAAGCTGCGCGCAGCGCGCGGCGTGGAGGTCCTGCCGCTGGCGCTGGACGTCCGCCAGCATGACGCGGTGGCGGCGGCGGCGATTCAGGCGCGCGCCTGGCAGGGCCACATTGACGTTCTGATCAACAACGCCGGCGGTGGCATCCCTGGCCGGCCCACCGACCTCTTCGCGCGCGCGCCCGAGGACATCGAGGCGCTGATTGGTGTGAATCTGACGGGCGCGCTTTTCTGCTGCCAGGAGGTGGGGCGGATCATGGCCGAGCAGCGCAGCGGCAAGATCATCAACATCGCCTCCATCGCCGGGCTGGTCGGGCGAGACCGCGCCATGTATCACCGCACCGGGCTGACCCAGCAGCCGGTGGACTATGCGGCGGCCAAGGCGGGGGTCATCGGCTTGACGCTGGACATGGCCGCGTACCTGGCGCCGTTTGGGGTGTACGTCAACTGCATTTCGCCGGGCGGCTTCGAGCGCGGCCAGCCGCCCGCCTTCGTCCAGGCTTACAGCGAACGGACGGCGTTGGGCCGGATGGGCCGCGACGGGATTGACATCAAGGGCGCCGCGCTCTTTCTCGCCTCCGCTGCCTCGGACTACGTCACCGGCCACAACCTGGTGCTCGACGGAGGGTTTGTCCTATGGCACTGACGCGACGGGTCATCGTGGTGGGGCTTGGCTCGATCGGCCGACGGCACGCCCGCCTGCTGAACGCCCGCGGCGACCTGGCCGTGGAGCTGTGCGAGCCGGCGCCCGCGAACCTCGAGCTGGCCTACGCCGAGGTGGGGTGGCTGCCGACCTATGGCACGTATACCGAGGCGCTGCGCACACGGCCAGAGCTGATGGTGATCGCCACGCCCCACGGCCTCCACTGCGAGCAGACGGTTCGGGCGCTGGAGCAGGGCATCCACGTGCTGTGCGAGAAACCGATGAGCGACCGGCTGGCGGATGCGCGCACCATGCTGGCGGCGGCCGACCGCGCCCGGCAGCGGTCCGGCGCGGTGTTGAGCATTGGCTTCATGCTGCACTTTCACCCGCTGCTGGCGCGGCTGAAACAGCTTGTGGCGGACGGCGCGCTCGGCGCGGTGCTGCACGTACACTACAACGTCGGCTCCTACATCACGCTGGTCAATTCGCGCTCGCGCTACCAGGCGGACCTCGAAGGCGCGCTGCTGCTGGACTACGCGCACCAGCCCGACTTCATCTACTGGCTGCTGGGCGAGAAGCCGGTTGGCGTCAGCATGGCGGCCGCGCAGGGCGGCCAGTTCGAGCACACCTCCATGCCCAACGTGCTGGCGCTGACCTGCGACTACGCCCGCCCCCTGCTGACGACGATCCATCTGAACTACCTCGACAATGTTAGATTAGGGTGGGTCGCGTGCTCGGTGTTGAGCCCGGAGCCGACTGGCTGTCGAATGGGCGCGCTTGACCAGATGTTGGATGACCAAGCGCGTGGCCTCTTGCGGTGACAGC
>VGOD01000317.1 GCA_016876015.1 Chloroflexota bacterium
CCGCAGCCGCCAGCCGTACACCGGCCGGCCCCACTGGATCAGCAGGCGGATCGCATCGGTGAGCTGTAACTCGCCCCGGCTGTCCATGGCGGTCTGGCGCAAGGCATCGAAGATGTCCGGGTTGAATACATAGCGCGCGGCCACGGCCAGCCGGCTGGGCGCTGCGCCCACGCGCGGCTTCTCGATGATGTCGCGCAGCCGGAACGGCTCGCCCGCCGGCGGATCGGCCGGGCCGGCCGCCGCGACGATGCCGTAACGATACACGTCCTCGGCCGCCACATCTTCGACCAGGATCGTGGCGCACGCGGCGCTGGCGATGTGGCCCGCAATCAAGGCACGCAGAGTCGCGCCCTGACGTTCGCCGTAGATGATCGAATCGCCCAGGCAGACGACGCACGGATCGCTCCCGGCGAATTCCGCGGCGTAGAGCACGGCGTCGCCCAACCCGCGCGGCTCGGCCTGCCGCGTGTAGAAAAAGCGCGAACTGCCGTTGGTATAGGCCAAATCCGCCAGCAGGCGCTCGTTGCCTGCCCGCTGCAGCGCGGACGTCAACTCAGGATCGGCGTCGAAATGATCTTCGATGGCCTGCTTGCGCCGGCCTGTGATCAGCAGTATCTGTGAGACGCCGGCCGCCTGGAGTTCTTCGGCCACGTACTGCACGACCGGCTTGCGGCCGACCGGCAGCATCTCCTTGGGCATGGATTTCGTGGCAGGCAGCAAACGTGTGCCCAACCCTCCCACCGGCACAACGGCCTTGGCCAGCGGCGACGGACCCGAATTGGGAGTCATGGGACCTCTCCTTTCACCCGGTACAGCATCTCGCCTGCCTTCGGCACCAGCAAAACACCTTCATCCTCGCGACCGGCCCACTCGGCCGGGACGACCGTGGCCGGATCCAGGTAGCCGAGATTGAGGCGCTCGCACCGCTCACGCGGGACCCCGGTCGCCAGCGTCACCCGAATGCGGAGCCGCTCCACGCCGGTGATGGGATCGTAGTCGCCCCGCCCGCGCACATGCGTCGAGTGGGCGAGCACGCCGCCCGGAATATCCTGGAACTTGTCCCATTGCTTCAGGAAGTAGTCGCGGCAGTGGTAGCCGATGCGATCAAGCAAATGGCCGTGCGTATAGGACACCTCGGTGATGTGCGGCGCGTAGATGACCACTTCGCCCCCTTCGGCGATCACCGGCTCCATCTTGTACATCCCCTTGCCAGCGGTCCAGATGTCGTCATACAGACGCGGCATGACCGAGAGCACCCGTTGGAACGGCTTCTCGACCCAGACGATGTGCAACTGCGACGAGAGATCGGCCGCGGCCGACCAGGCCTCTTCGGCCGCGCCGACGTAGAGGCCCGAAAGCGCCGGAAGAGAATAGTCGGGGCTGGCAGCCGCTGGCGCTGACTTCTGTGTTCCTGCCGGCGGCGCGACTACCATGGCGAAACAGAGCTTGGGTCGCTCGATCATGGCGGCCGCGCGGTTGATCACCGCGCGCACCGGCGTATCTTTGGTACCGATGATCTTGTAGTTGGTGATGACCGCGCCCAGCCAATGGGTGAAGTTGATGACATCCGCGCCGCTGATGCCGGGGAAAAAATACTTGTCGCCGCCCGAAAAGCCCACCACCTCGTGCGGGAAGGTCGGCCCGCAGACGATGAGCAGATCGTAGTCAAGCACCATGCGGTTGATGGTCACAGGCACTGCCTGGCGCATCAGCCCGCCCGTCAGGCCCGCGATCTCATCGGCCGGGATCTCGCCCAGGCGAGTCAACGCGGCCGGATCGTCCCATGCGTGGTTGAAGATGCGCACATCAGCGTAGCGGCCCGCGCGCTCCGCGGCTGTCACGCCGAGCAGCCGGGTCAGCCCCTCGTCGTCCAACCCCATGTGCGTGCCGAGCGCGATCAGATAGTCCAGCGCGGCCACCCGGCCTGAAAGCGCCTCGTGGAAGAGGCGAAAAAAGAGCCCGACCGGCGCGGTGCGCGTGGTGTCGGGGATCAAGATCAGGACGCGCTTGCCGTCCACCGGGTGAGTCGCAAACGCCTGCGCGATCAGCTCGCGGACATCATCTTCGGTCAGGTAGCGATCGGTATAACCTTTGCCGTACATGGTTTTCTCCTCCCCAAGGCGATATGGCCGGCCGCCGGCCCCTACCAGAGCTCGATCGCCGCGGCGCGCTCTTCTGGCGCAACCATCCCCGCGGTCCAAATCCAGTACTTCACCGTGTGCCCGCGGCCGATGGAGACGACGTGTGGCCGGCCCTGGGCGTCTATGGCATGCAGGGTGACGCCCCCGCGCCAGAGCCGGGTCAGCGCGCGCAGATCGCCCACCGCCTCACGGCACGCCTCTTCGACGCTCATGCCCATCTTCATGTAGAGCACGACCGCCCGCGCCGTGCCCGCTCGGATAGTCAATTCACCCATGCCGGTGCACGCAGCCGCGCCATAGCGCACGTCCGCGTAGCTGCCTGCGCCGATCACCGGCGAATCGCCCAGGCGGCCTGGATACTTGAAGGCCCATCCGCACGTGCTGACGCCCGCCGCGAGCTCGCCGGCCGCATCCTTGACCAGCCAGGTGGTCGTGCCGCCCGCGGTCTCCGGGTCGGCGGTCAGACGCGCCCATTCGATCAAACCCTCGTGCGGCCAGTGCGCGCGGGCCTCATCGGGCACGTGCTTCGCCAGCCACGCCTTCCACTCCTGTTGCGCCTCGGCCGTGAGGGTGGGGCCAGCCTCGGCGCCGATCTCGGCGGCGAAACGCGCCGCGCCCTCGCCCACCAGGAAGACGTGCGGCAGGCGCTCCATCACCTGTCGCGCCACCGAAATCGGGTGCAGGTAGCCCTGCAATGCGCCCACCGCTCCTGTGCGGAGGGTGCGGCCATCCATGATGCTGCCGTCCAACTCCACCTGGCCGAGCAGGTTCGGCCAGCCGCCCACGCCCACGCTGCGCACGGTCGGGTCGAGCTCGACCGGCCGGATGCCGGTTTCGACCACATCGAGCGCATGGCGTCCGCTCTGCAATGCCTTGACCGCGGCGCGCATGCCCACGCCGGCGGCCGAGTTTGCGAGTATGATGCCTGGCATAGAGAACTCGTCGTAGTCCTTTCCGAAATGCGAAGAGGTGCGTCGCTCAGCGCGAGTGCATCTTGCCCCGCGCCAGTGATGCGAAGATCCCGCCGAAACAAGCGGCCGCGAAGATGCTGAATGCGATGCGCACGCTGGCCAGGAAGGGGCCGTGATACTCGGGCGTGATCTGCACCCGGCCGATCTGCAGCGCAAAGATCAGGGTGGCGATGCCCAGGCTGAGCATCATGCCGATGGTGCGCATGGTTCCCACGGTCGCTGAGGCCACGCCATACCACCGCCGCTCCACCGCACCCATCACGGCATTGGTATTGGGCGATGAGAAGAGCGCAAAACCGAACCCCAGAGAGATCAGGCTGAGGACGATATACCAATACGGCGTGCCATTCCCCAGGAAGATCAGCAGCGTGAGGCCGATCGTCGTCAGCGCCATGCCGGCCGAGGCCACCAGCCGCGATTCCAGCTTGTCGGAAAGCCGGCCGGTGAGCGGCGAAAAAGCGGCCTGCACGATCGGCTGCGCGATCAACACCAGCCCTGCCTGCTGGGGGCTCAGCCCCTTGATGTATTGGAGGTAGAGGCTCAACAAGAAGCCGACCGCGGCGGTCGCGCTGTAGTTGATGAGCGCAGCCAGGTTAGAAAGCGCAAAGACGCGGTTGCGCCGGAAGAGATCCATGTGGAGCAGCGGCTGTCGGAGGCCGCTCTCCCACCGCACGAAGCCTGCGGCCAGGATCATCCCGGCGAAGACCAGGCCAGCTCCGCGCGCCTGCGGGAGCAAGGAGAGTCCATAGATGAACGCCACGATCGCTATGCCGTAGATGACGGCGCCAGGCAGGTCGAAACGCTCGCCCCTGGCCTCGGCCCATTCCCCCTTCATCCGCGTGACGACGATGCCGATGACGACCAGGCCCAGCCCCGCGCCGATCATGAAGATGCTGCGCCAACCCAGGTATTGCGTCAACATGCCGCCCAGGAACGGGCCGACCGACAGCCCGGTGTAGACGGCCGCCACGTTGATCCCCAGCACCCGGCCGCGTTCACCTGGCGGATAGGCCGAGGTCAAGATGGCCGTGCTGGTGCCGAACATCATGGCGGCGCAGGCGCCCTGCAACATGCGGGACGCGATCAGCATGGCGCTCGAGACCGACGACCCAACCAGCAGCGACGCACAGATGTAGCCGCTGACGCCGATCGTGAAGATGCGCTTGCGGCCGTAGATGTCGGCCAGTCGGCCGAAGGGGAGGAGGAACATGGCCGTGGCCAGTGTGTACGCCATCGCGACCCAACTGAGGAGCACCGCATCCATCGCGAACTCGCGGCCGATGGTCGGCAGCGCGATGTTGGTCGAAGAGCCCATGAAGGCCGTCAAAAAGGCCCCCACCGTAGCCACGATGAGGACGGCGCGTTTGTCCACTTCTGCCATAGGGTCAGCACGCTTTCTGTGAGAGAATCAATAGCCCCGGCCGATGTTCACCAGATAGGCGGACGGCTTCATCAGGCGCAGCTCCGCCTCCCCGATCATGCGCCCCGTAGCCGGGGTCAGCGGCACGGTCAGCACGACGAAGTCGGCCTGCGGCAGCGCCTCGTGCAGACGATCAGGCCCCAACATCTCGGCGACGCCGGGCGGTTTCAGCGTTGGATCACGGCGCACGCCCAGCACGCGCATGCCGAGGCCGGCGGCGATCTCGGCAGTGCGTGCGCCGATCGCGCCCAGGCCGACGATGACGATCGTTTTCCCGGCCAGCTCGAAGACCGGCCGGCCGCCGCGCTGCCACTCGCGACGGGTCTGGCTGTGGATGGCCTCGGGCAGGCGACGGGCGAACGCCAGCAGGAACGCCAGGATGTGCTCGCTGATGGGGATGGCGTGGACGCCCGACGCATTGGTGAGCACGAAGTCGCGCTGGCCGGCTTCAGGATGTCGCAAGAGCCAGTCGGCGCCCGCGCCCCATTGCTGATACCAGCGCAGCCTGGGGGCCTTGGCGATCAGCTCTGGGGCCAGCCGGCCCGCGACGATCTCGATCTCATCCAGCACAGCCTGGATCTCCGAGCGATCGTCCGTCACGATCAGCCGCATCTCTGGCGCCAGTTCAGCGATAGCCGCCCGATCAGCCGGCGACAGAGCATCCGATTGCAGTGCGAGCAGTAGAGTGGTCATATGGAATCCGATTGTACCGCGCGATGACCGGTGTCGCCAAACTGGTGGATGGCCCATGAATGATAATGGCCCATGCTCCTCGTGCAGGGAGCATGGGCCAGCGAAGCGTCAGGCCAATCGGCTCACTCTTTGCGCGCCGCGCCGCGCCAGGCGCGAGTTCCCAGCGGCTTCTCGCTGGCCAAACGAGCCTGGGCGGCCGGGATCTCGGCCGCGTATTGCGGCAGCCACCTGGCCTGCGCCACCAGCATCTCGTCGGTCATCTGGCTGATCTCATATGGATCGCACACCGCGCCGACGAGCGGGTCCATCATCATCGCCTGTTTCAACAGCGTGACATCTCCGTGGATGGCCGCTTCCACGGCCAGGCGCTGCACGCTGATAGAAGCGTGGCAGACGGCCGCGCAGCCCAACGGCAGGTCGCCCACGCGCGGGATGCTGATGCCGTTGCGATCCACATAGCCTGGGACCTCCACGATCGCATCGTCTGGCAGGTTGCCGATCGCGCCG
>VGOD01000318.1 GCA_016876015.1 Chloroflexota bacterium
CTGAGGATAACCCACGGAAGGTCGTCGTGACATCTTCTCCTCGCCTGCAACGCTTCCACCTTGTATTATAGCCCCATTAGGATCAGGAAACAAGAGTCCTCACCGCGCCACCGCGACGTTGTTCGCCTCATCCATCTCCGCCACGATCCGTTCAGGATCCGCCACCGCGTACAGATTCACGGGCTGACCCACGATCACGCCGTTGACAGTCGTCTCCCCGCCGGCGGCGAGTGAGCCGACGGTCGTCGTAAGCAGGATCGGGTTTCCGTCGCTGCTTGTCGCGCCGCTCAAAGCGACAATACGCGTCGCAACCGACCGCGGATCGCCTCCAGATCGGCCGCGGGCAGCCTACCCAATCGTCGTTCGATCATGGATTGTTTGACGGTGCGGATGATGCCGGTAGCCGTCGAAGGCCAGAGCAGGCCAGCCTCTCGCCAGCCGGCGATGAGACAGTCCCCAAACAGCACCCGTTCGACGTTGCTGGTGATCGCCGCAACGATGGCCTCCTGGCGGCTGCGCTGATAATCGTTCGTGCTCACGATGACTGCCGGACGCCGTTTTTCGCCGCTTTCGTCGCTGAAAGTGAAAGCGACGAGCACGACATCGCCTTGTTCACAGGCGATCATAGGCGGCGTCCTTTTCGTTATCCCATAACTCGGCCAACACCGGATCCGCTCGTGCGGTCAGCGCCAACAGGCTGCTGCCTTCGGCCGGCGAGGTCGAGTCGCTCGCCAGGCGCTCCTCCAACGCTTTTGTCAAGTACTCGCGCATAGAGAGTTGGCGCCGTATGCAGGCCAACTGGACACGCTGTTTTAACTCCAGGGGCACGTTCACGCTCAAACGAGCGTATCCTACGGTTGTCCCGTTCATGGCGTTGCCTCCCTGCTCCAATTCTCGCTTTTGATGGTCGTATTGTACAGCCCTGACGCATCGGCGTCAAGGCGGGGTTTGGATCACGAAGCCGCGAAGAAATCACGAAGGTCACGAAGCGCGAAGTCCACGAAGGCTGGCGCCGCGGACGGGGGCTTCGCGGTCTTCGTGCTTCGCGTCTTCGCGACACTTCGCGCCTCCGTGATCCAAACCTCGTTCCCCAACCCCCTCACTTCCCCTGACTCGGCGGCCCGCCTACACCGTCATCTTTATCGCGCCACCGCGACATTATTCGCCTCATCCAACTCCGGCACCTTCCGGTCGGCATCGGCCACGGCGTACAGGTTGACTGGCCGCCCCGCGATCACCCCGTTGATCGTCGTCTCCCTGCCGACGGCCAGCGCGCTGGCGGTGGCGGTGCATAGGGGCGGGTTCGTATCGCTGATCGTCGCGCCGTATATCGGCCGCGGGCACCCTGCTCACAGATGATCATAGGCGGCATCCCTGTCGTTGTCCCGCAATTCGGCCAACATGGGATCTGTGACTCGCATCAACGATGCGGGCGGCTGATCGCCGCGCACTTTCCACAAGAAGGGCAGCGCCCTGGCAATCTTGATGCTGCCATGCTTCCCTTCCAGCAGGTCGAAGTGCGGGTCATAGGTGACCAGGTAGTCCGCCCTGCCCGCGACGGCGCAGGCGAGAATCTGGTCATCATCGGGATCGGCCGCCACGACGGAGACGACCGCTTCCGGCGGCACATCCACCCATTCCGCCAGGCGAGCGATCGTCGCCAGCAGTTCCTGAATCTGATCCTGTCCGATGCCGCGCGCTTGCAGCTTCTCCACCAATTCCATGAGGAGCGCCTGGCTGACGAGCAGGATAAACTCCTCATTTCGCCAACGCCGCATCAACTCCTGCGTGGGGCTGGTCGGGTTCCGGCTGAGCAGGGCCGACACGAAGACGTTTGTGTCGAAAACCGCGCGGAGTCGCTCAGTCACCGAGCCAATCCCCCTCGATGGCCGTGCCTTGGGCGATGGCCTGCCCGCGAATTTCCTCCGCCAGCGCCTCGAACCGGGCGGCGATCTCTGCACGCGGGACATCGCTCAACAGGGCGGCCTGACGCCGGGCCTCGGCGACGATCTCGACCGGCGAAAGGCAGCGCGGCGCAGCGGCCTGGCGCTGCTGTTGCAGCCGGGTCACCATTTGCGCCACCAGGCTGATGTCTTCCAACGGCAACTGCACCAGTCGCAGAGCCACCCCGCCGATGAGCGCCTGGGCCGGCGCAGCAGACCCTTTGGCGCCAGCGATCTCATAAACCGCGGCGCTTTCCTTGAGATAGGCCGCATCCTCGGCGGCAGCTTCCGGGGCTGCATCAGGCTGCAGCGGTTTCAGCAGCCTGTCGAGCGCCTCTCGCCGCACGCGAATCCGCCGGCCGATCCGCACGGCTTCTAGCTCGCCCGAACGGATATAGCGGCGGATGGTGATCTCGTGCAGTCCGGTGATCTGCGCAACCTCTTGGATACTCAACAATTCAGCCATACGCGTCTTCTCACTGATCTTGAGATAACTTGAGTATACAGAAGATACGAAGAACTGTCAAAGCGCGTCACCGCGCCACCGCGACGTTGTTTGCTTCGTCCAGCGCCGGCAGTGCGCGGGGTGGGGGAGTGAATTGGGAAACCAACGAATGGTTACACGCGGATCGGGGCGACTTGCAGAGTCGTGCTGTTGAAGTTGGCGAGCAGGCCGAGCTTGTAGCCGAGGTGGCGGAGCCGCGCTTTGAGGCGTTCCTGCAGGTTGCGCTCCAGCAGGTCTACGGCGACAGTGGCCAGCAGGATCTTGTTCTCGACGCAGATCAGGTTGGCGGCATGTTCGCCTAACTGGTGGCCGTTGTAGAGGACGGGCACCCGCTGGATGTACTCGTACCCCAGGCCCTGGTACTGCAGTTCGACCATGGTCGCCCGCCGGTAGAGCCGGTTGAGGAAGCCCGGCCCCAGCTCGAAGTGGACGCGATGCAGCACTTCCAGCAGTTGGTTCGACAGCTCCGGGTAGAGCCAATCGTCGGCCGCCGGCCGCTGCTGCCACTCGAAGCTGACCTTCTTATCGCGCAGGTAGTTCGGCATCCGTTCGGTTTCCAGCGAGCCGGCGCCGAAGTTGACGACGATCGCCAGGTCGGCGCCGGTCACTTTGAGGTAGGAGAGCGCCTGCACCTTGTGTACGGGCATGATCTGCGACGCGACCTTGAGCTCCAGGATCAGCTTGCCGTTTTCGATCCAGATGTCCACGAAGTAATGGCCGACCCGCACGTCGCGGTAGAAGACCTCGAACTCCTTTTCCTTCTCACACTGGATGCCCAGGCCGGTCAGCTCCAGCATGGTCGCGTCCTGGTAGAAGCACTCCGGCAGCATCGGGCCGAGCGTGTTGAAGACCCGCAAGAGCGCGCCGTGCGTGACATAGCTCAACTCTTTGTGGATGATTTTGGTCATGTGTGGCTCCGTGGGGGGGAGGGAACGAATTGGAAATGGAACGAATCGGCGAATGGCGCATCAGCAAACAGACAGGCGTATTGTACCACATCCACGCACTGCCACGCCCCCATTTCGTTGGTTTCTCAATTCATTCCCCAGCCCCCTTCCCCAACCCCTCACTTCCCCTTACTCGGCGGCTTTCCCGTGTCCAACTGCTTGGGCAGTAGATCGCCAAAGGTGACGCTTGGCCCGCGCCAGGCATCTTCACCGGTTCGGCTGTCTTTCTTGGCGCCGGAATCCAGGGCGCCGCTCTCCCGAATCTTGTTGAGCAGGTCGCGCGTGACCGGTGAAAGTCGCCCCAACCTGGCTTCCAACTCGCTGAAGTTCGACCAGCGGTCTGTGATCCAACTGTAGGTGACGTTGCCAGCCGCATAGAGGCTCACCCCAGCCTTCAATCCCACTCTGGGATCCCCACTGCCCGATATGCCGACTACGCCTGGGCCGGCGGTGACATCGAACCCACCTTGCGCCCCCATGCCGCCGCGAGCGCCAAGTCCGCCGCCCAGCGCTTCACCGGATAGCTGCGCTTCCATACCCCAGCCGCCCTTCGTGGGCACATTGCCGGTTGGAGATACCATGACCTCCCCACCGCCGCCTGCCCCGATGCCGCCGCCCCCGCCGACAGTGACCATTACGCACCCTTGTCCCGTCTCTGGGTCCAGATAGAGCGCCACGCTTCCCTTGGCCCCAAGACCGTAGTATCCTGCCGCGCTCAACTTGCCAACCACTACTGCTTCGCCCGAGGGATCGGTGTAGATGACCGGGTTGTTCAGACCGTAGGTGTACCGCTGGTTGCGCGCCGTGCGACCATCCCAGGTCGGGTCAATCGTGATGAATCTTCCCATCGCCGGATCATAATACCGCGCCCGCAAAAACACCAACCCCACCTCCCCATCCCCCTGCTCCCCCGCAAACGTGAACGCCTGCCCCGCACCGCCAGCGTGACTACGCGGCGCGCCGAACGCGTCGTAGGTGTACGCGTCGGTGAGCGCGCCGGCCAGGTCGCTCAGGCCGCGGACGCTGCCCAGCCCATCCGCGTGATAGAACGCCGGGACGCCGGCCGGATCGGCCCGTTCCAGCAGGTCGTTGCCGTAGACGTAGAGGCTGGTCTGGCCGGCGGTCGTTTCGGCCAGGACGACCGGCAGCGCGCCTTGCACGTCCTGCACGTAGGCCGTCGCCACGCCGTTGACCGTCTTGCCCAGCCGCGCCCCGTCACCGTTGTACGCGAACTGGGCCGTCGTCGTGCCGCTGACCACCTGCGTCAGCCGGTCGAGCGGGTCGAAGGTGTAGGTCGCGGTGTCGGCGCCGAAGGTGCGGGTGATCTGGCGGCCGTTGGCGTCCCACCCGAACGTGTCCGCGCCCGCGGTCAGGAGCCGGTCGGCCGCGTCGTGGCCGTAGAGGGTGACGCCGCTCACCGTGCTGGTCATGGTCGTGCGGTTGCCCATCGGGTCGTAGGCGTAGCTGACCTGCTCGCCGTCGGGGTAGGTGACGCCGGTTAGCCGGTACAAGGCATCGTAGGCGTATTGCGTGGTGCGTGTTCCGTCGGCGATTTCCTGCAGGCGGTTCCCCACGGCGTCGAGCGTGTACGTGACCGAGGCGAGCGTGCCGCTGACCGGGCTGACGTGGACGATGCCGAGCAGCCGATCCGCGTCGTCGTAGCTGTAGGTCGCGGCCGCGGCGTTGGGATAGGCGATGGCGGTCTGGCGGTTGGCGGCGTCGTAAACGTATTGCGTGGTGCGTGTTGCGTGATCCGTGACCGACGTCAGGCGGTTCGCCAGGTCGTAGGTGTACGTGATGACCTGGCCGTCGGGGTAGGTGAGGCCGGTGCGGTTGCCGGCGGGGTCGTAGGCGAACTGCGTACTGCGTAGTGCGTAGTCCGTGACTTGCGTGAGACGGTTCAGGGCATCATAAGTATACGTGGTGAGTCCGAGGGTGTCGGTCATGGCGAAGCGGTTGCCAACTGCATCGTAGGCGTAGCTAACCGAGCCGCCTGGGTAGCTGGTCGCGACCAGCCGGTTCAGCGCGTCGTAGGTGTATGTGATCACTGTGCCATCGGCCTTCGTCATCGTCGTGCGGTTGCCGGCCGCGTCGTAGGCGTAGGCCACGGTCTGGCTCAGCGGATCGGTGGTCGAGAGGAGCCGGTTGCGCGCGTCGTAGGCGTAGGCCGTGGTGTGACCGTTGGCGTCGGTCATGGCGGTGCGGTTGCCGACCGCGTCATAGGCGTAGGCGACCGTGCCACCCGCGGCGTCGGTGACGCCGGTCAGCC
>VGOD01000319.1 GCA_016876015.1 Chloroflexota bacterium
AGAGCCCGCGCGCGGAGAGGCATCGGCCGCGCTCCGGCGCAACGCCAGCTCGATCATCGCCAGAATCCACGGCAGCCACGCGGCCGCGGCGATGACCATGGTGAAGTTGACGCTGACGATCATGAAGCCAGAAAACGCGAACGCGATCGCGGCCGCGGTCGCCGCCGGCCGGCGCTGTCCCATCACGCGGCCAAAACCATACATGCCTGCGGCAGCCAGACCCAGTTGGAGCCAGGTGAAGACCCCATAGGCGCGCCAGAGGGGCATCAGATAGAAAAGCACGCTGAGCGGATAGAGCGCGGAGTGCTGCCCCGCGGCCAGGAATGGCGCGCCCGCAAAGAGCCGCGGACTCCAGAGCAGACCGCTGGGGTCGCCAGAGCGCAGGGCTTCGACGATCAGCGACTTCCAGGCGTAATTCTCCAGGATCAGGTCGCTGATCAGGGCATTATGCGGGACCCCAACACCCTGCTCGCTGGCGAAGCTCTGCCAGGGCGCGAACTGGAACAGATTATCAACCGGCAGCAGGGTCTTGCCGCCCAATGTCTGTGGCGCAAACCACAGCAGAGGCAGGAACACCAACAGGAGAACGAGGACGATGTCTCGTTTCCAGCGAGATATCAAGAGGATTCTCTCCCGTCGAAGGTAATGCGGAACGCAACACAGAATCGGTATACTCGTGTGGGCGACCGCAAGGGTGCGCCCCTACTCGTGACGCGTCGCTCCGTGGTGGCGCAGCCAAATGCGAAAAACGTCCACCGCGCCCTGGAGCTTCACGGGGACGTTCATCTTCGACTGGCCAATGCGCCGGTCCTCGAAGTAGATGGGGATTTCCTTGACGCGATAGCCCAGCCGCTCGGTCAGAAAGGCCATTTCGACCTGGAAAGCATAGCCGTTGCACGCTACGCGCTCCAGGCCGATGCCCAACAGCGCGGCGCGACGCCAGCACTTGAAGCCGGCCGTGATGTCGCGGGTTTTCAGGCGGAGGATGGTCCTTGACCACACCTCGTTGGCCCACCAGCTCAGCAGGCGACGCCACCAGCTCCAGCGTTCGTCCAGGCGACCGCCGGCGACGTAGCGCGAGCCGACTACCACGTCGTAGTCGCGCATCAGATTCAGCATCGTCGGGATCACTTCAGGGGGATGCGAAAAGTCGGCGTCCATCTGGATGATAAAATCGGCGCCGGCAGCCAGGCCGCGCTGGAACCCATCCACATAGGCGCGGCCCAACCCCTGCTTTTCTGGCCGGTGGCGAACGGAAACCACGCCTGGGAAGCGGCCAGCCAACGCATCGGCGACCTGCCCGGTGCCGTCTGGCGAGTTGTCATCTACCACCAGCACGGTCAGCCCCGCCACGCCCAAGGCGAGCAACTCGGCTACGAGCGCCGGCAGGTTGTCAGCTTCGTTATAGGTGGGAATGACGACGGTGGTCCTGGCGTCTGCAGGAAGGTTTTCGGGTTTGCCCCAA
This sequence comes from Chloroflexota bacterium, assembly GCA_016876015.1. GTDB lineage: Bacteria > Chloroflexota > Anaerolineae > CG2-30-64-16 > CG2-30-64-16 > VGOD01. The sequence goes on from VGOD01000319.1 coordinate 1,466, forward strand.
GACATAGCAGGACGATTCTACCATGAGGCGCGGCGCAGGTCAAAGCAGTAAGTGACACGCCACAGCCGAATGACAGGCCGCTTTTGGCGCTGCTGATCTGTCGCAAAACCAGTTGCACATCCGGCTTTCTTGAGGTATAATCTCAACGCCGGTTCAGGAAGTTCCCAGGATTCCCCCAGGAGAGATCGCCATGAGCCGCGAGATGAGCGCCAAGTCGGTGCGCATTCTATACATCGGCCGGTTGGATCCTAACCACGAGACGTTGTGGGCGCAACTGCATCGGGAAGGGACCAAAGTCGAGTTCGCGTCTACGCAGCAGGCCGGTCATACGATGGCATTGGCTTCACAGCCACAGATCGTGGTGATCAACACGACGAACGGTCGCTTTTCCGGGGAACGTCTGTGTCGCACGTTAGGACGCCGCCTGCCCAGCACCTTGCGGCTGCTCATCAGCGAGGCAGGCGCCAGTGTAGACGCGCCCTGCGAGATGCGACTCAACCGACCGTTCACAGTTCGCAAGCTGCGCGAAGCCGTCTTCAAGCTGTTGGAACAGGCGCTGCCCGCTGCCCAATCTTCTGCGCGCCGGCCCGTTCCAACTCGACCTGGTCTCGCGCATCCTCACCGGCCCGAATGGCAAGCAACACCTGACGCCCAAGCAGTGCGGCCTGCTGACGGTGCTGATGCGCCACCCCAACCAGGTGATCTCCCGCAAGAGCCTGATGGAGCAGATTTGGGACACGGAGTACCTGGGGGATACGCGTACGCTCGATGTGCACGTCCGTTGGCTGCGCGAGAAGATCGAGCCTGTCCCGACGCATCCCACGTGGCTCCTCACACGCCGTGGGGTCGGTTACATGCTGCAGATTCCCGAACTCGACACGCCCTCCAAAGACCCCGCCGAGACCGATTGACCGCGCTTAAACCAAGATCGGCGCTCCTGCCAGGAGCGCCGATCAACGCCGTCCCACGGGCTTCCGGTTGCTCAGGCGGCGGCCTTCGCCTTCGCCAGGGCAGCCATCAAGCGTGACTTGCGGCGGGCCGCGTTGTTTTTGTGAATTACGCCCTTCTCCGCGGCCTTGTCGAGTGCGGAAATGGCGACCTGGATCGCCTCGGCCGCCTCGGGCAGGCTATCGGACGCGAGCAGGTTGCGCGCCTTCTTCACTTGCGTACGCGTGCTCACGCGTACACGGCCGCGATAGACAGTCTTGCGCGCATTGCTGCGCTCGCACTTCAGAGCCGATGGATGTTTCTTCTTGGCAGGCAACTTTCAACCCTCCTGAGTTGGTAGCTTGGACAACACTATACCTCAACCTGCCGTTTTTGTCCAGTTTCGGGGGCCGCGGTGTCTGATCGTATCTTCTCAATAATCCGGGGTAGGGGCATGGCCTTGCGCCTGCCCGCCGGGGCGACCGCAAGGGTGCGCCCCTACAAATTGAGAAGATACGTCTGATCCGACATCGTCCATCGCCTCCTGGACATAGGGATAGGCCAGCCACACCGTCGCCCCGCCAAACAAACCACCCGTCGCGAGTCGCAACAGCCAATCGCTCTCACGCCAGCCGATGAGCTGCGTCCCCCCATCTATGGCAATGGGCAACAGGAGCAGACCGTAGAGCCACAGCGGCAGCTTAGGCAGCCGGCCGCCGGCCGACAGGAGCCGCCGGCGCGCCGCGCCGAAGATCAGACCGCTGAGCAGGATGCTGCCGTAGATCGCCACATCGCGCTGGCAGACCGCGACCTTGTACCCGATTCTCGCCGCGCCCGCGAAGCGCAAAATCTCGCGCTGAAACAGGCTGAGGCCCGGCGGCAACGCGCCCAACGCCTCCAGCTCGTCGGCATGATAGACGGCCTGCGGCCCAAAGAGGAAGAACGAGCGTTCGGGCAATTGGTGGCACGTGGGCCGGTAGACCAGATAGATCAACCGGCCGATGGTCGCGCAGGGCGAACAGTTGTTGGCTTCACCCAGGTGCAGCAACGTGGGCGCCGCAAACGGCAGTCCAATGAACAATGCCACAACGACATTGAACACGGCCAGCCAATGACGCGCCAGCCACGCTACCAACCGATCTACGGCCGCGGTCACCTGTGCGCTGCGACCGCTGGTGGGAAGGCGGACAACGACTCGCGATTCGCTCACGCCGCCTTCGCTCACGCCGCCCTCATCCGGTCGGGCCGCGCGCTGGTCGCGTCGCGCTGCCCGCGACCGCGGTCCCACTCAGATAGCCGATATAGGCCGGAATCAGCGGCAGCACGCACGGCGACAGGAACGACAACAGCCCCGCAGCCAATGCGATGGGCAGAGTGACCACCGATGCGCCGGCGTCCGCGCCGAGCTCCAGGCTCGCCAGCCCGGTACCGAAGCGGGAGACGAACCAGTTGGCGATCAATGCCAGCCGATCCATGAAGAGCAGCACGCCCACGAAGATCAAGAAGAGGCCCGTGATCTTGGAGACCAGGCCGAGATAGCGGTTGAGCTTGCGCAACCAGCCCGTCATCGTGCTGAAGGCCGCGCCGGTCGCCAGGAACGGTACGCCCAGTCCGGCCGAGTAGACGGCCAGGAGCAGCGCGCCCTGCGCCACCGTCTGCGTATCGCTGGCCAGGAAATAGATGGCCGCCAACACCGGCCCCACGCAGGGAATCCAACCGGCCGAAAAGAAGACGCCCATCAGCACAGACGACAGATAGCCCAGGCGTTGGTCGGCGCGGGCTTCGTCGTGAGCGCTCAGCCGAACGGCCTGGATGCGTCCCTCGGTGTAGAGCAGCCCCAGACGTTGGTCCGCGCGGGCTTCGTCGTGAGCGCTCAGCCGAACGGCCTGGATGCGTCCCTCGGTGTAGAGCAGCCGGCCCAGACCATCCACGAACGCGATGTAGCCGCGACCGATCAGATTCCGCTCTCCGCCGGCCGCGACCACGCGCTCCGCGATCCAGCCAAGAGCACCCGACACCTGCAAGCCAAACAAGATCAGGATAGCTCCGCCGATCTTGACGAAATCGGGCAGATAGCGGTTGAGCGCGGCGCCGAAGAACGCCACCGACGCGCCCAACGTCACGAAGACCAGGCTAAAGCCCGACACGAACGCGAGGGCGTGGAAGAAGGTTTGCCAGCGCGCGGCCATGTCAGCGTCCTTCGACAAGCTCAGGACAGCGCCCCGCTTCCCGTTCCTGTGCGAGTTCCTTCAGGGCTGCGATCTCCCGTTGAAGATGCGCTTGCCGCTGGATCATACTCAACAGAAAGACGAATACCGCCGCCCAAATGACCATGTAGGCCAGGACCATGTAGATCATGTGTGACTCCTTGTGTGATTCGCCGTGCGCTCAGTGGCCCATCTGTTCCTTCAATGCTTCCACCTGCTCCCTGGTCTGTTCCAGTCGGAAACGATGCCACAGCAAGACCACATAGAGCAGCGAGAAGACAGCCAGACAGAAGAAGAAGATCGGCAACATGCCCCGCGACAGGCCAAAGCTCTTGGCCTCCACGTCAATCAGCACGGGATGGATGGTGCGCCACCAGCGGATCGAGAAGAACGTGATGGGCACGCTGAGAAACGCGAAGATGCCGTAGACCGCCGCAAAGCGCGCGCGTCGCGCCGGATCGTCCATGGCGCTGCGCAGCATGAAGTAGGCCACGTAGAGCAGGAACACGATGGTGTAGGTCGTCAGGCGTGGATCCCAGGTCCACCAGGTGTTCCACGCGGGCTTGGCCCACGCCGACCCGCTGGCGGTCGCCGCGAGGGTGAAGACGATGCCGATCTCGGCGGACGAGACCGCCAGGCTATCCCAGCGACGCTGCCCCGCGGCCAGATAGACGATGCTGGCGAGCATCGTCACGCCAAACGCCAACATGCTCAGCCAGGCGCTGGGCACGTGGAAGTAGATGATGCGTTGGGCGAACGTCTCGTCCGGCGTCAGACCGGCCGCCGCAGGCGCCGCCCGCAGCGCCCCCCACACCGCCGCCAAAACCGCCAGCCCAACAACGACCGTCAAAACGGTCAGCACACGATCAGATACCCGCATAACCCCTCCTCGTCACGGTCATTGCCCTCAGGGGGCCTGTGGCTCCGAAGAGCGTAGTGTGTGATTGCG
>VGOD01000320.1 GCA_016876015.1 Chloroflexota bacterium
CAGCACCTGAGCGAAGGATTGGTAATGCTCTTTCAGTTGGTCTTCCATAGGTTACCCTCCGTAACTCGATCGTCTATCCTACAAGTATAAGCCATAACCCATGGAAGTCTTAAGTTTACGGATATGGTCGCGTCATAGTAGCTGATCAGCGGCAGGCCGTCGGCCCCGATGGCGATGGAGGTATGCCAGCCGACCGTCGCGGCGCCGCCGATCGTGCTGAGGGTGTTGCCAGCAGCGCACAAGGGATCCCCACAGTGCACTACCTTCAGAGAGTTGTTGGTGTCATCGAAGTAGCTGATCAGCGGCAGGCCGTCGGCGCCGATCGTGATCGAGGTGTACATACCGACGATCCCGTCGCTGTCAACCGTCGCAGCCGTGTTGGCCGCCGGCGCGGCGGCGCGCTGAAGCGGCGCGTCGCGCCAGCAGACCACGGTGCCGTCGGCGTTGACGGCGCGGACGGTGCTCCCCACATCACACGTCCCGCTGACGCGGGCCTGGTAGTAGGAACCGTGCTGGCCGTCCAGCGCGTCGGCATTGAGGGTGGCTTGCAATAGACCGTTGTTCTGCGCCAGGTCGCCGGCCGCATTCCCCAGATACCCCTCGGCGCCCAGATCGCTGTAGGCGCTGTAGCGATCACTCGACAGCGTGCCGGCGTTGAGGTTGCCGACATCGCGATAGAAGCTGCCGTGCTGGCCGTCCAGCGCGTCGGCGTTGAGGGTGGCTTGCAATAGACCGTTGTTCTGCGCCAGGTCGCCGGCCGCGTTCCCCAGATACCCCTCGGCGCCCAGATCGCTGTAGGCGCTGTAGCGATCACTCGACAGCGTGCCGGCGTTGAGGTTGCCGGCATCGCGATAGAAGCTGCCGTGCTGTCCATCCAGCGTGCCGGCGTTTTTGGCCTCCTCCGCTTGCAACGCATAGGGCACGGCCGCAATGCGGCGATCAGGGGTGAGCTGGGTGAAGGTGATGTTGTCACTGCTGAACCAGACGCGCAAGTAGCAATCGGGGTCGCTGAAGGCCGCGGCCTTGAGCTTCTCAGTCATGCCGGTGAGGTCGGTGTCGCCCAGCAGCACGTTGAACAGGCCGTTGGTGACCGATAACGGCACGGCGCTGACCGGCTCATCGCCGACGGTAGACGTGCCATCATTGGACCAGTAAGTGGTCGTGCCGGGCTGGCTGACGATGGCGAACTTGAAGTAGCCGGCGCCGCTGTAGGCGACGCCGGACCAGATGACCTGGCCCTGGTAGCTGACGACGGTCGGCGCGCCGGCCGCCGGCGCAGCGGCCGCGGTGAAATGGCCGGCTCCAACGGTCATGGTCAGCCAGAACAGGATCAGCAGGGCGGCGCAAACGGTGAACACGAGAATCAGATGACGTTTCATGGTGGCCTCCTCTGGCATGTGGTAGATCGCGGACAATACAGTGATCAGGATGCGGGTCATGGGAAAAACGAAAAGCGAAAGACGCGATAGGCAGCATCCGCCATGCGCTCAGTATAGCACAGGCCGAGCGGGTTGTCATCGGGGCAGAGTACCGGGTTTGGCGGGGAGAGGTCGGTACTGGGGTACTCATGTGAGGGCGCAGCGACGCAGCAGCGAATCGGCGCGCAGACGTCAAGCTCGCCATAGGTGGCGAGCTCACGTCCGCGGCGGTGATGACTGGCGTCCCTGCCCGAAGAACGCGTATCTCTTTTTTGTTCTAATGCAGCGCCAGCGGCAGGTAGAGACTGTACCCCCCACCCGGCGAGACGCCCACCAGATTGCCCGCCGCGTCGTAGCTGTAGACGAAGCCCACGCCGCCGCCATAGTTGGCGCTCACCAGGCGACCCGCGGCGTCGTAGGCGTAGGAGATAGAGGTTGGAGATTGGAGATTGGAGATTGAGGATTGCGCCTCTGCCCCCCTGCTCCCTTGCTCCCCTGCTCCCTGGCCCCCTTGCGCCTTTGCACCAACCACCAGCAGCAGGGCCAGGATAACGACCAGCCCCCAGCGGGCCGCTTTCCGGCCTGACGATGTTTGAAACTTGCGTACGCTTGATGCCATCATTCTTTTACCTCCGGATGCTCTCATTGATCCAGAAAGATGCCGTCCTCAGAACTCTTTCTGACCCAAAAGTACTTGCCCTCGTATCGCATCAACTGAAAATCCCCACCATAACACTTGGATATCTGTATCCAATTCCACGCCACCAATCCGCAGACACGGCCGATTTCATAGTGGGATACCTTCATCTGCACCCAATGTGGATCGCACAGAGACCAAACGTAGGCCCAAGAGACATCCACACCATTTTCCCAAGGGATGTTGGTGACGATCTCGCCCTCCGTTCTCACCGTTTCCTCATCCGGCGGCAACCCGGCCCTCTCGGCTGCCAGCCTGGTCTTTACGGCCTCGATTCTTTCGAGATCCCGCGCCTTCTCTGCCACTGTGAGGGCCACCTGTAGCTCTTCGATTCTCAATTCCCGCTCGGCGCTGGCCCATTTCGTGATTGCCTGGTCCAATTCGGCAGTCAGTGCTGCCACTACCTCCCGGGCTTGCTCCAAGGGCGACTGTTCATTTGTTGCCATTTTGATTACCTCCTCAAGACATTGCAGTTACCTGCTGCGTTTCCATCTGTTTCCCGATGTGGCGATGGGAGAAGCACACCCCCCGCCGCTCACTACTTGCAGAGTTCATCCTGTTACCTCCCAACGCTATCGTTTCATACGCAGCACCTCCTTACTTCTGATCCACCCCACCGATTGTAAACCATATCCAAAGGCGAACGGCGGCCTCTGGTTCATCCCAGATTTCCATCCCAGGAAACATTTGTCGAATGCGCTGAGCTGCCGGCCCGCCCTGCCGCAGGATGTTTTGCAGCATCTTGGTAAAGATCTCTCGTTTCCCTTCTTCTATCCTGCGCCGCGCCAACCACTCCGCTTGCGTTTTCGCTGCTTCCGCCTTTTCTCTTTCAAAGATCTTTCCTGCTTGCCTAACTCGTTCCTGGTATTCCGGATCCTCTGCGGTCCATTCAGCGATCTGCTCCGCTGAAAACCAATACTTCTGAGTCAAGTATGCGTCGATATATCGTTTGGATGGATTGGGATCAGGGGGGTTCGGAATGTAATTCAATCCTTGCGGATCAATGTAGCGCAGCGGGTTCTGGTTGGCGTACTGGTAGGGGTTCAAGCCCTGGGGGTCGGTCAGCGCCGGCCAGAGCGGATCGCGGGTGAGGAAGCGCGCCGTGATGGGGTCGTAGGCGCGGGCGCGCATGTCGTAGAGATTGCCGGCCGGCTCGCGGCGCACGCCGTATTGCCCCACGTAGGTGAAGGGCTGGTCGCTGCTGCCGGTTTGCCCCAGCAGGTTGCCGTAGGGGTCGTAGGCGTAGGCATCGCTCACCGCGCCCGCGCCGTCGGTCAGAAACAGCGTGGAGCCGATGCGGTCGAAGTGGTAGAAGCGCGCCTGGTTGGTCGCGGGGTCAATCGAGTAGAGCAGCGCGCCGCCGGGGGTGTAGACGTAGTAGCGTATTGCGTGTTGCGTATTGCGTACTGTCTCCTCCGCCACGATGGGCGCCAGGCCCAGGGCATAGTTGTGGTAGTAGGTGGTCGTCGTCCCGCCGACAGTGCGTGCCCGCAGATCGCCCAGGCCGTTGTAGGTGAGGGTTGCGGCGCTGCCGCCCGCGGCGACCTGGGTCAGTCGCGACGCGCCGTCGTAGGTGAACGTCTTGCCCGGCGCGGCTATCTGGCGGCCGCGCGCGTCGTAGGCGTAGCCGGGGCTGCTGATCTGCGCGGCGGCGTCGTAGGTCAGGCTCAACGGCGAGATGACCGGCGGCGGGTCCAGCGGCAGGGTGCGCGCCACCTGGGTCGGCTCGCCCTCGGCGTTGAGCGTGTACTGCTGGTCGGCGAGCGCGCCATCCTGGATGCGCGTCACGCGCCCGGCCGCGTCGTAGGTGAAGGTCGTGCCCACGCCGTTGGAGCGGGTGACGCCGGTGAGCCGTCCATCGTGGTCGTAGGTGAAATTCATCCACGCGCCCGCACGATTGTCCTCCACGCGAGTCAGCAGGTCGCGCGCGTCGTAGGTGTAGGCGACGGTGGTTGCAGCTTGCCCTGAGCTGCGCCCTGAGCTTGTCGAAGGGCCTGTCGAAGGGTAGGTGACGGTCTTGAGCCGCTGCCCATTGTCGTAGGTCGCGCCAAAGGACGCGCTCCCATCCTGGCTGTTGGTGACGTCGCCGCGCGCGTCGTAGGTCAGGGCGATGTGGTTGGCCGTGAGCAGCCGCCCGGCGTCGTCGTAGGTGAAATCCAGGGTGGGACCACCAGAGTACGCGATCTGCGTGACGTTGCTGGCGGCGTCGTAGGTGTAGGTCGCTGCGCCGCTGCCGCTCGTACCTGCCGTGGGAATTGCCCACCTACCCCCCAACCCCTTCCCTGCGAGGGAGGGGGCGTCGGACTCCCCCTCGCCTGGCAGGAGAGGGGGCAGGGGGGTGAGGTTTTCACTGAGCGCAGTCGAGGGGTAGGAAATTTGCTGAACGCGCCCGCGGCTGTCGTAAGCCAGCGTGCGCTGACGACCGAGCGGGTCGGTGTGAGAAATCAGGCGGCCCATCGCCGAGTAGCCGAAATCCCAGTGCTTGCCGCGCTGGTCGGTGATGCGGGTGAGCAGTCCCTGGTCGTTGCGGGTGTAGGTCGCCGCGCCGATGACCGGCCGGGCGACGCTGGCGAGGCGTCCGGCGGCGTCGTAGGTGTAGGTGGTGACGCGGCCCATCCGGTCGGTCAGCGTCGTCAACCGGCCCAAGTCATCGTAGGCCAGGTGGGTGTGACGGCCCAACGGATCGGTGAAACGTGTGATGCGCCCCAGGTCGTCGGTCTGGAAGGCCGTGGTAAAGCCCAGGGGCGTGGTGACGGACGCCGGCACCCCTTCGTCGTCGTAGGCCGTCGTCCAGGTCTTGCCCGCCGGGTCGGTGATGCCCGTTCGCCAGCCGCGCGAGTTGTAGCCAAAGGTAGTCGTGTTGCCATTGCGGTCGGTCACGCTCGCCAGACGGTTCATTGCGTCGTAGGACAGGTTAGCAGCCTGCCCTACAGGGTCGGTGATGCTCGTCAGGCGGTCCATCAGGTCCTGGGCGTAGGTATAGGTCTGGCCCAGGGGATTGGCGGCGGTATCCAGGTTGCCGTTGGCGTCGTAAGTGAAGGTGGTCGTCTTGCCCCGCTCGTCGGTGACGGTCAGCAGGCGGTCGTTGAGGTCGTAGGTGAATTGCACCGTGTTGCCGCCGGGGCGGGTGACCGTGGAGAGGCGCTTGTAGGCGTCATAGGTGTAGGCCGTCACGCCGATGCTGGCGTCCGAATCGGCGCTGGCGGCGAGCGTGCCGTCGGCGTTGTAGGTGAAGGCGGCGATGCCGCCGGTGGGGTTGGCAACGGTGAGCGGCTGTCCGCGCGCGTTGTAGGTGGTCGTCCAGGTCTTGCCGCGGCGGTCGGTGAAGGTGAGCGCGTTGCCCTGGGCGTCGTAAGTAAAATCGTCGTGGGTCGCGTCAGGGTAAGTGATGCGCGTGAGGTTGTAGAAGGTGAAA
>VGOD01000321.1 GCA_016876015.1 Chloroflexota bacterium
CGTGAGATGCGCAGCCAACCCCGACCGCATCGTCTCCACGAGAAAGAGCGGGTTGCCCTCCGATTCCTGGTAGAGCCGGCCCAGTTGCTCAGGCGTCAGCGGGCGTTGAGACATGGCGCCCGCCAGCGCCGCGGCTTCCTCGGCGCTCAGCGGCGCCAGCGAGATTTCGATAAGCTGATCCTCCCGCCGGAGCGCGGCGAGCAGGGCCGCGAGCGCCGGATTGTCGGCCGCCTCCTCGGCGCGCACCGTGCCCACGACCAGCAGGGGCGCACGCGGATCGTAGCGCAGCAGGAAGTGCAGCCATTCGAGCGTGTCACGGTCGCACCATTGCAGATCGTCAATCAACAGCAGCATCTCGCGCGGGTGCGGCTGGTTCGAGTGGAACAGCACACGCGCCAACGCCTCGAACAGCCGCTGCCGCTGCGCCGCGTCGCCGGCCGGCCCCGGCGGCGCGAGACCGGGCCGCTCCGCCAGCAGCTCCGGCAGCAGACGCGCCGCCTCAATCGCCCACAGCGGCTCCAACGCCCGCAGCCCTGGGCGCAACGCAGGCGAGCGGAGCCAGGTCGTCACCGGCCCATAGGCCAGCGCGCCTTCGGCCGCATAGCAGCGCGCCGCGGCCACTGTGACGCCCTGGCGGCCGGCCCACGCCAACAACTCCTCAGCCAGCCGCGTCTTGCCGATGCCGGCCTCACCGGTGATGATCATGCAGCCGGGCTTACCGTCGGCCGCCGCACGCCACGCCGCCTGCAACGCCTGCCACTCGCGCTGCCGCCCCACGAACTGCGGCTGGCTCTGGGCCATGCCCGCCGTCTGCACCGGCGCGGCCGCACTCTGCACCAGCCGCTCGTAGAGCGCGCGCGTCTCCGGCGCGGGATCGGCGCTCAGCTCATCCTGCAACGTCTTGACACAGGTGTGCCAGGCGCGCAGCACGCCCGCGCGATCCTGGTTGGCGGCGTGCAGCCGCATCAGGATGCGGTGCGCGTCTTCGTTGCACGGATCGAGCTGCCGCAACCGCACGCCGTAGCCGATAGCGGTCTTGAAGTCGCGTTCGATCTCCAGCAGCCCGATCAGCCGCTCCAGCGCGCGGCCGGCCGCCTGCTGGCGGCGCTCGCGCTCCGGCGCGATCCAATCGTCGTAGCAGCTCGGCAGCAGGTCGCCGCGGTAGAGGTTCACTGCTTGCTCGAGCGCTGCTCGTGTGGTAGACTGCGCCCGTGTGTCGAACTCGGCCACGTCGAGCGTGAACGGCGCGTCTCGCCGCCAGGTCACCTCGTGCGCATCGGCAACAAAAAAGCGATCGGGATCGGGCAGCGCCTGGCGCAGCTTGTGGAGCAGGTTGCGCAGATTGGTGAGGGCTTGCGCCTCGGTCGTGTCGGGCCAGAAGAGGAACGCCAGGTGTTTGCGGGACTGCGGCGCATCGCGGTGGAGGACCAGGTAGGCCACGAGCGCCTGCAAGCGCGCCGTGTTGACGGCGGTCACTGCTTGATCGCCGTAGCTCAGCCGGAAATCGCCGAGAAGCTGGATGCTGAGTTCAGGCATCGAAACTGCTCCGTGCACGCATGACCGATAGCCGGTGACGTGTGGAATAATACATCCTAACCCGCCAAAATGCCATTTCTGGTTTGATGAGATACGGCGCTTTCGCTGACTGCACGGCCTGGGGATTCACCAGTTCGCTGGCACGCCGATTTGCTGACTTGCCGATTTGTAGATTCGCTGATTCGCTATTCGCTGATTCGCCATGCTCCTCCTCGGCCTCGACATTGGCACCACCACCATCAAAGCCGCCGCGTATGATCCTGACGCCGGCCGCGTGATCGCGCTCGCGGCGCGGCCGACGCCCCCCGTCCCGAGCAGGGTAAGCAGCCGCACGTCCGCCGCGCCCAACTGCTCGGCGATCTGCGCCATCTCGGACGCGCGGCCGACGAAGGCGGTGAGTTGCGCTCGGCCCGGCCAGTTGTGCAGCGGTGGCCGGCGAGGCCGTTCGTGCGCGTCCGCTGCGATGCGGCCGTGTAGCGCGACCGTCTCGGCTTCCGGCGGCGCGCCCAGTTCGGCCGCGAGGGTCTGGCGCAACGCCTTGTAGTGCGCCAGCGCGGCCGTGCGCTGACCGCCCCAACTCAACGCCGCCATGAGCTGCCGGTGCGCGTCCTCGGCCAGCGGATCGAGGCCGATCTGCTGCCGGGCAATGGCCGCCATCCGCTCGTAGTCCCCGCACAGCGCGTGATGCTCGGCCAGCGTGTGCAGCGCGGCGTGCGCCAGCCGCGCCAACTGCTCGCGCCGGACCAGCGCCCATTCCTCGAAGGCGACGCTGTCCTTGAGGAAGAAGCCGGCCAGGAAGTGGCCGCGATAGAGGGCGGCCGCGCTCTCCAGGCGCTCGATGCACGCCCGGCACGCCTCGCGGCGGCGATGGGGATGGCGTTCGCAGGGGGCGAGCACGGCCGCGAATTCGGCCACGTCCACTTCGCAATCGGCGGCCGGGTTGAATTGCAGCGTTTGTGGGGTGATCAGGAGAGGCGGTGGATTCTCTGCGCCGAACGCCCCCTGCAACTGGTGGAGCGCCTGGCGCAGGCTGTGGCGCGCGTCCGCATCCGGCTGCTCGGGCCAGAGCAGACCGGCGAGCACCTCCCGGCGGTGCGGGCGGTCGGATTCCGCGGCCAGGTAGGCCAGCAGCGCCTGGGTCTTGGCCCACATCGGCGTCGAGACAGGCGCGCCGGCCAACGTGATTTGCGGAGGCCCCAGGAGGGAGATCACCAGCCCGGACATGACAGGCTCCGTTCGTGGCCTGGTACGCGATGAGTCAATCATACCGTATGGCGGCGTGGCTGTCAATAGATTTCTTGACGATTTCTTGACGCTGCCCTGCTACACTCACGCGCGAAAGGAGCGTGATCCCATGAACAGCAAATTGGCAATGAACAGCCTGACGGGGGTCTGGGTTGTGAATGTGTCGCCCAAAGACCAGCCGCCCTTCACGAGTTTGGTGTCATTCCACAGCGACGGCTCGATGACGGCCAACGAGAGCGACGGCCGGATCGGCATCGGCGTTTGGGAGGAGGCGTCCGATCATGCTATGCCTTCACGTTATGGGAATACTGGAAGGAAGGAGAGTCTTTCTTCCAGGCCAAGATGAGCAGTTCCCTCGAGCTCAGCAAAGGCGGGGATGAATACAGCGACGCATTCAAATTCCAGGTCTTTGTGGTGGGCAACCCGAACCCGGTTGCTGAGGGTTCAGGGACCGGTGCCGGCGTCCGCATGCGCGTGAAGTAGGGCAGCGGCCCTCACCCCCTGCCCCTCTCCCGCGCCGCGCGAGAGGGGTTCTTTTTCGCCGGTAGGTTGGCCGATCAGGTTTCCGCGACAGGAGCCAACGACCATGGGCGCAGAGCAAGACGATTACGCTTCCTATCTCCTCCGCCTGACGAAGTCGGACCGAGACGGTCACGCGTGGCGCGCCTCGTTGGAGAGCACGGCCGATGGGCAGCGGCTGGAGTTCGGCAGCGTGGCGGCGCTGATCACCTTCTTGCAGGAGCGGTACGGTCAGACAGACGAAGACGTGTCTGCGCGTGGCGAAGGGAGGTGACCGGAGGAATACAATGAAACTTCGTCAGCCCAGGCATCGAATACATCCAAGAGAGGAAGGAGAGCCAAAAAATGAAGCAGACAGCTTACGCCATCGCGATCTTGTGCCTGGCGGGCGTCCTGGCCGGTTGTTTGGCTGCGCCGGCGCCCGTCACCGCCCCACCCAAGTCGGAGGTTCCGGTGAAATCAGAGCAAGCTCAAGTGCGTGTCTTGGCACGTGGCGCGCCGATCCATGGCGCCAACGGCATCGGGTTTGACGCCCAGAACCGTTTGTATATCGCCAGCATCAACGGCGGCGAAATCGTGGTCATGGATCCTGAGACCGGGAAGATCATCGAGCGCATCGGCGCAGAGCGCGGGGTGGATACGCCGGACGATCTGGCTTTCGGCCCGGACGGGTCGCTTTACTGGACATCGCTGTACGGCGGGCAGATCGGCCGGCTGAGTCCCGACGGCAAGATGAGCACCGCCGCCCAGTTGCCACCCGGCGCCAACCCCATCACCTTCTCGGACGACGGCCGCCTGTTCGTGGCGCTCGATTTCCTGGGGGACGCCTTGTACGAGGTGGATCCCGCCGGGAAAAAGGAGCCACGCCTGATCGCCAAAGACCTCGGCTTCCTGAACGGCATGGATTGGGGGCAGGATGGCCGGCTCTACGGCCCGATCTGGACCAAGGGCCAGGTGGTCAAGGTCAATGTAGATACCGGCGAGATCAAGGTGGTTGCGGAAGGTCTGGTCGTGCCATCCGCGGTGAAGTTCGACGCCCAAGGTCGCCTGCATGTCCTCGACTTTGCAACCGGCAAGGTTGCACGGATCAACCTCCAGACCGGGGGCCGCGAGGAGTTAGCGCAGTTGGCGCCCAGCCTGGACAACCTGGCCTTCGACGCCAAAGGCCGGCTCTTCATTTCGAACGCCGAGCAAGGCTCCGTGATCGAGCTCCTGTCTGATGGTAAGAGCCGGCCGGTAAGCCCCGCAGGCATGATCGCGCCGGGCGGTGTCGCGGTTGTGAAAGACGCCGGCGGGCAGGAATCGGTGTTCGTCGTTGATAGCATGACCTTGTGCCAATTCGATGCTCAAGCTGGCGCATCGCCCCAGCCAGGGAAAACCATTGCACGGTTCATGCCTCCCAACTTCACTGTGGCGCCGTTCGGCGACAAGCTGGTGATGTCCTCATACATGGGGAACCTGGTGCAGATCGTGGATCCGGCGACCGGCAAGATCGTCCACACCGATCCCAGCTTCAAGACGCCGCTCAACGCGATCCAGTTCGGGGGCGACCTGGTCGTGGCCGAGCTGGGGACCAACCGCATCGTGCGCCAGACTTCGGCCGGGCCGGTCAGCCTGGCCGAAGGGATCGCCGTGCCGACGGGGCTGGCCGCGAGCGGTCGGAACCTGTGGGCGGCGGATTGGGCCAGCGGCGCCGTGTTCCAGATCGTCAAGGATGACGTAGCGCTCAAGCCGGCCGTCCAGGTAGCGACCGGACTGAAAAACCCGGAAGGGCTGGCCGTCGCCGCGGATGGCGGCCTGCTCGTCGTCGAAGCCGGGGCGGGACGCCTGTCGCACATTGACCTGACCACGGGCAAGGTCAAGACGGTGGCGGATGGGCTGGAGATCGGCTTGCCGCTGCCCCACATGCCGCCGACCGCCTTCTTCAATGGGGTCGCCGTCGGCGCGTCCGGGGATATCTACGTGACGGGGGACAAGGGCAGCGTGCTCTATCATATCAAGCCGTGAAAGTCGCCGATCTGTCAGGTTTGGTCGGAGACCTGACAGATCGATCCAGCCGTAAAATATGACATTCACAGTCAAACCGCCTCTTGCAAGTTGCCTCCGATTGTGCTATTGTTAGCTCAGCCATTTTGCTTTTTCCACCGCGCGACGACGCGTGGCGCAAGAGTTGATGAGCATTTCAGCACGCCGGCGTGGGCGATCATCCTTCTTCC
>VGOD01000322.1 GCA_016876015.1 Chloroflexota bacterium
CCGTCCTGCTTGGGGACGCGGTGGCGGTCGCACTGCGGGTCGGTGTGTGAGATGGTTGGCTGGTCGGTGAGTTGGTCGGAGTGCGCGAGGCTGTCGGCGTAGGAGTACGCGTAACCGTCGGCGTGGGCGTGCGTGTGATCGTCGGCGTCGGTGTGCGCGTGGCGGTGGCCGTCGGCGTCGCGGTCGGCGGAGGCGAGGTGTTAGTCGCAGTGGGCGTCGCGGTCGCTGTGGCCGGCAGATGGTACGTCACGATCAGCCGCGGCAGGTTCACGCGGCCGTCCCTGCTGCCGAAATTGCGGTCGTAGTACGACGGGTCGCCGGTGATCGGCCCGCGCAGCTCCAGGCCGTAGTTGGGATTGCTTCGCCAATAGGTCACCCAGCCCGTCACCGTCCATGCCTTGTAGCCGGGCGCGGCGTCCACGTTCACGCCGTAGACGTAGCCGCCGGTCTGGCCGGGGGGCCGGGTGTTCCAGGTAACCGTGGACTCGCTCCAGGCCGCGTACACGTCGTACAGCCCGATCCACACCGGGTCCGCGCCGGCCGCGTTCCACAGGTAGAGTTCCATCGCGGCCGAGTCAATCACGACGTCGGCGGGGAGGCTGGACACGTCGAAGTGGATGAGGGTGAACGCGGCGACCGGCCCTTCGACGTTGTCGTAGTGGAGCTGGAGCATCGTATCGGCGCCGAAGTTGGCGTCCGGCTGCCAGCTTTTGGTGGTCGCGTCCGTGTCGGCGTAGAGGGTCAGAGTCTCGCCTGGGGCGGCGGGCGCGGCGTCGGCCTGCAAGCCGAGACCGCCAGTCGGCATCGCCAGCACCAAAGCCAGCATGGGGACAAGGGCAAACCCCCACCAGAATCGCAGCATCGTTTTCATGGAGATCCTCCTTGGAATGGTTCGAAGGTTCCAAAGGTCTACGAGGCCTTTGGGGTCTGCCTGCCGTGCAGAATCAGCGGCAGATACGTGCGCTTCCCAACTCCTGACGTCGGCGTCCGCGTGGAGGTCGCGCCCGGCAGTTGAGTTGCAGTAGGCATCGGGGAACGGGTGACGGTCGGCGTCGGAGTGCGGGTCGGCGTGGCGGTCGGTGTCGGCGTGCGAGTCGCCGTGACGGTAGCTGTGGGGGTCGCGGTGCGACCAGGCGTGACGGTCGGCGTCGGGGTGTAGGGCGGCGCGCCGTCGAGCCGCAACGTCGCAGCGCCGCTGGCATCGTAGTACTCGACGCGCAGGCGGTGATAGCCCTGGCTGAGCGCCAGATCCGCTTGATAGGTCGTGCCCTGGCTATCGCGCCATTGCTCGATCAGCAGCGTGTCGTCCACCCACAGCCGCACGCCATCATCGGCCGATACGGTGAAGCGGTAGGTGGCGTTTTCGCACCAGGCGTAACGTTGGAACCGCGCTGAGAAGTCGTCGGCCGGCGCGCCTGCGCCGGGCGCGCCGGTCCCCCAGTCGAAGTCGAGAGCCGCGTAGTTCTGGATCAGCACGGGCCGCCCGGCCAGCCAGCGGTTGGCGAAGAACTCCCCACGCCAGGCGGCCGGATAGGCCGCGCCGAAGACCTGGATGCGCTCGCCGTCTGCATCGGCCACGTAGACCGTGCCGTCCGGGCCGACGGCCACGCCCTCGGGGGAGTCGAACTGCCCATCGCCCGGGCCGTAACTGCCCCACTTGCCCAGGAACTCGCCGGTCGCGCTGAACCGCTGGATGCGGCTGCTGAAGTCATCCACCACATAGATGACGCCATCTGATCCGACAGCCACGCCTACGGGAGAGCTGAACTGCCCGTCGCCCCCGCCGGCGTGGCCGAATTCGCCCAGATAGGCGCCGGTAGCGCTGAAACACTGGATGCGACGGTTGTCCGTATCTGCCACATACACCGTGCCCCCTGACGGGGACAGGCCGTCCGGCGCGACTGCCACCCCGGCGGGCGAGCTGAGTTGCCCGTCAGCCGAGCCATAGCTGCCCCACTTGCCCAGGAAGGCGCCGGTCACGTCGAACCGCTGGATGCGATCGTTGTTGGTGTCCGCTACGTAGACCGTGCCGTCTGGCCCCACTGCCGCCCCTTCGGGGCCGTCGAACTGGCCATTGTCGGAGCCGTAGCTGCCCCACTTGCCCAGAAAGGCGCCGGACGCGCTGAAACGCTGGATGGAGTTTCCCCGCTGATCCGCCACGTAGATCGAGCCGTCTGGCGCCATCGCAATGCTGCGCGGGAAGATCAACTGCCCATCACCGGGCACGAAGCCGCCCCATCTACCCAGGAACGCGCCGGCGGCCGTGAAACGCTGGATGCGATTGTTGTCTGTATCCGCTGCGTAGACCGTGCCGTCTGATCCCACGGCCACCCCCCGGGGGAAGTTGAACTGCCCATCGCCAGAGCCATAGCTGCCCCACTTGCCGAGAAAGACGCCGGTGGGACTGAAACGTTGGATGCGATCGTTGCCTGAGTCCGCCACATAGACCGTGCCGTCCGGCGCGACTGCCACGCCGTCGGGCCTGTCGAACTGGCCATCGTCAAAGCAGCAGCTGCCCCATTTGCCCAGGAATGCGCCGGGCGCGCTAAACCGCTGGATGCGGTCATTGCCCCAATCCGCAACATACACCGTACCATCCGGCGCGACAGCGACATCGGCTGGGAGGAAGAACTGCCCATCGCCGTCGCCGTATCCGCCCCATTTGCCCAGGAACGCGCCGGCCGCCGTGAAGCGCTGGATGCGTTCGTTGGACGTATCCGCTACGTACACCGTGCCATCCGCCGCTACAGCCACGCCTTCGGGGTAGTCGAGCTGCCCATCGCCTGAGCCGTCGCTGCCCCACTTGCCGAGGAAGACGCCAGTAGGACTGAACCGCTGGATGCGGTCGTTGCCTGAGTCTGCCACGTACACGGTGCCGTCCGGCCCCGCCGCGATGCCATACGGCATCCAGAACTGGCCATCAGCGGCACCCATGCTGCCCCACGCGGCCAGAAAGCTCCCGGTCGCGCTGAAGCGCTGGACGCGGTGATTGAGCGTGTCCGCCACATAGACCGTGCCATCTGGCGCGACTGCCGCGCCTTCAGGGGCGCGCACTTGTCCTGTCGCGGGCTGCGCGCCGATGCTGAAGAGGAACTTGTCGGGCAGAGGGTCGTAGGACGAAGGCGCCCCGGCGTTGGTGAAGCCGGCGCTGATCGGCAGAGAGCCAATGTTGGCGCTGGCCGTCAACAGCAGCGCCAGGCCGACCAAAACCAAGGAAAGGAAAACACTTGTTCATGGGGACCACCTCCATGGGAAGTGTGGGGCTGGTCAAAAATCAACCAGATCGAACGGTCGTTTCCTTTACGGCAGTCGCGCCGACCAGTCCGCCGGCAGTTCGACCAGATACATCTCCACCTGCTCGGTGCCGGAGCGGCCCCAATTGGTCGTGAACAGGACGCGGCTCAGGCCACGATTGGCGCTGGCCTGCGGCTCGGCCCAGTAGTCGTGCTCTTGATTGGGATCCACCAGCGAATGCGTGTGCGCCAGCCGCACCACGCGGCCGTTGGCCTTCAGCTCGATCAGAAAAACCTGGTCGTCCATCCAGGTGTGGGAGGCCGCATCCTCGTCGTGCGTCGAGATCACCGCCCAGCCGGGCCGATCCAGGCCACGGCCCGAGATGTGCAGCCCGATGCCGGTGTAGGTGAAGTCAAGCGACCAGAGCGGCGTGACCGCGCCACTCGTCAGGTTGAGCATCGAAATGTGGTCCGTGTCAATGTCCTGGTAGACGAGCACCTCGCGGCCCTGGACGTCCAGCGCGGTGTCGGAGTGGCCGATGATGCGCAGCAGCCCGCGGCCGCCCTGCAGGTTGCGGTTGTAGACCATCAGGCCACAGGGGTTGGCCGGCGTCCCCAGTTGACCGTGGGCGCAGTACAGGTCCATGTAGACCAGGAAATAGTTCCCCAGCGGGCTGATGGTGACCGAGTCCATCTCGCGCGCCTCGGCCGACCAGCCGCGCGTGTCGAGGGTCGCCGTCACCCGGTTCTCCGCCAGGTCGTAGACCAACAGGGCGGCGGTCAGCCAGTCTTGATCCTCGGCCATCAGGCCCCACCAGCGGCCGTCATGCGAGGGGCTACCCTCGTAGCGCGTCCAGACCGCGGCCAGGTTCTGGCCGGGGAAGTCAGCAGCGAACTCGTGGACGAGGGCCGTCTGCTGCGTCGCGACGTTATACGCCATCAGCCGCGTCTCGTCCGAGAAGTAGATCAGGTTGGGGTCGGTCGCGCTCCAGCGCGGGTCCATGCCGAGCGGCAGTGAGCCGAGCGGCTGGAGGGTCTGCGCATTGTAGAGATACCAGCCGCCCTGGGTGCCCCTGACCAGCAGCCGCGTCTCGTCGGCGTTGAAGGACTGGACGCGCGCGTACTCGTTCTTCAGCCCGCCCGGCTCCGCCTTGTCGTTCGCCCGGTCGGTGACGCGCACGACGCAGCGGCCGAAGGCCGGATCGCGGAAGGGTGAGCGGGCAGCCGGCTCGGGCAGCGACGGTGGCTGCCGCACCTGGAGGTCGGTGACCAGGGGCGGCTCCGGGCCGGGGCAGAGGCCAGGGCTGAGCGTGGGGGTCGGGGTGGGCGTCGGTGCGTGCGACAGCGTAGGCGAAGGCGTGCGTGACGACGTGGGCGTCGGCGCTGCCGTAGCCGGCCATCGCTTGAGGATGAGCGGGAGGTAGATGAAATGCGTGCGCGTGCGAGTGGCGGTCGGCGTTCCGCTGCCGGTCGGAGTCGCCGTGACGGAGCGCGTGGCCGTCGGCGTGGCGCCTGGGCTGGCCTGCCAGCGGTGATAGATGACGTTGAGCCAGGGGACGAACTCGATCGTGGCCTTCTGATGCCCAGCGGTGGTGGGATGGCTGTCGCCGCTGGGGTAGGCCGAGTAGTTGTTGTTCACCGTCCGCAGGTGCTGGAGCGCGCCCGCCTGCCAGCGATGATGGTTGCCGTCGGCCCAACTCGCGTCGTTCGGCTCGTCGGTCGTGGCGGGGTCGTCCACGCGGCCGGGGCTGCCGTTGGAGGTGAGGACGTTGTAGTAGTCGAAGACCGCCACGTTGGGGTGAGGGTAGCCGGCCAGCCAGTCGTTGACCAGCCAGTTGTTGAACGCGCGGGCATTGGCCGCGCGCTCCGGTGCAGTCTCGGCCCGCATCAGCGGCGGCGCAGTGATGACGATGAACAGCTTGTCCTGCCGCGTAGCGAAGTAGGTCAGGATCCGGTTGTAGACCGCTTTGGCGTTGGCCACCGTGTACTCGTCGTTGGGCGCCGGCAGCGGCGGGTCGTTCGGGTTGCCGTACAGGTCGGAGTTGGGGAAGCACGACTTGAACATGACGATCTGGTTCTCGCCGGCCGGCGCGCTCGCCGGCCGCGGCCAGGCGCCGAACCCGCCGATGTTCTGGCCGCTCTCATTGTACAACGCGGCCAGGATGGTCGCGCTGGCCGGCCCGGTGAACCACTCGGGCCAGTGGGGGATGTCGGTGCGGTCGCCGATCCCGCCTGGCCCCCA
>VGOD01000323.1 GCA_016876015.1 Chloroflexota bacterium
TCCTGGCCGTGCCCGCTGGAGCATGGCACGAGGCGGCTCGGTCGCAGACCGGCCACAGCAGACGGAGCGGTCGGCATTCTCAGGACAGCCAGTCGAAAAGTCGTCGCGGAGAAAGGCGAATATGGGCGAGAAGATACTCATCGTTGATGACAGTCGTCCCTTTCGGCAGTCGCTGGTGCGGTTTCTCGAAATGGAGGGCTTCGAGGTTGTCGAGGCCGAGGATGGGCGCCAGGGCGTGGAACAGTGCCAGCGCCACGAGCCCGATCTTGTCTTGATGGATGTGAACATGCCGCGCACGGGCGGCTTCGAGGCCGTTGGCTGTCTGCGCGAGTTTTCGGCGATCCCCGTCTTGATCCTGTCGGCGCGCAATGCCGAGATGGATCGCGTGCTCGGCCTATCGTCGGGCGCTGACTTCTACCTTTCTAAGCCTTTCAGCGCCAACGAGTTGTTGGCCCGCATCCAGGTCCTGTTGCGCCGCAGCCAGGGACCACAGCGCCGCAGGATGCCTCTCCCGATCTCCACCACGGTGCACTGACGACGAACGGGGTGAGGAGATCAGACCCGCCACGTGCCAGGCACTTCCGAAGTGCCTGGCACGTGGCGGGTGGTTTTCACTGACCCAGCCCCCTGGCGCTATACGTCACGGCGTGACGGTGAACAAGCTCCCCGCGCCGCGGCCCCATACCTCTGGGAAGTACATCTCGTAGGCTGTGGTCGGCAGGGTGAGGAAGCGACCAGGCAGCGCGGCGCGCACCTGATAGTTGAACTCGTAGGCGCCAGGGGCCAGCCAGGTGGCAAACAACACCGCTTTCTCGTCGCGCAACTCCACATGCGTAGGCGACCACCACCCATAGCGCCAATAGTCCGCCTTCCGTTCCTCGGCGCGTTCCACATCGGGGCCCTGGGCTGTCACGCTGGTCGTGCGCAGGCTCACGTCAATCGCCTCGGCGCCGGCCGGCAGGGGGTCTTCGACGATCAGGTAGTGCAGTGCGTGTGGGACGACGATGCTGACGGTCACATTCAGCACATCGCCGACGCGAGCCTGGGCGACGACGGGACACCGGGCCGCAGCCCCCTGTGATCGGCTCCCGCTCAGGCCGCATTCGGCCAGCCGATACTCGCGGCTGACGATCACCCCGCGGCTGAGCGGCTTGAGCTGCTCGACCGGCAGATAGGTCTTCAGGTGGGCGGTGTAGTAGAGTTGGCCCTTGCCGGTCTGCCCGTCGGTCTTGCTCCGTTGGATCACCAGGCCGTTTGTCTGATCTGTCAGCAGGGGCGGGCTTGGAGGGCCGCTTGCAGGAGCGCCAGATCGCGTGTCTGGCCCCGCCCCTACGAAGGCGCGCAGCGTCGTGGTCTTGTCTACCGTCGCGGGCGTCACCTGACCCTCGCCCAGCAACGTGTTGTTCAGCAGCGCGCGCCAGGCGTAGTCTCCCGCCAACTCTCCGGTAGCCGTCATCCAGTCGGTGAGCGCCATGATGGCCCACGCGTTTTCCTGAGTGGTCGCCCAGTAGTCAGCTTTGCGTGCGCTCATCAGCCAGCGCACCGCGTTGGGGCCGAGGCTGTTCTTCGGGTCGAGCCGGGCGATGGCCGCCAGCACGATGGCCGTGGTCCGGGTGTCGGTGTTCATGTTCCAGTAGTCGGTCCATCCCTCCTCCCAGTGCGCGGCCGTCGCGCTGACGATCGCCCGGCCGCTGATGTCGGCCAACAGCGCCTTGATGCGGTTAGGGCTGGCGTCGTCGGCGATCAGCCCCAGGGCCAACGCCAGGTAGGCTTTGGCGAAGAGGCTCAGCGCCTCCCGCTTTTCGTACAGCGCGCCGGCCCGGTTCGGCTCTGGCGCGCCCGCCTCGGCCAGCGCCAGCAGCGTGAACGCCTGTTGGTTGAGCTGCCACGGGGTCGCCTCGGCTGGCGGCTTGCCGGCCGAGGCCGTGCTGCCCAGCGTGCGCCGCAGATAACGCACCGCGCGGTCAATCACCCCTTGGTCCACGGTGAAGCCGGCCTGCCTGGCCTTGGCCAGACCGTAGAGCACGTAGGACGAGACCGCCACGCTGCTATCGTCGCTTGCCCACCACCCCCACCCGCCGTCTGTGCGCTGCCGGGCGTAGATGCGCTGGAGCCCCACGCCGACTTGCTGAGGCAGGTTTGTCTCCAGCTCAGGCCGTTTCACGCCCAGCGACTTGAGCGCCTGATAGCTGACTACGTTGGGCAGGAACCGGCTCATCGTCTGCTCGATGCACTCATAGGGGTAGTGCGCCAGGTAGGTCAGGCCGCCGGTCATGCCCGCGGCCAGGCTCGGCTCCACCGTGACGACCAGCTCGCCGCGGGTCGGATCGGCGCCGGCCGGCAGGCGAACCAACTCCAGCCGCCCCTCATCCAGAGCAACCTGTCCGCTCGTGCCTGTGACTTCGGGCGTGGTGTAGCGATGAACCGGCAGCGTGATCTCCACCGCGTCTGAAAGGGGATTTTCGATTTTGGATTGCCGATTTTGGATTGCCGACATTGTCGCCTTGACTTGAGCGACGTTTGGCTGTACGCTGACGTCCCAGGTGAGCTTGACGCTGTCCTGGGCAGGGACCTTGCGAGTCTGGGTCGCCGATGGCGCTTCGGCCAGCGCAAGACCAGTCGCCTCCAGCTTAACCTCAACCTCAACCTCAACCTGCGTATTATTGTGGATCAGCGCGGCGATCTGGGCCTGGTCCCCCTCGATGAAGAAGCGCGGGAGCACCGGCCGCACCAGCAGATCCTTGGTGGCGATGATGTCGGCCTGCGCCTGGCCCACCAGCGTGTCGGCCGTGATGGCGCGCGCGTCCATGGTCCAGGTGGTCAGGTTGTCCGGCAATGTGACCTCGACCGTCGCCTTGCCGGCGGCATCGGTCGTGACCACCGCGTTCCAGTAGGCGATGTCGGGGAACTCGCGACGCACGCTGGGGCCGGCCATATCGCCTCCCCCTCCGCCGCCCTTGCCGCCGAGCGTCAGTTGCGCCACGATGCGATCCATGTTCATCACCAGCGTGGCGGCGGTCGTTACGCCGAGCGGCCGCTGCCGATAGAAATGATCCATGAGCTTGCCGGCGTTATCGCTCGCCAGGGTCAAGATCGCCTTGTCCACCAGCGCCAACGACACCTCCGCCGGAACCCCCTTGCCCGCCGCGTCGAGGGTTTGCACCTCCCACAGCACCTTGTCGCGCGGGGAAACCTTCAAGGTCTCCGAGACCTCGAAGGTTTTGCGGGGCGTCAAGACGATCTTCAATTCCTTGTCTGCCACCGACACGTTGAGCTGCGCCAGGCCGACCTTGAAGGATGGCGTGGGACTGGTCGCATCCATCCCCTTGATCAGCACCAGCGAAACGAAGACATCGGGCGCGAACCGCGGCTCGATCGGGATGCGGATCACCTCGCTGTTGCTCTTGAGCTCGATCACCTGGGCGCTGATGATGCGGCCGCGCTCGATGGTGAGGAGCGCCTTGACCGCTCCCTGGTAGGGGCTGGCGACCAGGAATTCGGCCACATCGCCGACGTTGTACTCCTTCTTATCGGCCACCAGCTCGATGCGATCGTTGTTCTCCGCGCGCCAACTGACGTAGGCGCGGTCGCTGACCCAGACAAAGGCTGCGCTGCGAATGGTGTGGCCGGCCCGGTCGCGGGCGGTCGCCTCGATCTTGTGCTGGCCGCCGTGCAGCGGCGTCCACTCGAAGATGGCCTGGCCCGCGGCGTCAGTGGTCACGGTCGCGGTGTAGACAGGGGTCTTTTCGGCCTTGCTTGTCCAATAGAAGCGACCGTCGGCGGCCTCTTCGCGCACACTGTACCACTTGTACTCGTTGGCGATGATCGTGACCTCGGTCCGGCCGAGGCGCCGGCCCTGGGGATCAACCGTGACCAGGTCAACCTGGCTGGGTTTGCCCACTGTGGACACGTAGCTGCGCGGGCTGAGGCCGATGTAGAGCGCGCCCTGGTGGACGACTGTGTTGGCTTGCGTCGAGACCGCCTGGTTGTTGGCGTCCAGGATCGTGATGTCGAAGATGAAACGCTGGCTCTGGCCGGCCGTGCTGACGTCGGCCGGCACGATGAAGGTGAAACGTCCCTGCCCATCGGTGACCCCCTCGCCCTGGCCCAGTGACTTGCCGAAAGACTCGCGATGGCCGGCGTACCAGTCCCAGTCGCCGAAGCTGTAGTACCGGCTCCGGCCGGCTGCGTCCTTGGGCGCGGCGAACGATTGGAAGGTATAGTCGTTGCTCAAGAGCACCCAGCTTACGGTGGCGTTCTTCACGGGCCCGCCGAAGAAGTAATCGGTCTGCACGGTCACGTGGATCTGCTCGCCCTGAATGTACTCAGGCTTGTCGGTTTGCGCGCTGATCTCGTATTCCGGCTTGCGGTACTCGGCCACCTGGAAGCCGACCCCGAATCGTTGCGCTTCGCGGCTGCGGCCACCGATGACGCGCGGGGCATCGGCCAGTTGGAGCGAGATGTGGTAGTAGCCCAGTCCGGCCTCCGCGCCGAGCACGAACACGCCATTCACCGCGCCCAGCGCACTGATCGTCAGGCGCTCTTCGTGCAGCCGGTTGCCCTGGTCGTCGTTGACGGTGACGGTGACGGCCTGGCCGGGCGCCGGCAGGGTGTACGCGGCGTCATCATCGCGGCGGATCAGCGCCTTCCAGTAGACCGTCTGGCCGGGGCGATAGATCGGCCGGTCGGTATACACATAGCCGATGTACGGTTCGGCCACCGCGCCGCCTTGCAGCTTGAAGTCCCACGCGCTGATGCCGTCTTGCCAGTTGCTGGCCGCTACGCCGAAGCCGCCGTCTGAGCCGTTCGCCAGCGCCAGCAGCGTGTCCCACGGCTGCCGCGCCGCATCCCCTGAGCTGTCGAGCGTAACCCTGGCGATGCCATCCTTGTCGCTGACGGCCTGGCGGTCAATGTCGTCGCCATCGGTGAACTTGACAGCGACCCCCGCGACCGGCTGGCCGCTGCGCAAATCGGTCACCCAGGCCAGCGCCTCGCCGACGCCGGCCTTGAGAGTCACGTTGTAGGTGGTGCGAGCCAGGAGCTGGCGATAGCTATCGCGCACCGCGCGGCCCTCGGCCGTGGCGCCCGTGACGGTCAGGTAGTAGAGTCCTGGCGCGAGCGGCTTACCATCCGGCTGCGCCAGCGCCGCGCGTAGAATGCCGGTCTCGTTGCGCGGCGCGTCCGTCTCCACGGTCCAATGAGCGATGGCCCTGTCTTGGGCCGGCCGGAACTTGTCCCAGGCGATCCAGTAGTCGCGGCCTGCCAGCGGCACGAAGTCGTCCGGCGTCACCTGCCAAAGGGTGAACGTCACCTGGGGCATGTTGCGATAGATCACCACCGCGGCCGTGTCGGTATAGGCGTTGTAGGTTCCCACGCGGCCTGCGCTGGTCAACTGAATCAGCGGGTCATAGTCGCCGGTCGTAAAGCGCAGGACGTGATCTGCGCCC
>VGOD01000324.1 GCA_016876015.1 Chloroflexota bacterium
GAGACTGCATACGCAGACCTGACCCGAATGCGCAGACCCTAAAGGTCTCGCAGACCTTTAGGGTCTTGGTGGCTCTTTCCCGTTGACGCGGACTGCGTACGCAGATGACGAGTGGAGTAGCTGCGTTTTTCTGCGTGGGTCTGCGTCCCCGCGGAATCTGGCAGGGCGACAAGATAGGGAGGCGCAGGTGAGGCAGTTGACCGCGCGGCGGCGACGGGTTCGTTGTTTTTCTGGGCCGGTACGAGGTCGCGGCGGTTTGTGCTTTGCGGCGCGCGGGTGTATGATGGCGTCAAGTGGGTGAAGTCACAGTGAGATTGCGTCAGGGAGATGACTGAAATGACGACAATGGTTCGTACTCGTCCGGTGAACGTGCAAAGGGAATTTTCTTTACCTTATTACGAAAACGTGTTGGAGTTCCTCGCCAATGGCCCCTCCGTTCAAGACATCGTCAACTATCGGCCATCGGTGGATGCTCAGAGCCGGTTCAGCGAGTTGCTCGAGGTCAATCGTCAGCGGGCCTTGACCGCGCAAGAGGAAGAGGAGCTCGATCATTACGTTCGCATTGACCGGATGATGGCGCTGCTCAAGGCGAAGGCCTATGGCCGATTGGGGAGCGGCAAGACGGCATGACGTATGTCCCAGCACGCCTGCGCGATCTGGTCGTGGTGCGCGCACGAGAAAGCTGCGAGTATTGTCTGCTTCATGCGAGCTATGCCGTGTTTGCCCATGAAGTGGATCACGTGATCGCTCGGCAACATGGCGGCGCTACCACAGCCGACAACCTGGCGTATGCCTGTGCGCAATGCAATCGCTTCAAGGGGAGCAACGTGGCCGCCCCGGATCCGCAGTCGGGCATGATCGCGCCGTTGTTCAACCCGCGGACGTCGAGCTGGCGTGATCATTTTCGCCTGGACGGTCCTCTGATCGTGCCGCTCTCGATGATTGGACGGGTGACCGAGCGCCTCTTGCAGTTCAACCAGATTGATCGGGTGATGCTTCGTGCAGAGTTGATCGCGGTGAGACGCTATCCTTTTCGACTCGGTGAATTAGTAGCCGTCTGAGGTTGAGTGCTGGACACTGATGATCTGCACGACTGCGTGAACGGCTGGCCCTTGCGGAGATGTTCGGCTTCAAATGGCCCTGGAGGCGGAAAACATCGAGGCCCGGCCCGTTTCCTCCGCCGCCTCCGCAACGGCGAAAATGTCTTCGCCGCCCACCGCACTCACTTCTGCTCTGAAAAAAGGACGCGGACGGCGCAGACGACGCGGAGGACGCGGATAAAATCTGAGTCTGTCCGTGTTGTCTGCGGCATCCGCGTCGTCCGCGTTCCAGTTTTCGTTTCTGCTTGTGTCGCCCATGGACTGCTTGCCCGCGAGCGTAGGGTATGCTACAATGTAATTGTTCGGTTCATGGACAGATTAGTTTTGCAGATCGGAGGATGGGCATGACCTTATACGCAGAGCAACTTCTCGAACGGGCAACGCAGGTGCTTCCTGCATCAAGCGATGACTTCCTGTTGCGAGGGATCACGGCTGAGGCGACGGACCGTCTGGTCGCACTGAAAAAGGCTGATTGGCGTCTGCGCGCTCGGTACGGTTCTTTAGAAAAGCTCCAACAGAGG
Source organism: Chloroflexota bacterium (assembly GCA_016876015.1). Taxonomy (GTDB): domain Bacteria; phylum Chloroflexota; class Anaerolineae; order CG2-30-64-16; family CG2-30-64-16; genus VGOD01. The sequence continues at coordinate 1,622 of VGOD01000324.1, forward strand.
ATTGCGGTTGAAGGCGTTACACCGGATGATCATCGCCTCTACACCGATTATCTGGAGTGGGGCGCGATCCGGCACGAGTTATCGGCGTTAGTGGGTCTTCTGGAGGCCTTCTGAAGGCGTGGTATGGCTCTGTCCTCAAAAGCCTACGCGACAGCGGTCTCTTCGTCGAGGTCTCACTCATCGGCGCTAAAGTTCGGGCTTCCTTGAGCGAGACCTTGTTTCTCGACATCCATTTCGATCCGACCGCTGGCAGCTATTCGTATGCCCTGATTGATTTGACTGCGCCGTATGCTGGGGATAAGCGGATTTTTGGCTGGGATGATTATCCGCATGAGGGCGTGGAGGCGATACGCCGGTTGCCCAGCTATCCGCATCATTTTCAGCGGCGAGCGTTCAACGGCCAATGGATATTCGAAGAGTCACCGATGCAGGGCGATGTTGATCGCGAAGTGCAGCTGGTCCTGGATACTCTCCGGGCACACCTCAGGAACCTCGATCTGCCGCGATAGACCTTGGCTCAGAATCAGCAGCTTCTCCTTCAACGGCGCCAAGATCATCACCACTTCCGGCGGCGGCATGTCGGTCTCGGCGGATAAAGTGCTGATTGATCATGCCCGCAAGTTGGCGACCCAGGCGCGCGAGCCGGCCCCGCACTACCAGCACTCGGAGATCGGCTACAACTACCGCCTGAGCAATGTGCTGGCGGCCATCGGTCGGGGGCAGTTGCAGGTGTTGGATGAGCGGGTGCGCCGCAAGCGGGAGATCTTCAAGTTCTACGAGGGCACCATCGGCGACCTGTCCGGCATCACGCTGATGCCCGAAGCGCCGTGGGGCCGCTGCACGCGCTGGCTCACCTGCATTACGATTGACCCGGCCCAGTTCGGCGCCGATCGCGAGACGGTGCGCCTGGCGCTATAGTAAGTCAGATAAAGATTCGGGCTGCGCGATCCGGAATCGAGGCTTCAGCCGGTTTCTCTGGGTCATGAGGCCAACCGGCTAAAGCCTCGAGTCCAGAAGATTATCTGAACATCTATAGAAGCGGAGAACATTGAATCCCGCCCCCTGTGGAAGCCGATGCATCTGCAGCCGGTGTTCCAGGGTTGCGAGGCCGTTGGCGGCCGCGTGGCTGAGGCGCTGTTCCGCGATGGGTTGTGTCTGCCCTCAGGCACGGCGATGATGGCAGCGGACATCGAGCGGGTGGCGGCGGTGGTGCGGGGCGTTGGGACACGGAGACACGGGGACACGGAGATGGGGTGACTATGTGCGCAGACCTGTCCTGAGCGGCATCCCGAGCAGAGCTGCCCTGAGTGCGATCGAAGGGTCGAAGGACGGGTCGCAGGATCACAAGAAAGGAAATCAGCGTCCATCTGCGTGAATCTGCGCCCCCAAAAACGTGTCAGCCAGCTCATGTCCCAGGTCAGTCGGCCTGACTTGGGCCATTTTGGTATCTTCTCAATGATCCGGGGTAGGGGCATGGCCTTGCGCCTGCCCGCCGGAGCGGCCGCGAGGGATCGCCCCTACAAATTGAGAAGATACCCATTTTGTTTGACCGGCCGGGTGAGTGAGGACGGCGACAGCTTCGCTGTTTTTCCGGCCTGACTTCATGCACGATGCCGAAGTGGAAAGAGGCTTGTCTTTTGTTGCCCTGCGTGCTACAATGTGGTCATCCTGACCGGTTGGAGGTGGGCAATGAACCAGGTGGTAGGGATGGTGGAAGCCAAGAGCAGGCTGGCGGAGTTGATCGGGCAAGTCAAATACGGGGGAAAGCGGTACGTGCTGGAGCGGCGCGGCCAGCCGATGGCGATGCTGATCAGCATCGAGGAATATGACCAGTGGCAGGCGCGAGGCGCCGCGGGAGCCAGGGCCGTGACATCGCCGCTCCCGCCTGATCTGCGGCAACGCCAGGCGCAATTGGTGGAACGGGCGCGCGAGTTGGAAACGCGTCTCGGTGATCCGATCACTGGCCTGGCTGAACTGTTCAGCACCTTACCTCCGACCGCTGATAGCTTTTGGGTGGAAATTCAGGAGACCTGGTGATGGCGCTGTGTGACCTGGCCGATCCGACCATTGCCCTGCCATCTCAGCTCGTGCTCGACACTTCCTTTCTGCTGGCGTTGCGTCCGGGTGATGATAACCCGGACGCGGCGGCGGCCCAAGCATTTGCTCGCCGCTTGCGCCCCGCCATCGCGGCGCTTGAGTTGGTAGCCTGGATCGCGCTGCCGGTGCTCCAGGAATGTTATCACGTCATTCTGACGGGTCGCTTGCGGCGCACATGGGAAACGCTGAATCCAACAACGCGGCCGGCCAATTGGCTGGCGCTCTACAAGCGGCAGCCAGACATTCTCAAGCAAGGATTGCCGGATTTGGGCCGTTTCGATGCGCTACTGGCGACGATTCCTGTCACGTTGGCGTATCAGCAGAATTACGTTGCTGGCAGCAAAATCAGCGCGCCGGATGAACGCCTTCGCTATTTCATTACGCGTTATCACCTTCTGCCCCAAGATGCCCTGATCTGTGCGGAAACTGAGCGGCTTGGTGTCACTGCGGTCGCCACCCTGGACAGCGACTGGCGCCGCGTGACCGAGTTCGATATCTATACGACTCCCAGATGTTGACCTCGTCCGGGATGGTAAAACGCGCGTTCGTTCAACAGCGCCAAGATCATCACCACCTCCGGCGGCGGCATGTGTCTCGGCCGATAAAGCGCTGATTGAACATGCCCGCAAGCTCTCCACCCAGGCGCGTGATCCGGCCCCGCACTACCAGCACTCGGAGATCGGCTACAACTACCGCCTGAGCAACCTGCTGCGACCGAAGGAAGTCCCGCAGCGCAGCGGAGTGGAGCCGCCGTGGGCCGCGGCCAGTTGCAGGTGTTGCCCGACCGTGTCGCCGCCAAACGTCGCATCTTCGACACCTACGCCCAGACCATCGGCGACCTGCCCGGCATCACGCTGATGCCGGAAGCGCCGTGGGGCCGCTGCACGCGTGGCCGAGGCCACCTGCTCGGCTGGCTCACCTGCATCTCGGTTGGTCCGCAGGGATCAGGGATCAGGCGTCAGGGATCAGTGGTCAGGGGATAGGCGCTGCTTTCTGACACCTGACACCTGCCCCCTGCCCTCTGGTACGGCCATGACCGAGGCGGACTTGGCGCGGGTGGTGGGAGTGATCAGGGGCGTGGGGCGGGGGTGACGCGGGGAGACCACGGAGACGCGGGACGCGGGGATCTGGTCTTGCTCCGCTCGTGCGCATCGTCCGGCCATGTTGCGCTAAGCCCCGCCGGGCGCAACCATGATCTATCTGCACAAAATCCTGCCGGTCGTCGCGCTGCCCAGCGGCTTGACGCTCCTCCTGGCGGCCGCCGGGTTGCTGCTGCGCCGGCGCGGGCTGTTGGCCGTCCTGTGGGTTGCCAGCCTGCCCCTGGCCGGCGACGCCGCCATGCGCGCGGCCGAGGGCGGGCAGGTGCGCCGGGCGTTGCACGAAATCCCACCGGCCCGGGCCATCGTTGTGCTGAGCCCGAAACCGGTGGCTGGAAACCTGCCGGCTGCGCCTGCGGCGTGCGAAGGCCCCCAGGGCCTGGCGGAGCCTGCCGGCAGTGGCTGAGGCCACTGCTCAGTTTCAGACAGGCGGTTTCCAACCCCTGGACCTCTTCGTACGCAGATCAGAGCCGGAGGGAGAATGGGACGCTGGGCCTTGATCTTCGTTTCGGCCATCGAGCTCCATTCGCTGGCTTGGCGGAGCGCCGGGTCCGGTTGGCGATTGAGACAAATGGCAGGCCATCAGGTACAATTCC
>VGOD01000325.1 GCA_016876015.1 Chloroflexota bacterium
TTGGATGATTTGACGGGGCTGTGGGTTGGATGTAAGATGGCATAAGCATAGACATTCTCTCACGAAAGATCTGGCAGAGATAGATGCACTGGAGGCCGAAGGGTATCTTCTCAATAAGTGGAGGCGACGGGGGTCACAGACCCCCTGAGAGCAGGCTCATAGGCGGTCTGCGACCGCCGTTCCCCGGATTATTGAGAGGATACGCCCAAGGGATGGACTGGAAGACTCATGAGGTGGTGTGATGACTCTGCAAACCATGACTCTCCATCTACCTGCGCCGCTCTACAACCGACTCAAACAGCGGGCCGAGCGGTCGCGTCGCACAGTTGAGACGGAACTACTGGAGGCTGCGGCAGTTGGTGTGCAGACAGAGGAAGAGCTGCCGGACGATTTGGCCCGGCTTGAAGCCTCTCTGCGGTTTCTGGACGATACTGCGCTTTGGCGTGCCACCGAGAGTTGCCTGCCAGTGGAGGTCGCCACCCGGATCGAAGAATTGCATCTCAAACGGCAATTCGAAGGGCTAACGCCGATTGAGACGCAGGACTTGATCGGGCTGATGCGGCGGTATGAGGAGAATCTGCTCGTGCGTGCTCATGCGACTCTCTTGCTCAAACAACGTGGGCATGATGTTGCGCGGCTGGTGGCGGCATCGTGAGCGCCCGACAGTACGTGCCAAAGGCGTTACGGGAACGCGTCGCCGCTCAAGCCCGGCAGCGCTGCGGCTATTGCCTGACGACTGAGCGAATCACCGGCGCGCCGATGGAAATAGATCACATCATTCCGCACTCGCTCGGCGGGCCGACCGAAGAAGACAATCTCTGGTTGGCCTGTTCGATGTGCAACGATCATAAGGGCAATCAGATGGTAGCCCTTGATCCGATGACGGGTGAGATGGTGCGATTGTTTGATCCGCGCCGCCAGGCATGGCACGATCATTTTGCCTGGTCGGCAGAAGGCGATCGCATCATCGGCAAGACTCCGTGTGGGCGTGCAACCGTGCATCTGCTGGGCATGAACCGCCGCTCGCTTGTCGAGTCCCGTCGGATTTGGGTGGCCGCTGGCTGGCATCCTCCCGAGGACTGAACGAAACCGGGGAGCGAGGCAGACGAGGGGAGAGAGCTTACGCTCTCTCCTTTTTGTTGGAGGAGATCCTCAGCTCTCCGATTCGCTTCGCGTGTCCGATTTGCTGGGGGGCCGGAACCTGACAGGTCTGAGTCGTATGATGGCTCTGGCTAGCAGATACCCTGGACCGGCTTAGTGAGGAGAAGTTGGCGGAACCAGTTTGCGATGGCGGGTATGCTCTGTGGCGTGATCGGCTCGCCGGCCGCCAGCCTCATGTTCTCTTCGGCGACGGCCAGGCAGAAGCGGATCACTTCGGCCTTGGGCAGCCGATTGGGGATGGCATGTCCCCGATTCTCCAACAAGTAGAGGGCTGATAAGAATGCGGTGCGCTTGGTGCCGTCCATGAAAGGATGGCTCTTGATCAAAGAGTGAAAGAGCGCCGCGGCCTTTTCGAAGTCATCCGCATAGAGATCGTCTCCGGCGAACGTCGCGAAGGGGCGCGCGACCGCCGCGTGCAGCATCGCGGCATCCCGGAGTCCTTCCAGGCCGCCGCTTTCAGCGATCACAGCCTCGTGAATCGCGTACACCTGGGCGATGAGCTGACCAATCGCCTCTGCAGGCTCCTCGTTTGCGTTCATCAGAGTCGAGCCAATTCCTCAAACAACGCGCGGTTGTTGGCGATGACGCGGCGCGCGAACTCTGCGCCATCGCTCCACACCGTCTGAGAATGGATGGACGGTATCCTCTTGACCTCTTGCAAGTACAACTCAAGGAAATCAGCCACTGCCATTTCGATCCTCTTCTGGGGAACCCTGCTGTGGAGGATCTCCTGGCTTACTCTCTCCGGCAGTTCAATCGTCAGGGTGCTCATGATGGTCTCCTCTCTCTTTCTCGATGCTCGTGCATTATACCATACCCACCACGTGCCAGCGATTTGACACAGGTCTGCGAGGGGTGTAAGATCGCAGGAGTATGAACCCGGTCCGATCTGCCGGAAACCATCGCATCTCGAGAGGGAATCTGCGTCTGTGAGTAGAATAGCTGTCTTGTCTGTCGTCCTGGCCTTCCTGATCCTATCTCTGATCGGCTGTGGCGCGCGGGAGCCGGAGGCGATCGAGAAGATCGTGACGGTTCCCGTGGAGGTCACTGTGCCGGTTGTGCAGACCCAGGTGGTCATCCACACCCGCGAAGCGCCCAGAACGGTCGTTGTGACCGCTACCCCTGTTCCCACCCCAACCTATGCCCCTCTGGTAAATGTCCAGCCCGGCGTCCTGGTCTATCCGCTGGCGAGCGATCCGCTGACGGTGGACCCGCAGGAGGCATCCGACGAGGTTTCCGGCCTGGTCGTGCAGCAGCTCTACGAGGGGCTGTTCCATCTGCGCGGCGATGGCTCGGTCGTCCCCGCGGCCGCAACCGGCTACCAGGTCGCCGCGGACGGCAAGACCTACACCATCACCCTGCGGTCGGGCATGAAGTGGTCTGATGGCGCGGCCGTGACCGCGCAGCACTACGTGGACGGCGTCTGCCAACTGCTCGACCCAGCCACGGGCAACAGCTACTATTATCTGTTGTCCGAGGTGGCTGGAATCCGGGGCGCGCACGATTTCGCCAGCGGCGCGACGGCCGACTGCAAGAAGGTGGGCGTCAGGGCCGTTGACGATCTGACCTTGCAGATCGCGCTGGATCGGCCGGCAGCGTTCTTCCCAAAGCTGTTGGCGTTCAGAACGTTCTTGCCCGCGCGTGGGCCGGCAGCCGCAGCCGCGACCCCGGACCGCCGCACGCCGACCGCCACGACCCCAGACCGCCGGACGCCGACCGTCACGGCCGCCCCGGCAGTCGGCGGCCAGTCGCCAGCGGTCGTCAACGGCCCCTACCTCCTCTCAGAATGGCAACCCGACCGCAAACTGACCCTGGTCAAGAATGAGGGCTACTGGAACGCCGCTGCGGTAACCATCCAACGCATCGAGTTCGTGATCGCGTCGGCCCCTGCGAGTCAGTTTGCGTTGTATGAGAAGGGCCAGGCGCACGTGGCCGAGGCGCCGCCAGAACAGGCTGCGCGCATCCAGGCCGATGCGAACTTGAAGCGCGAGCTCCAGGTGTTGGTGCGACCGGGGGTCAGTTACATCGGCCTGAACACCCAGGCCGGGCCCACCAAGAACCTGGCCTTCCGCCGCGCGATCGCCAGCGCGATTGATCGCGAGCGATTGATCGGAGAGGTTCTGAAGCAGCCGTGGCATAAGCCCGCCCGCTCTGTGATCCCGCCCGACATCCTCGGCTATCAAGGTGATGATCCGGCGGTTGGCTATTCCTACGACCCCGAACGAGCGAAGAAGCTCCTGGTCGAGGCCGGCTATGGCCCAGACAGGCCGGTTCCGCCGGTCGAGATTTGGGTCAACCGAGAAGGCAACAACCTGCCCCTGTTCCAGGCGATCGGCGAGATGCTGGAGAAGGTCGGTATCCCCGTCAGGCTGAATTCGAGCAAGTGGGATGTCTACCTGGCCGCGTTGGATGACTGCAACCGGCCGAATCGCAGCGATGCGACCAAGACGCCGGCCGAGTGCGCGTACAGCCTCTATCGCATGGGTTGGGTGATGGACTACGCTGACCCTGCGGGCATCCTGGATGTGGTTTTTAGTCCCAGGTCCGCCTTCCAATACACCGGCTGGCAGTCAAAGGAGTACACTGATCTGTTGGCCAGAGCCCTTGTCGAGCAGGATGAAAAGAAGCGGGGCGAGCTCTACAAGTCGGCCGAGAAGATCCTGTTGCAGGAGGCGGCGGTCGTGGCGCCGCTCCAGTACTATGATCGCACGGTGCTGGTGAAGACAGGAGTCACGTTCGAGTATCCGGCCTTCGGCCCGCCGAACTTGCAGTATTGGCGGCTGCCGTAGGGAACTGCAAGTTTGCAAATTGCAGATAGCAAATAGCAAATGCTAGATAGTGGATGGTGGATGGCAAATGACAAATCCGCAATCGGCAATCGCAAATCCGCAATCGGAGATCGCAAATCAAAAATCGAAAATGGGCACTCATGCTCCTGTGCCGCGCGAGCGGATGAGCGAAGCTATGCGCAGGCTTCGCGATACCTACGCAATCACTCCCGGCATCCCCTTTGTCAAGCGCGAGTTCGGTTACTACTGTCTGGATCGTTGGCGGGAACAGGGCATGCCCCAGGATACGCCGCTCGCGGAGTTGTTCGACTACGACCCGGTCGCGATCCACCGGTTGGGTCAACTGGGCTGGTGCGAGGCTGCCCTGGTTCCCGTCTTCGATACCGTCGTCCTGGACGATCGCGGGGATTACGAGCTTGTCCAGGACTTCGCCGGCCGGCATGTGCTCTACTTCAAGGGCCGGCGCAGCGGCTTCATGCCGGAATACGTGGATCACCCGGTGAAGGATCGGCGAACTTGGGAGGAGCAGATCGCCTGGCGGCTCGACCCGCACGCGGCCGGCCGTTTCGACGATCTGCCGCAACGCATGGCGCAGGCGCAAGCCCTGGCCGCGGAAGGCATGATGATCTCGCAGAACCTGATCGGCGGCTACATGTATCTGCGCAGCCTGATCGGGCCGGCGAATCTGCTGTACGCCTTCTACGACATGCCCGAGCTGATCCACACGGCCATGCAGACCTGGTTCGCGCTGGCCGACGAAGTAACCGCCCACCACCAGGAATATGTCACCTTCGACGAGATGTACCTCGCTGAGGACATCTGCTATAACCACGGCCCGCTCATCTCGCCCCGGATGATGAAGGAGTTTCTGTTCCCCTACTATCAGCAGCTCGTCGCCAACGTCAAAGCCCGCCAGCTTGACAGCACGCGTCACCTCTACGTCCAGATAGACACCGACGGCTACGCCGCTCCGACGATCCCGCTATACATCGAGGCCATCGGCATGGACGTCATGAGCCCCTTCGAAGTCGCCGCTGGCTGCGACGTGGTCGAGATCGGCCGGCAGTATCCGAATCTGGCGATCTTTGGCGGGATTGACAAGCGCGTGCTCGCCCAGGGTCGCGAGGCGATTGACGCCCACCTGGAGTACATCCTGCCTGCCATGCGCGCACGCGGCGGCTACACGCCCACCTGCGACCACGGCGTACCCGAAGAGGTAAGTTACCAGGATTATCTGTACTACCGGAAGCGGGCTGTAGAGCTTGGAGGGTGACGAATTTGCTATTTGCCGATCTATACCGGCCAATTCAACGACACAAGGAGCTATCCATCCATGACCAAACTCCGCATCGGCGTGATCGGCCTGGGGATGGGCCGGCACCACATCGCCGGCTATCAAACCCATCCCCAGGCCGAGGTCGTCGCGGTCGCCGATCCTGATGCCGCGCGTCTGCAAGA
>VGOD01000326.1 GCA_016876015.1 Chloroflexota bacterium
ATCAGCAACTGGCCGAGCCTGGCGAAACCTGCATCGCGCGCGTAGAAGAGCGCAGAATCGGCGCTCCAAACGGCGAAGGCGCGCCAGGTGAGGATGAGCGAGACGCCCAAGACAGCCCAACCCACGGCAGTCGGCCAGACACGGCTGCGGGAAATGCGCGCCTCGGCCCAGGCTGCCAGCCGGTCGAGTCCCAACGCGATCAACAGCCCGAACGCCGGCAGCGCGCCGATCGCGCGCTGGAAGGACGGCGCATATTCGCTGAACACCGTGGGCATGACCATCACTGCGAGCCAACACAAGGTGAAGAAAGTCGCCGGCCGCCGCCAGTTCCACAACGAGTACGCCAGGCCAACCAGCCCGCCCTGGGGCCGGTCCAGGGGAACGGAACGGTCGTCAGCCAGTCGAGCGCGGGACGGCCCGGCAGATTGTTGCGGGGGTGCACATCGCCCGCAACCAGGACCATGCCCAACACCGCTCTTGCGTTCTCCAGGATTGCGGTCACGCCCCGGCCAAGCACACTGACCTGCTCGACGCGCGTGGAGAAGGACAGCGGATTGCGGACATAGTAGATCGCCAGCGGCGTGACGATGAGGAGGGCCAAAACCCCCGCCAGGATCAGTCCGCGGAGACGCTGCGTCGCCCGCGGCCGGTCGCGCCAGAGCGCCAGCAGGGCCACGGCCGCCAGGACGACCGGCAGAAGGCGCGCGGGCAGATAGCTGTAGAAACAGAGCCCCGCCAACGCGCCGCCCAATCCCCACCAATGCAGGCGATTGGTGCGCCAGGCGCGCCACAGGGAGGCAAAACAGAGGGTTTCGAGCAGGGGAAACAAGCCGACGCGCACCACATAGCGCGCATAGACCTGGCTCCAGAGCAGAGCGACGACCGCCAGCCCAGCCCACCAGGCCAGACGAGACCGCCTGGCGCGCAGAGAGGGCGCCATCTCCCAGGCCAGCCAGGCCAGCGCCGGGGTCAACAGTGCGGCGAGCAGCGCGATCGTGACCCGCAGAGCCAGCGCCGTCGGGCCGAGGGTGAGCTGCGCGACGGCCAGCAGATACATGAAAAGCGGCTCGCGGCCGAAGTTGCCCGTGAAGAAGATCGGCCAATCGCGCAGCGGGGTCGTCAGCAGCGCATGAGCATCCAGGCCGTCGAAGGCCTCGTCATAGTGGAGGCCGGGCGGCATGTCGGCCAGCCGATAGAACCGAAAGACAAAGGCCGCCACGATCACGGCCGCCGGCGCCAGCCACTCTCGCCAGCCTGGCAGACGGCCGCGGCCGGAAACAGCGGCCTGGGCCGGATGATCTACACCTGTGCACAGCGCGCTCAAGACGTTCCAACCTCCATTACGCCGCCGGAATATACTCCGGGATTACCTGACTGATGTTCTTGTGACAGCTACAGGTCCCGCAGCAAACCAAGATACGATACCGTCCCCAGCGTCATGTTGTACGCAGCGTGCATGAGCATCGTGGTGGTCGTGTTGGCGCGCTGGCGCACCAGGCCCAACACCATCCCCACCACGAAGACGAAGATCGTCGCGATGCTGAGTCCATAGGTGCTGTGCAACAACGCAAAGAGGACGCTGGTGAGCAACAACCCAAAGCGCGGCTGCAGCGCGCCGCGGAAGATCGGCTCTTCGCCCAGGGCCGCGGCCGCGCCCACGGTGATGATCCCAGCCCACGTCTTCATGAGCGGCCCCAACAATTGCTCGCTCAGCTTCTCCACATCCGCGCCGGCCGAGATCCCTGCCCGGCTGACCAACAGCTCCACCCCCAAGATCAGACCCGCCAGCGCCGCGCCGCCGCCGACCCCCAACGCGACCTGGCGCAGCGTGGGGCGCACGATCGCCAGTCGCGCCAACGCTGAGGCCAACCCGCGCCGCGCCAGCCAGCCGACGCCGACCAGCGCCATCAGCGCCATCAGCGCCTCTTGCACCCACAACGCCGGCATGATGTTGATGGGGCCGAGCTGTTCGAGCTGACGCGCCACGTTCCCCAGCCCAAATCCCAAGGTCGCCAACAGGTTGGTCGTCACCAACATCGTATAGGAGAGCGCGATCGCGTGGACGACGCTGTGCGGATCAATCGGAATGAGACGGCTGAGCAAGCGGCGCGACGGTCGCAGCAGCAGCACGATGCCGAAGACCGATGGCAGCCACAAAGCCAGCCCCAGGTTGGGCAGAATAGCCGGGTCCATCCCCAACTCGCGATACATCTCTGCGCCCTCGGCCGCGCCGGGCTGCTGCCACAGCCAGCCGGCCGCCGATGCGATCAGCCCGCCCATGATCAGAAGGCCAAAAAGACCGGCGATGAGCGCGTAGCTCAACAGCGATAAGATGCGCCGGCCCTCGTCAGGGGTGCCAACTTTGGGAAAGTTGGCAACCACTCGCAGGCGACCCTCGGCGCCGGGCTCAGGGCCGGCGAGCCGCCGGTCCGCCAGGTTTGCCAGCCAGAGGATCACGATGGGCGGCAAGAAACTCAACAAGACCGAAACGATGTCCACGAGATTTCACCTTTCATCCGGCGCCGCTGCCGCCGCCGCCGCCTGCCCCGCCCGCGCCCGCGCCGCCGCTGGCGCTGCTGCCCGAGGCATGGACCGCGGAGGTCATGGCCACGAATGCGCCCATGCTCTCGGGCCCTGTGGCAGATACGGCATGGAACCACTCGGGGATCTCCGCGCCGCCGCGTTGCTGGAAGGCCTTGGCCCATCCTACGGCCAGGCCGTAACTGGCTGCATAGGGCAGATACCGCTCGAACTGCCACACATCCCAGGCCGGCTCACGGCCCTTCGTGACGTCCTTCAGATAGTTGTAGAAGCGTTGCCAGGCCGCGGCCATCTCGGCCGCGCGATCGGAGAGCGACGAGTAGACGCCGGCCATCACGAACGCGGCCACGCTCAGCAGGAAGATGCTCCCCACGATCAGGAACGGCCAGCCTTCGAAGGACCCGCGCACGGCCAGCACGATAGCGCCAGCCATCCCCACCAGCGCCAGGCCCAGGAGCGCCGCGCCCCAGAGCAGAAAGCGGCCCCGCGTCTGCTGGCGCACGGCGTCGAACAGGCCCGCGGCCTGCATGTCAGCTTTCAACGGCTCCGCAAACAGCTTCCAACGCGAAGAAAGCCGATTGCTCAAATCAGATAGCTTGACGCTGGTCGCCAGGCCGGTCTTGGTCGCGAAGAGCAGGTCGAGCAGCCCGCGCTCATGCGGCCGCAAGCTGGCCTCTTCAGGGCTCTTGAGCAGCCGGATGGTGAAGTTATGCCGGCGATACCAGGTCCGTTCGGCAGTCTCCTCGATGACCAACACCCCGCGCCGCGCCAGGTCGAACAGCGCGGCCAGGGCATTCGGCCACGCGGGCTGGCCGGCGCTGCCATTGATCGCGCCCGCAATGGCCGGGGGCAGATCGTCGGGCGGCGCGGTCAGGCGCATCATGCCATCCAATGACAAGGGCCGCTCTCGCCGGCCGCGCGTCCACGCGGCCGTCAGGCCCACTCCGCCCGCCAGCAGCACAGCCAGCGCCGCAAGACCGAAACCGGGCGCGGACTTCTGCGCCTCGGCGTGGCGAACCTGCCACTGCGGCGCCGCGGCGATCAGGCTGCCGGGCTGAAAGCGCAATGCCACGGTCAGAGGGGTATCCGACTTCAGATCACGCGTCGAGAAGAGGACTTGCCCCGCCCCGGCCGTCCCATCGGCCTGGCCCCGGCGCACCTCCGGCGCGGCGATGAGGCTGGCAGCCCGTGGATAGGTCACGCGCAGTGTGCTCGACGCGATGCGATACTCGTAGTCGGTGGGCAGCGCATTCCACCAGAGCAGATCGGCATCGGCCTCCTGCCGCACGGCGCCGCGCACGCGGTAGCTCAGCACGAAGGTGTGCACCGAATCGGACACGCCCTCGAAGCTCCACGTGATCTTGATCGGATCGCGGCCCTTGATCTCGTAGCGACCGGCGCCTTTGCCCGGCGTCATGGGCCGGCCGTCCATGCTGGCCGTGAACTCGCCGATGCCGTCGCAGTAATCGGTCGGCAGCTCGCGATACACATAGGTGAACGGCCCGCCGCTGAACCGGAACACCACCGTCTCCGTCACCAATAGCGAGCCATCCTCCTGCACGATCCACTCCGCGTCGAAACGGTCGGCGCTGTAGCTCTTCCCTGCCGAAGCGACCGCCGGCCAGAGCAGCAACGCGCAGAACATCAGCGCCAGAAGAACCCTGCGATTCATGCTCGTCCTCCTCTTGAGCTGTGGATTAGGCCGCGCCGATTCGTTCGAGGACACCCGCCGTATCAATGCCGCCTTTGATCTCAACGGCCGCCTCAATCCGGTCGCCGTGGTAGATAGCAAAATCTGGCTTGTCTGCCAACACGAGGGTCCGTCCATCGTGGAGCTGAATGAGCGAGCCGTCGTTGTTGGCGGACATCACCAACCCGATCTCCTTGATTCGGCGCTGCAGAAGACTTTTGACGACGGCTTCGGCGCGGTCTCCTTTCGTGTTTCCCCAAGAACCTTGCGCCTGCGATCCAGCGGACATGCCCCGCCAAAGATCGAATTCTCGCGGTTCCACGACAGCATCGGCTTCTACCAGGTCGCTGATGATGCGATTCAGTCGTTGCGCCAACGCTTCGGCGACTTCGGCTGGTGGACAACTGCTGCCGTCTTCGTAACTCGCTACGCCCAAACCGATGCGGAGCATGGATTTTTGCGACACCAGCGCCAGCATCCGATAGTAGCCAACGACGCGAGGGAGAGTAGTCAAGATCTGGGGATGCGCGAAGACCAATACCGGCTTGATACCCCGATGAATCACCCGCGCCCAGGCTTTCTCTGAGATTGCGAGTTGCTGAGCATCCCAGGCCAGGTCCTCGCCTCGCACCTGGTCAAGCTGATTAGCGACCTCCAGCATCCCCCATTCATGAAGCTTCTGATGGAAGAACTGGCTCTTGGCCATCTGGTCAACCGCCCAAGCCTCACGAACAGACGATGGCAAGCCGGTGATTTCCTCTGGCAACTCCTCGTCCAGCGAGTCAGAGGTATCCTCCTCCCCAAACGGAACGCCATATGCTGGTCCGTTCTCCTTGAGAAGTCGAAACTGCCTGGTGCTGACACGTCTATCCGACTTTGGTATTGCCATGAGTCTTCCTGCCAACTGTTCAGGGTTTCCGCCAGATCGTTATACTCTTTCGGAGCGGCGCGCGGCCAAACTTGCCCATCTGTTGGCTGCTGTTGCCCTTCCGTTGCGGCAGCACATAGACCTTGACGGGCGCAAAGCCAACCTGCGCAGCCAGATCGGTGCTCAGCAGATCAACCGGGATGATCTCACCTGCATAGCGTACATTATCGTTGACAAACGCCACATGCGCGGCCGACCGACACGCACG
>VGOD01000327.1 GCA_016876015.1 Chloroflexota bacterium
TATGGCAGAATCGCTTGCACAACCAGCAGCAAAGCAAACGCCAGACGGAACGGGAAGCAGTCACAGCGGGGCATCGGCGCACCTCCTTTGTAACCAGTTCACCTGACAAGGGGAATGACGCACGCAGATTCCTTATACCATGACCCGCCGCGGGTTGTCAAGAGCCAGACATGTGTCGCAGACCTGTCAGGTTTCGGCGCTACGCGGCCGGTTGGCGCAGCCCGCGCCAGAAACCTGACAGGTCTCCCCCGAGCCAGGCGCGCCGTTTGCGGTTGCGCGGCGCGAAGCAAAGCAGTCCCATCCCCACGGAGGAGCTTGCTTCGCAAACCATGTCCTGAGCTTGTCGAAGGATGCGCTCGGAGCCGCAGGCCCCCTTTAGGGCAATGACCGGCGGGGGGCGATTTTCAGGACAGCGTGTGCGCCATTCGGCGGCTGCGCGTGGCATAGCCCAGGCGCTCGTAGAAGGCGATCGCAGCCCGGTTGAACTCGAAGACGTTCAGCTCGATGTCGCCGACCCCGCGGTCCGCGGCCCATTCCTCCACAGCAGCCATCAGCTTCTGGCCCACGCCTCTTCTGCGAAACGCAGCGCGCACCGCCAGGCTGTCCACGATGGCAAAGCGCCGGGGGACGAGAACAGGTATCGGCGACGCGTCGCGCAGCAGGACTTGCGCGACGCCGACCAGTTGGCCCGCCATCTCGGCGACGAACAGCGCGCTGTCCCCGTCGGCCAGCACGCTCGCGATGTATTCGGGGTCTCGCGCGGGCCCTGGCGGCGTCTGGAAGATCCCAGGCAGAGCCTGTTGGTGGAGCGCGTCCACTTCGGCCAACACCTGGCACACCGGCTCGTAATCGGCGAGCGTGGCTCGCCGGATGGTCAGCTCCATCGTGCGGTCCTCCTGCGCTTTCGTCTTCACCGTTCCGCCCGCGCCTTGATGTCCAGGAGGATGCCCCGCTCCAGCATCCAGGCCGGGAACTGAAGCGCCTTGTTCCAAGCGGTCGCGGCCAGGTGCGGAGTCGCCGCGTGGCTGCGCAAGATCAGCCGCGTGCTGCCGGCCGACGGTGACTGCAGGATGAACTGCCAGGCGTGCGCGCAGGCCGCGGCTCGTCGCCCCTCGACGCCGAAGCAGCCGATCAGGAAGGCCGGGGCTTCCAGCGCGATGACATGAAAACCAGGGACGGGCTGGATGATGCCAGCGGTCGGCGTGAAACGCACGAAGTCGCCTGGCTGCAACTCCTGGCGCTCGGCCGCGCTGCGCACAGTCGGGCTGGACAGCGCCGCCAGCCAGTCGGACCCATAGATTCCCCCGCGATCTGCCCCCAGTTGCGCCAGCCACGACCAGACCTGCTCTCGCGGGGCATTGATCGTTACGCTGCGGGCGGCGCGGAGCCGCGGCTCGCTGACCAATTCGTCGCCAGGGTAGCGGTCGGCGGTCTCCAGGGCGGTCGCTTCCCAGCGCACGATCGAGGGGTAGACCAACACGGCATAGACGCCGATCGTCATCGCGATGAAGATGGGGAGCGCCAGCAGACAGCCGGCGCAACCTCTACGTCGTCTCATCAGGAGCCCCCGAGTTCTCTGTCGCTATTCTACATCAATCCCTCGCTGCGGCCAACACCGGGCCGCGTGCGCCAGATTTGACGCGACGCCAGATTTGACGCGACAGGAGAAGCGCGTATGATAGGGTGTACCCTACATCCGTAGCCGGGACGGTGGATCATACGATCTCTTGACTTCCAACCAGCGGCCGTGCGGCGCCATGTAAGCCGCACCGCAGACGCGCTGCTCTCCTGGTCGCAACTCGAGCCGTGGCGACGCGCCGGGCTAACCCTGTTCTTGCTGGACGGGCTGGCCGTGATCCTGGTGATGTCGTTCGCCTCGACCTATGTGCCGCTCTATGCGCTGGCGATGGGCGCAACCGCGTTCGAGGTGGGGCTGCTCAGCTCGGCCCACAGCCTGGGCGTGATCGGCGGCAGCGCGCTCTCGGGCCGGCTGGTGGCCGCGCTGGGCGACCCCAAGCGGGTGACGCTCTACTTTGGCCGCGTGTGGCACGCGCTGTCATACCTCCTGTTGCTGGCCATCCCCTTCTTCTGCACGGACACGGTCGCGGTGCGCGTGCTGATCGTGGTCTACGCGCTGCGCACGTTGATCGGCGAGACCGGCGTGCCGGCCTGGGCTGCGTTCGTGCCAACCCTGGTGCCGATCCAAATCCGCGGCCGCTTCATGTCGCTGCGCAGCGTGTTCAAGATGATCGCGCTGATGGCGATCATGCCGCTGGCCGGCGCAGTGATCACCGGTTTGGGCGGCTATCCGTTCGGCTACCAGGTGTGCTTTGCCGCGATGGCGGTCTTGGGGCTGGCTGCAACCGGCTTCTTCCGGCGGATTCCAGACCCGACGCCGGCGCCCGAACCGGCCGTTATCCACGAAGCGCCTGTCCGGCGTGAGGCATGGTGGCGCGGGCCGTTCGGCGGGTTCGTGTGCGGTCTGACCGTCTGGACCCTCGGCACGGCGCTCGCTGCGCCGTTCTACGTGGTCTTCATGACGCGTAACCTGGGGCTGGATGCGCGCGCGATCGGGCTGTTGACGGCCCTCAACACAGCCGCGCAACTGGTGGGGTTCTTGGTGTTGGGGCCGCAGGTTGACCGTCGCGGGAATCGGGGCACGCTCGTGGTCAGCGTGGCGTTGCTGTCTCTGTTGCCGCTCGGCTGGCTGCTGGTGCGCCACTGGACGCACATCCTGCCGCTCTACGTGCTGTCGGGTTTGGCGTCGGCCGGCATGAACCTGTCCAGCCTCAACCTTCTGTTGGAACTCAGCCCCGAGGACGCGCGCGCCGGCTATGCGGGCGCGTACTACTCGCTGTTGGCCGCGGCGACGACCATCGCGCCGTTGGTCGGCAGTTGGCTCTTTGCCCAAGGGGGATTCAGGGGCGTGGTGATCGCGGGCGGCAGCGGCGGGCTGGTGGGCGTGGCGGTCCTGGCGGCGCTGTTGATCGCGGTTCCGCGGCGGACGCCTGCCGGGCGGATGATGTCCTGAAAATCGCCCCTTTGGCCTCACACAAAGGCGCAAAGACACATATGGTTTTCCTGGCGTCTTGGCGTTGGTTCTCAGGACAGTCGCCCATGCCGGCCGCGGCGCCACGGGGGATGAAAATGTCATTGCGAGGAGCGTAGTGTGCGGTTGCGAGGCACGAAGCAAAGCAATCTCACGCGCAGACCAGGAGATTGCTTCGCAAACCGCGCTCGCAATGACGCCGCCGAAGATTCTCGCGAATCACGCGAATGTTGGCGGGTAATACTATACAGATAGGGGCGATCCCTTGCGGTCGCCCAGGGCAGGCGCAAGGCGCTGCCCCTACTCCAGAAAAGGGAGGAAGAGTATGAAGATTCTCGTCTTGGGAAGTGGACTGATGGGGCCGGCCGCGGCGTTCAACGCCATGACCGATCCCCAGGCGGCGCAGGTCTGCCTTGCCGACATCAGCCGGGCGCAGTTGGCGCTGGCGCAGGCGAAGCTGGCCGGCAAGTCGGGCGCCGAGAAGCTGACCACGGCCGTCCTTGACCTGGCCGACCAATCCGCAGCCAGCCGTCTCATCGCAGGCTACGATGCGGTCGTGGCTGCGCTGCCCAAACAGGCCATTCCGTTGGGCATTCGCGCCGCCGCTGCCGCGCGGATTCCCCTGGTGGACTTGAGCTGGCCGCGCGACGACGAGGCGGCCGGCCTCAAAGCCGAGGTGGAGGCGGCCGGCGGCCTGGTCATCCTGGGCTGCGGCGTCGAGCCGGGTCTCACCGAGATCATGGCGCGCTATCTGGCCGAGAAGCTCGACCGCGTGGATGATCTGCACATCAAATGCGGCGGCATTCCCGAAAAACCCGCGCCGCCGCTGGGCTACAAGATCGTCTTCGGCGGCCGGCAGTTGCCGTTGCGCGATTGGGACGGCTACGAAGTCGTGAACGGCAAGCTCACGACGGCCCCGCGCTACGGCGGCGTCGAGCCAGTCACCTTCGCGGGCGTGGGCGAATGCGAGGCGTGGCACGAGACCTTCATGCCGTGGCTGCTGGACCTGGAGGCGCTGAAGGGACTGAAGACCGGCACCCAGAAGACCGTTCGCTGGCCCGGCTATGCGGCCAGGGTGACGGCGCTGAAGGAGTTAGGGCTGCTGGGCGAGCGACCGATTGACGTGGATGGCGTCCAGGTCGCGCCCAAGAAGCTGCTCGATGCGCTGCTCTACCCGCACGTCCGGCTGGAGCCAGGCGAGCGAGATATCACCGTCTTTCGCGTGGAAGTGGCCGGCGAGAAGGACGGCCGGCCCCGGCGCTACCGGGTTGACATGGTGGATCGCTACGATCCGGTCCACGACTTCACCTCGATGGCCAGGACCACGGCCTTCACCGGCGCCATCGTGGCGCGCATGATCGCCCGCGGCGACCTTCAGGCCCGCGGCTGGCTGACGCCGGAACGCGTGATCACAGCCGCGCTCTTCGACCGGCTGGTGCGCGAGCTGGCCGAGACCGGCGTGCTGTTCGAGATGACTACCGAAAAGGTGGAGCGGCTATAGAGGGGCACGATCATCCCCTGGACCGGCCCCAGGGCGGGCTGTCCGGCGATTCCTCCCGACGAGCGCGCACAGGCCGTCGGACAGGCCGCCCTGCCAGTTGCAGAAGTCGTGACGGCCGTTGAACTCCACGTAGTGGACCGAATAGCCCTTCGCCAGCAGAGCCGTGCGCAGATGGCCAGCAGAACCGTGCGCAGATGCCGGTTGACCGTCAACATGCCGGGCGCATCCGCGGTGGAGGGCAAGTCTTCCAGCAGCCCGATTTCCAGATAGAAGCGCAAGGGCGCCCTGGGTCGGGCTGCGAACTGCCGGGACAGCCATTCCGCCTCCGCATCGCCTTCCGACTTCCACCAGAAGGATCCGGATTGAGACAGCACGTTGCCGAAGAGGTCCGGCCGCTGCAGACCGGCGTAGGCCGCAGCCAACCCGCCCAGCCCGCCCTGGTGCCGGTCCAGGGGCTGACGCCGGCCACGATGGTCTGGCCCGGATCAGAGGCGATGCGACACCGCTCTCGCACCCTGGACCGGCCCCAGCCCGCCCTGGTGCCGGTCCAGGGGGCGGGCGAAGGGCAGAAGCTCCTGCGCCAGGAAGTCCACGAACGGCGGGTGACAGCTCAGCTCGCGGCCACGGTCCGGTATCGCCAACAGCACGGCTGCCAGGGGTGGAATCAGACCCCCATTGATCATGTTATCCAGAATGGTCGGCGTGGGAATGAAGTGAAGATACTCCCAACCGTCGAGCAGCAGCGCCAGCCCGCCGTGGCGACCGCAAGGGTGCGCCCCTACAAACTGAGAAGATACCGTCGCGGGTTGAGGGG
>VGOD01000328.1 GCA_016876015.1 Chloroflexota bacterium
GTTGGCGCAGGGCAAGGGCCAGGAAGCCGAAACGCTGCTGGCGAGCATGACCGGCGCTGCTGAGGCCGCGACCGCGGAAAAGCTGCGCCCCCTGGCGGGGCTGCTGGCGGAGCCACGCGAGAACGGCCAGGAGAAAGCGGCGACCGCTGTGGATGACTTGTTCGACGCTGCGGTCCGGCTGCTGCGCCAGGGAGAACTGGAGGCGGCGATGGATGCGCTGCTGGAAGTCATCCAGCGCGACAAACGCTTCCGGCAAGATACGCCGCGCAAGGCGCTGCTGGCGCTGTTCGAGATCTTGGGCGACAGCGATCCACTCACGCGCGCCTACCGCGCCAGGCTGGCGACTGTGCTGTTCTGAGCGGGCCGCGTCCCGGTCTCGGCGCCGGCGCCGAGACCGCTGATCGTCACCGCCTGGCCGGCCGCGCCAGCCGCCAGATCAGGCTTCCCACAACCGCTCCCCCGATCAGGATCAGGCCGGCCATCAGGCACAGCCCATAGAGGCCCTTCGCATGGGGGATCAGCAAAGGCAGCAGGTGGCCGGCCAGGTAGTTCGCCATGCCGGTGATCCCGGCCTCCTCGCCGGGCGGCGTGCTGCTCATCTCGCGCTGCGCCGCCAGGCCGAGCAGCGTGACCACGAGCCAGCCCGGCAATGCCGCCGCCGCCATCACCACGCCTGGGCTGACCAGCCGGCCGAAGCGAAAGCTGAAAAGCACGAGCAACGCCAGGAGCAGCAGGCAAACCAGGGCCAACAGATTGCGCGCGGTTCGCAGCGTCTCATGGGCCTCCAGCGAAAACAGCGCCAGCGGTCCCACGCCAGCCGACAGCCCGGCGGCCATCTCAGGATCCTCGATCTGCGCCGCCAGTCCCTCGGCGCCATCGCGATAGAGCGGCCTGGCGAACTGACGCCAGAGGCGCAGCCGCAACTCCCGGGGCGCAACGCCCACCAGGTCCGCCTCGCGGATCGTCACCGGCAGGCCGGGGAAGGGTTGGAAGACGCGGTCGGGGCTCTGCTGCAACTGCTGGCGAAAAGCCGCGATCTCCGTTTCGTCATCCAGGCCGTTGCGGCTGGTCAGCAACGCCATCGTCATGCTGATCGTTTCCACGGCCGGCTCTTCGGCTGTCATCGCAGCCAGGCTGTTGACGAACAGCGTCAGGCTGAGCGCAACGAGGAGGAGCAGTCCGCTGATCCACTTGGCATCCACATGCCAGTAGGGACGCGGTCGCTTCGGCGGCCGCATCACTTCGTTCAGGCTCTCCATAGGGGCATCCTTTCTGACCCTACCCGCTCTCCGACGCACGCATCAGACCCTGCCGGTCGGTGACGACGATGCGATGCCGATCGAGCGCGATCAACCCCTCATCGGCCAGGTCGCGCAGCGCGCGGCCGATCATCTCGCGCACGGTGCCCAGCCGGGCCGCCATCTCAGCCTGCGTCACCATTTGACTGCGGTCAATCTCGGCTGGCGCGGCCGAACGCTCGGCCTCGGCCAGCAGCAGCTTCGCCAGGCGCGCCTTCACCGAGCGCAACGCCAGGTCTTCCACCATCTCCACCAGGTGGCGCGTGCGGCGGGCGATGCTTTCGATGAGCGCCCAGGCCAGGGCAGGGTGGGCCTGCGCCAGCCGGCGGATGTCATGCCGGCCGATGACGAGCAGAACCGTATCAGTGGCGGCCGCGGCGCTGGCTGGGTTCGGGCCGCCATCCAACACTGCGACATCGTTGAAGGTCCCGCCTGTCGCTACCCGGTGCAAGATTTGCTCGCGGCCTTGGGCCGACACCTTGAAGATCTTGACATCCCCTTCAGCCACGATGCAGAGGCCGGCGCAAGGCTCCCCTTCCAGAAAGATCACCTGGCCGCGGGCAAAGCGCCGCAAGGCCGCGACGCCAGCCAGCGCGGCCAGAACCTGGTCGGGTAGTGCTGCGAAGTACGGCACGCGTCGCAGAAGGTCGCATCTGCTGGGTATGCGTTCGCTCATGGCTCTATTCTCGCACAGCCTTGTCAAATTCGCCAAAGTTCGGTTATGGCAGATCAACGTTCTCGGTTATAATGGAACTTGGTCTAGTGTGTGAGCCAGATGCCTGAATCGCTCGTTGTTTCTCGCTATCCTGTGCCGAGTCCCTTACATCAGGAGTCTTTATGGAACCTATCGAGATCATTACCGCGCTCGCCGAGCGCGTGACCAACAACGTCGAACACGTCATCATCGGCAAGCGCCGCGAAGTCCAGATGACGTTGATTGCCCTGTTGTGCGAAGGGCATCTCTTGATCGAAGATGTGCCGGGCGTCGGCAAGACGATGCTGGCGCGGGCGATCGCCAAATCTATCGGCTGCTCATTCCGGCGCATCCAGTTCACCCCCGACATGCTGCCGAGCGATGTCACCGGCGTCTCGATGTTCAATCAGAAGACGCGCGAGTTCGAGTTCCGGCCCGGCCCGATCATGGCGCAAATCGTCCTCGCCGATGAGATCAACCGGGCAACGCCCAAGACGCAGTCGGCGCTGCTCGAAGCGATGGAAGAGCGCCAGATCACCGTGGACGGGGTTACCTATCCGATGGAGCGACCGTTCCTGGTGCTGGCCACGCAGAACCCCATCGAATACGAGGGCACCTTCCCGCTGCCCGAGGCGCAGATTGACCGCTTCATGATGCGGTTGAGCCTGGGCTATCCCTCGGCGGCCGACGAGATGCACATCCTCGAAGCCCAGCGCGAACATCACCCCCTGCAAGACATCGGTCAGGCGATCTCGGCCGAAGAGCTGCTGAGCGCGCAGACGGCCGTGCGCCAGATCTATGTGGATGATCTGGTCAAGGAGTACATCGTCGAGCTGGCGAACGCCAGCCGGCGTCACCCGGACATCTACCTGGGCGTCAGCCCCCGCGGGAGCCTGGCGCTCTTCAAGACCACGCGCGCCTACGCCGCCATCCAGGGTCGCACCTACGTGATCCCGGACGACGTGAAGGCTTTGCTCGAAGCCACCTTCGCGCACCGGATGATCATCAGCCCATCGGCGCGCATCAAGAACGTGGATTCGCGAGCGATCGTCGAGCAGATCGCCAGCTCGGTGCCGGTGCCAGGGGGACGCGTGCGAACCACGCGTTGACGGGTGGTATGAGACCTTGAGACGTTCCTGGGGCCTATTCCTCTTGTGGGCGCTCGCGCTGATGTTTGCACTGCGCACGGGCCGCGATCTGGCTTTTAACCTGTTCTACTTCATCACGGGCGTGATCGTCATCACGCTGGTGTGGTCGTGGAGCAATCTGCGCGGCCTGCGGCTCGAACGTATGGCGCGCGGCTTGCGTTCGCAGGTCGGCAAGTACATGGAAGAGACGCTGGTGTTGACCAATCGCTCACGGTGGTCAAAGCTGTGGGTGGAGGTGCGCGACTTCTCTGACTTGCCGGGACACCAGATCAGCCGGGTAGTCAACTCGCTGGGCAAACAGTCCAGCTCGCGCTGGCAGGTGCGCACGCTGTGTCAGCAGCGCGGACGTTTTGTTCTCGGCCCGATCACGCTGACCAGCGGCGATCCGTTGGGCATCTTTCGCTTCGCGACCGACGTGCCAGAGACGACTTCGCTGGTGGTCGTTCCCGCCACTGTGCCGATCCCCCTGTTCAACCCGCCAACCGGGTATCTGCCCGGCGGCGAAGCCATGCACCGCCGCACGCCCTACATCACCACGAGCGTATCGGGCGTGCGCGAATATGCGCCGGGCGACAGCTTCAACCGCATCCATTGGCCCTCGACCGCGCGCATCGGCCAGTTGATCTCGAAGGAGTTCGAGCTGGATCCGCTGGCCGATGTCTGGCTGTTCCTGGACATGCACCAGTTCGCGCACACCGAGTCGCCCTGGCTGCCCAAGACTGCGGAGCCGCTCTCGTGGATGGCGCGGCGCGGCGAGCCGCGGTTGGAAATCCCGCCCAGCACCGTCGAGTATGCCGTCACCATCACCGCGTCGCTCGTCGAGTACTTCGTCCGCCGCGATCGTGAAATCGGCTTTCTCAGCTATGCCCAACAACGCGAGGTGGTGCAGCCCGATCGCGGCGAGCGCCAGCTCAGCCGTCTGCTGGAAATCCTGGCGGTGATCCAGGCCCAGGGCAACGTCCCGCTGGCCCAGGTGCTCGCCACCGAGAGCGCACGCCTGGCCCGACACAGCACCTTGATCGTCATCACGCCCTCCACCGACACGCACTGGGTCACAGCCTTGCGCAGCCTGCGCGCGCGCGGGGTGCAGGGGGTCGGCGTTCTGTTGGCAGCGCAGACTTTCGGCCAGGCGCCCGATTGGATGCCTACCCTGGCTGACCTGCAATCCAGTGGCTTGCCGGCCTATCTGGTCAAGAACGGCGATGACTTGACCACTGCGCTCAGTCATCCCGTCAGCGGCGCGAGTCGAGGCCCTGCAGGCCGGTGAGTTGTCGGAGGCGACGCCGCATGTCACAGCATCCCATCCGTTGGGTTCTCACCCTGGCGATCATGCTCGCCCTCAGCGTCAGCTTTGGCCTGGCGGCCGGCGGCTCTGCTGTAGGGCAAGATGGCATCTTGCCCCACGCCGCGGCGGCCGATTGGACCGCGCCGCACGTCGCCGGTCAACTGCTGATCAAAATGCCTGAGGCGGCGGCAGCCAGCGTGCAGCCGCGTTTCGCCCAGGCCGGCGTGCGCGTCCTCCGCCACATCCCCCAGCTCGGGCTGACGCTGGTCGAGACGCTGCAGCCCACGGCCGAACGGGGTCAGGCCCTGGCCCAGGTCGCGGCCGATCTGGTGGAACGGCTCGGCGCGGAATGGGCGGAGCCGAACTACACCTTTGACCTGGACTACACGCCCAACGATCCCTTCTACGCCCAAACCCAGGCCATCTACCTGAATCGGCTGGAAATGGCCGGCGCGTGGAACTACACCACCGGCCAGCCCGAGATCATCATCGCGATCCTGGACACCGGCGTGGACATGAGCCACGATGACCTCCGCAAGGCGATCTGGATCAATGCGGCCGAGATACCGAACAACGGCGTGGATGACGACGGCAACGGGTTCGTGGATGACGTCAACGGCTGGAACTTCCCCGACAACAGCAACCGGATCTATGATGACCACGGTCACGGCACACACGTCGCAGGCATCGCGGCCGCGCGCATCAACAACGCCATCGGCATCGCCGGGATGGCCGGCAGCGCCACCTTCATGCCGGTGGATGTCTTTCCGAGCAGCGGCTACGGTACGTATGAGGACCTCATCCGCGCCATGATCTATGCCGCCGACAATGGCGCGCGGATCATCAACATGAGCCTGGGCGCGTCATCGTACAGCCGCGGCGAGGAAGCC
>VGOD01000329.1 GCA_016876015.1 Chloroflexota bacterium
TGGCCAACATCAATCACACCAACCCACCACGCTGCGGCATGACCTTCGACCGCGGCCGGCGCAACGACATGCTGGGCTGCGGCCTGGCGCCGCACGGCTATCAGCAGAAGCGTTGGGTCGAGGGCAAGCTGGAATACTACGACGACGAATGGGGCAACCTCTGGGTGCGGATGAAGGATGGCAGCATCAAGGGGGAGATCTTCAAGCCCGCCATCGAGGACTGGCGGCAGCTCGACGACCTGCCGACGCCCGACTACAGCCATGGCGATTGCGCCGCGGCCATGAACGCGATCTTCAGCCAGCCGACCGACAAGTTCAAGCTGGCCCACATCGGCGGCTGGATCTTCGACAACGCACGCTATCTGCGCAAGATGGAGGTCTACTTCGCGGACCTGGCGCTCTACCCGGAGGAAGTGCGGAGGATGCACGACAAGGTGGCTGCGGTGTACGAGCGCAAGATCCACCTGGCAGGCCGGGCCGGCGCAGACGGCATCATGATCGGCGAGGACATGGGCACGCAGACCGGGTTGCTCTTCAGCCCGAAGATGTTTCGCTTCTACTTCAAAGAGCTATACAGCCGGCTGCTGGGCATCGCGCATGACTACGGCATGAAGGTTCTGATGCACTCTTGCGGCCAGAACTGGGCGATCGTGCCCGACCTGCTCGATGTCGGCGTAGACGTCTTCCAATTCGACCAGCCTGCGCTCTATGACATGCCGAAGCTGGCTGCGCTGCTGCGGGAACGCAAAGCCGCGCTCTGGAGTCCTGTAGACATCCAGAAGATTCTGCCCACGGGGGATCGCGCCGCGATCGAGGCCGGCGCGCGCCAGATGTACGATCTGTTCGAGGGCGGGCTGATCTGCAAGAACTACGGCGACCTGGCCGGCATCGGCGTGGCCGAAGAGTGGGACGGTTGGGCGTACCAGGCGATCTGCGCCCGCGCGGGACTGCAATAGCCATCCATTGGAGAACAGACTACCATGCCAGACATCACGATGCGTGACCGTATTCTGGCCGTCGTCCAGGGCCGCTCCCTCGATCGCGTCCCCTTTGTTATGTACGACGGCATGTTGCCGCTGGACGATGTGTTCGGGTGTCTCGGACCCGATCGCATCGGGTTGATGCGGTGGTGCCCCACCCATCGCATCGAGCATCCGCATTGCCGCTTCGAGTCGGAAGACTACTTCGTGGACGGAGCCAAATGGCGGCGCAACACGCTCCACACGCCGGCCGGCGCAATCTATGAGGAGCGCGCGTTCGAGCCGGTCTACGAGAGCAGCTCGATCCGCAAGCACTACGTCGAAACGGCCGCGGACTACCAGGTGTTGTGGAGCTACCTGGCGGACTCGATCATCCTCGACAATCTGGATGAGTATTACAGCGACTGCGCTGAGCTGGGTGAGCGCGGGGTGCCGTTGGTGGCGGTAGAGCGCAGCCCCTATCAGCAGTTGTGGGTGCAGTGGGTCGGGCTGGACAACCTCTCCTATCACTTCGCCGACTACCCCGACCACGTATCGCACACGGTGGAATTGCTGCGTCGCCGCGCGCGGCGGATTTTCGAGATTGCCCGGCGTCACCCATCCCCCTTCATTGACTTCCCCGACAACATCACAGCCAAGACAATCGGCCCGCGACGCTTTCAGGAGTATTGCGCGCCGCTCTACAACGAGCTGGCCGACATCCTGGCCGAGCGCGGCGCGCTGGTCTTCGTCCACATGGATGGCGACCTGAAGCCGCTCTGGTCGGTCATCGGCGACTCCGGCGTGCGCGGGATAGACTCCCTCTCGCCGGCGCCCGACAACGACACCACCGTGGCGGATGCCGTGCGGCTGTGGCCGGAAATGCGCCTGTTCGTGAACTTCCCGTCGTCGGTGCACCTGAGCCCGGCCGATGCGGTGCGCGATGAGGCCGAAGCGATCCTCGCGGCCGCAGGTCACACCGGCCGGCTGCAGATTCAGCTCTCCGAGAACGTGCCTTATTTCGCCTGGCGCACGAGCCTGCCTGCCATCGCGGATGCGATTGCTGCGTTTGGGAAACCGTGAGACGCCAATGATGATCTCAGCGCCGCTTTCCGAGCAAATTCGCCGGGTCATCGGACGCTGTCACGCCTTCTACGGCGCGAGCGAGCCGGGCCACTTCCTGATCCATGCCCATGCGCCGGTTGACGCGCCAGCCGTCCCACCGCTCGACAGCTTCGACCTGGATCGCCAACTGACCACCTGGCTTGACCACACGCTGGCGGCCGCGTGCGCGGAGTGGCGCGGCCGCGCGGGGCTGGACGACGACGCCATCGCCTCGATCTGTCCGCGTTTCGGCATCGCCGAACACACCGCCTGGCTGGGCGCAGAGGTCCGCCTGCAGACCGACACCTGTCTCCCGGTTCCGCTGCTGCGCGAGCCAGAAGACCTCGACCGGCTCACACTGAACGAGGAGACGCCGTGGTATCGGCGCATGAAAGCCAGCTATGACTACCTGCGCAGCCGCCAGGATGGCACGTTCGTCCTTTCGGTGCGCGGGGCGATGATGCCGATGGACATCGCCAATGCGTTGCGCGGCGATGTGCTCTTCAGCGATTTCCTGCTGAACCCCGAATTCGCGCACCGCCTGATACGCTTCCTGACCGGCGGCGTGGATTGGTACTACCGCCGGCTGCGCAGTTGGGCCGACGAGCTCGACGGCGGGCACGTCATGTTCTACCACAGCAGTTGGATGGGGCCCGACGTGCTGGGACACGTCACCAATGACGCGGCCATGCTCTGCTCGCGGCGCATCTATGAACAGTTCGGCTTCCCCTACGAGCGCGAGCTGTGCGGCCGTTACGGCCAGGTGCTCTATCATGTTCACAACGAGAAGCTGCACTTCGCTCCCTGCGTCGCGCAACTGCCCAACCTGGCCTTGTTCGAAGTGACCAACGACCCCAAGACGCCCCCTGCCGCCGAGGACCTGCCCAGGGTGCTGGCCGCCATCAGCTCCCCGCGGCTGCTCTTGCACGCCACCAGCGACCAGGTGCGCCAGCGCATCGGCGAACTGAAGCAGCGCAACGTCTTTCTCAACGTGACCTGCCGCGACCGCAGCGACGCCGAGGACATCGTCGCCTTCGTGCGAGCGGCTTCGCGGCCGTTGACAACTGACGACTGACGAACGCTACAGACTATCACACTCGGCGCTTCACGCCTGACGAAGGAGCCCCTATGCCGACGCCCACCCGCTTATCCGCCATCCACGCTGCGCTCGCCATCGCGCAGACGATGGAAGTGCGTCGCGAGGAATATCTGGATCACATGACCTTTCGCGCCAACGTGCGACCGCTCTTCACCGAACCGTTTGGCCCGATCATCGGGCTGAAAGAGGAGTGGGCCGCGCAAGGCGCCACGCCGGCCGAGCTGGATATGTCGGCGTTCCGCTATCGCCGGCCCCAGTACGGTCACATCCCCGTCAACACCGGCTGGCTGGGCGGGGAACAGGAACAGATCCTCGAAGAGACCGCGGAACACATCATCGCGCGCGATCGCTATGGCCGGCGCACCAAACTACCGAAGGGGTTCGCCAGCCTGCCGCTGCCCCTGGAATATCCCGTGCGCAACATGGACGACTGGCTGGCCGTCAAGCATCACTACGAGTTCTCCGAGGAGCGCTTCGCCGCGGACTGGGCGCAGATCGCGGCCGAACACAGGGCGGCCGGCCGCATCGTATCGGTCTCGATCCCGGGCGGATTCGATGAGGCCCGCGAGCTGATGGGCGACGCCGAGGTCTGCCTGGCCTACTACACCCAGCCGGAGCTGATCCGCGACATCCTCCAGACCATCGAGGACACCGCCTATCGGGTGCTGGATCGGGTTTCGGCGACGGTGGAGATAGATCAACTCATGGTGCACGAAGACATGGCCGGCCGGGCCGGGCCGCTCATCGGGCCGCGGCAGATGCGCCAGTTCATCGCGCCCTACTACCGCCGTCTGTGGGACCTGGTGCGTTCGCGTGGGGCCCGGCTCTTCTGGATTGACACGGACGGCGATGTCGCCCCCATCTTGCCGGCGCTGGTGGAAGCGGGCATCAACGTCCTCTTCCCGGTCGAGCCGGTCGGCGGCATGGACATTGTCAAGCTGGCCGCGACCTATGGCGACAGGCTGGCATTCATCGGCGGCCTTGACAAGCACGTGCTCCGGCGCAGTCAGGATGAGATCGCGGCCGAGCTGGAGTACAAGATCCCGCCGATGGTGCGCAGCGGCGGCTGCATGTTGGGCCTCGACCATCGCATCCCCAACGGCACGCCGCTGGCGAACTATCGCTTCTATGTGGCGAAAGCGTGGGAGATCCTGGATCGCGAAGCTGCCAGACTGGGGCGAGGCTAGAGTGATTTGGGTTTTGCCCTCCGGGATGGTATAATCTTTTCAACTATCATTACTGTTCAGGAGCATACAGCGCGTGGTCAGCCCTCTCAACTGGCTTCTCGGCCTGTTTTCACTCGATATCGGCATTGATCTGGGCACGGCGAACACCCTGGTCAACGTGCGCGGCCGCGGGATCGTCATCAACGAACCGTCTGTGGTCGCCATTGAAAAGAAGAGCAGAAAGGTCCTGGCCATCGGCGCCGAGGCGAAGGAGATGGTCGGCCGCACGCCGGGCAACATCGTCGCCATCCGGCCGTTGCGCGATGGCGTGATCTCCGACTTCGACGTCACCGAACAGATGCTCCACTACTTCATCCACAAGGTCCACGATCGCATGTTACTGCGCATTCCGCGGCCGCGGGTGGTGGTCGGCATCCCCAGCGGCGTGACCGAAGTGGAGAAGCGCGCGGTGTACGATGCAACGATCAGCGCGGGCGCACGCGAGGCCTATTTGATCGAGGAGCCGATGGCCGCGGCCATCGGGGCTGATCTGCCCGTGTCGGATGCGCTCGGCAGCATGATCGTGGACATCGGCGGCGGCACGACCGAGGTCGCGGTGACCTCGTTGGGCGGGATCGTAGTCGCACGCTCGATTCGCGTGGCCGGCGACGAGATGGACCAGGACATCATCAATTACGCCAAGCAAAAGTACAACCTGCTGATCGGTGAACAGACGGCCGAAGCCGTGAAGATCGAGGCGGGCTCCGCGTACCCATTGGAGCCCGAGATGGTTGTCAACTTGCGCGGCCGCAATCTGATCACCGGTCTGCCCGAGGCGATTGACGTCAGCAGCGTCGAGCTGCGCGAGGCGCTGCGGCCATCGGTGGACATCATCACGGACACCCTGCGGCAGGCCATAGACGAAACGCCGCCTGAGTTGATTGCAGACCTGATG
>VGOD01000330.1 GCA_016876015.1 Chloroflexota bacterium
CGACCGACCCGATGCAGAAGTCGTTCGTCGGGCTGATGATCAGCTACGCCAGCACGCCGGCGATTGATATGAAAGCCACCTTGAAGGCGTTCCCGCTCAAGCTGCGGAGCGTGGAGGATTATGCCCGGAGCGTGGTGGGATAGTTGCGATCCTGCTCCTCGCAGAGTTTGGCTGTCTCGATATTCATACCTGGAGGTCACCATGTCAACGAAAATCTACAAGCTGGTCCTGTTTCGGGGACGCACTGAAGCCTACTATCAGCTCTCCGAAGAGGAAAAACAGAGGCTCGGGGAGCAAATGTGGGCGGCAATCCGAGAAGCGGGCGGGAAAATGGCGACGCCATACTACGACTGTCGCTGGTCGAACGACAAGTACGGGATGTTCTTCATCATGGAGTATCCGGATGTCGAGTCTGCTATGATGGATACGGCCGGTGTGGAAAAGATTGGATTGTTCCGCTATATGGTGAGCGAGACAATCATGGGCATCGAGAGAGGCACGGGGCCATCTGCGTAGACAGTTCAGTCGTTCGAGCACGGGCCAACAACCAAAGCCCTTCGGGTTTCCCAACCCGAAGGGTCTTACACGAGGAGGCAAGCAATGACGACCTTCGTGCTCGTTCATGGCGCATGGCAGGGCGCGAGCACCTGGGATCTCGTTGTCCCCAGGCTGCGGGCGGCAGGGCATCGGGTCTATACGCCAACCTTGACCGGCCTGGGCGCCAACGCCCACCGGCTCACGCCGCAAGCGGATCTCGACATGCACATCCAAGATGGTATCGGCGTCATCCACTACGAACGACAGCACGCTGCCACATAAGCTCTGAGCGCATGGAGAATATACAATGGACGCACAAACACCTCTTCGCGTGGGCATCATCGGCTGCGGCTACCAGGGCGGCATCCTGGCGCGGACGGTCGTCACGGGCAACGCATGGCGCGTCGTTGCCTGCGCTGATCCCGATCAGGCGGCCGCGGCGCGCGTGGCCGCGATTGCCGGCGGCGCGGCGGTGTACGCCTCGACAGAAGATCTACTGCAGGGCGCGGATGTGGACGCCGTCTTCGTCGCGACCTCGCACGACGCGCTCTACGAGTGCGCGCTGGCCGCCATCCAGGCCGGCAAGCACGTGATGGCCGAGAAGCCGATCGGCATAGATGAAAAGGAGGCGGTGCAGCTCGAAGAGGCGGTCGCGCGCGCGGGCATCTGCTTCATGTCCGGCTATTCCTTCCGCTACATCGCGGCCTGGCAGAAGGTGGCTGAGCTGTTGCATGCCGGCGCGGTGGGCGAGATTCAAGCCATGATCGGCGCGATCGGCATCGGCCCCATGTCGGCGGGTTGGCGGGCGAGCCTGGACACGGGCGGCGGCCCCATGCTCTATGTCGGAACGCACCTGGTGGATCAAATGCTCTGGTACATGGGCGATGAGCCAGTCGAGGTGTCCGCCAACATCCGCTACCGCGCCGACACACGTGCGGATGAGACGACCACATTTGAGATCCGGTTCAGCCGGGGTGCGGCGGCGCAGGGCATGGCGACGCAGACTTCCCACGCCGGACTCTACAGCAACCTGGACATCTACGGCCGCCAGGGACGCATCAACCTGCGCGGTGTTGGCTTCACCTACAGCATCGAGGTGGTGAGCGCCGCGCTGCCCGCCTACAGCCAGCCGACCACCATCCATCTGCCCCAAGTCGAGGATCTCCGCATGGTGATGCACCGGCCGCAGTTGGCCGAGTTCGCCCAGGCGATTTGGGAGCGGCGGCAGCCCTCATGCACGGTGAGCGATGGCCGGCGTGTGCTGAAGGTGCTGGACGCATTCACCCGGTCGGCGCGCACTGGACAGCCGGTGCGGCTCGCATAGGTCAAAAACAGCGCTGTGCAGGGAATAGCAAGAATGGCCTTACGTTTGGCCCCCGCGTTCTTCTGTGTGACCAGACCGATCCCTCAAAAAAGCGGATAAGCAGATGCCGCGCGCGGCATCTGCTTATCCGTTCACAGTAAGCATCCGCGCCCTACTTCACGCGCATCCGGACGCCGGCGCCGGTCCCTGAACCCTCGACAACCGGGTTCGGATTGCCCACAACAAAGACCTGGAATTTGAATGCATCGTTGTATTCATCCCCGCCTTTGCTGAGCTCGAGGGAACTGCTCATCTTGGCCTGGAAGAAAGATTCTCCTTCCTTCCAGTATTCCCATAACGTGAAGGCATAGCTATGATCGGACGCCTTCTCCCAAACGCCGATGCCGATCCGGCCGTCGCTCTCGTTGGCGGTCATCGAGCCGTCGCTGTGGAACGACACCAAACTCGTGAAGGGCGGCTGGTCTTTGGGCGACACAGTCACGATCCAGACCCCCTGTAGGCTGTTCGCTGCCGCCTGGACGCCGGTGGGGGCGGGTACGCATCCGCTCAACACCATCGTGGCGGCAAGCGCGATGGTGATGAGCAGGGCCAAGAGACCAAACTTCATTGACGTGTGTTGGTTGTTCATGGGACATCTCCTTTCGCGCGTGAGTGTAGCAGGGCGGCGTCAAGAAATCGTCAAGAAATCTATTGACAGCCACGCCGCCATACGGTATGATTGACTCATCGCGTACCAGGCCATGAACGGAGCACATCATGTCCGGGCTGGTGATCTCCCTCCTGGGGCCTCCGCAAATCACGCTGGCCGGCGCGCCTGTCTCGACGCCGATGTGGGCGAAGACCCAGGCGCTGCTGGCCTACTTGGCCGCGGAATCCGACCGCCCGCACCGCCGGGAGGTGCTCGCCGGGCTGCTCTGGCCCGAGCAGCCGGATGCGGACGCGCGCCACAGCCTGCGCCAGGCGCTCCACCAGTTGAGCCAGGTCTTCGGCGCAGCGGATCCGCCGCCCCTCTTGATTACCCCGCAAACCCTGCAACTCAACCCGGCCGCCGATTGCGCGGTGGACGTGAACACATTCGCCGCGGCGGTCGCGGCTTGCGAGCGGCACCCCCATCGCCGCCGCGAGGCGTGCCGGGCGTGCGTGGAGCGCCTGGAACGCGCGGCCGCCCTCTATCGCGGGCATTTCCTGGCCGGCTTCTTCCTCAAGGACAGCGTCGCCTTCGAGGAATGGGCGCTGGTCAAGCGCGAGCAGTTGGCGCGGCTGGCGCACGCCGCGCTGCACGCGCTGGCCGAGCACCATGCCCTGTGCGGGGATTACGAGCGGATGGCGGCCATTGCCCGGCAGCAGATCGGCCTCGATCCGCTGGCCGAAGACGCGCACCGCCAGCTCATGGCGGCCTTGAGTTGGCGCGGCCAACGCAACGCCGCGCTGGCGCACTACAAGGCGCTGCGCCAGACCCTCGCGACCGAATTGGATGCGCCGCCGGAAGCCGAGACGGTCGCGCTGCACGACCGCATCGCGGCGGACGCGCACCAACGGCCTCGCCGGCCACCGCTGCACAACTGGCCGGGCCGAGCGCAACTCACCGCCTTCGTCGGCCGCGCGTCCGAGATGGCGCAGATCGCCGAGCAGTTGGGCGCGGCGGACGTGCGGCTGCTTACCCTGCTCGGGACGGGGGGCGTCGGCAAGACGCGGCTGGCGCTCGAGACTGCGGCCCGCGAAGCCTGCGCCTTCCGCGACGGCGCGTGCTGGGTCTCGCTCGAAGCGGCTGATACCCCTGAACTCGTCGTCTCGGCCATCGCAGCCGCGCTGCGCTTCGCGCTCGCCGGCCCGGCTGATCCGCTGGTGCAATTGGCCGGCCGGCTGCGCAATGCGGAACTGCTGCTGGTGCTGGACAACTGCGAGACATGCATCACCGCCGGGCCGCTGCTGGCCGACCTGCTGACGGGCTGTCCCCAGTTGCGCATCCTGGCGACCAGCCGGGAGCCGTTCCACGTGCGCGGAGAGCGCCGCTTCCCCGTGTCCCCGCTGCCGACGGTGCCGGCCGCCCCCGACCGAACGCAGTTACAGCCAGGAGCGGCGGTGACCGCGGCGGCCGTAGCTCTTTTCGTGGATCGGGCGCGCGCCGTCCGACCCGACTTCAGCCTCACCGCGGAGAACGTCGAAGCCGTGGCCGACATCTGCGCACGGCTGGATGGACTGCCGCTGGCAATCGAGCTGGCGGCCGCGCACATTCGGGCGTTCACGCCCCAAGCGCTCCTGACCCGCCTCTCCAGCCGGCTGGCGCTGCTCACCGCCGGCCCGGCCGACCTGCCGCCGCGCCAACGCACCCTGCGCGCCTCGATCGCATGGAGCCACGCCCTGCTCAGCCGGGCCGAGCAGATGCTCTTCCGGCGGCTGGCGGTCTTCGCCGGTGGGTGTTCGCTGGATGCGGCCGAGGCGGTATGTGCGAACGGCGACCTGGATGTGCGCAGCGGGATCGAGGCGCTGCTCGACAAGGGGCTGCTGTACAGCTCAAGCTCAGTGTATCACGCCGGGCGAGCGGCTGCGACCAATGGACGCGTAGCACAATCCGCCGGCTTGTCGTCGTCTCGCCAGACGCAATCCGGCGGATTGCGATACGAGACGGCTGGCGACTCGCGCTTCCACATGTACGAGACGATCCGCGAGTTCGCCCTGGAGCGGCTGATCGAGAGTGGGGAGAGCCAGATCGTTGGCCGCAAACACGCAGAATACTATGCCGGCTGGAAGGAGCATCACTTCCAGGATCTCTATCGCTTGGAGGCGGAGCTGGCGAACCTCCGCGCCGCCATGCGTTGGTCGCTCGATACGGGGCAGGCCGGGCCGGGGTTGCAGGTCGCCTCGCACGCGTGGTTCTGGTCGGGTCGGCGCGCCGAATGGCGCACTTGGTTGGATAGCTTATTGGCGCTGCCCAGCACGCAGCTTCCCCCACGGGAGCGGCTGTCGGCCCTGTTCAACGCGGTGATCCAGGCCGTATTACAGGAAGACGTTCTCCGTTGCCAGTCCTTGCGAGACGAGCATCTGGCCTTGGCGCAAGAGCTAGACCTGCTGGGTCAGCAAATCGCCTCGCACTATCTCTCAGGCTATGTGTGCCTGAGCCGAGAAGATAATGCCGGCGCAGTCGCTGCGTTTGCCGCAGGGTTGGCCGGGATGTCAGAAATCGGAAATCGGCCCATGACCGCCTGGTTCGGCAATGGTCTCGGCCTGAGCCTGCTCCTGCTGGGCGAGTACGACCAAGCGGAATCCGCCCTGCAAGCGGCTTTGGCGGCGTTTTCGGAGATCGGGTTCCAGTTCGGCAGCATCGAAACCCTCGTGGCTCTGGGCTACATCGCGTTGGAGAAGCAAGATACCGGCCGGGCCAGA
>VGOD01000331.1 GCA_016876015.1 Chloroflexota bacterium
TCGGTCGAGATGGTGAGGGTGATCACCGCGCGGCCCGCGGCCAGCAAGCGGCGGGCGATGTACTTGCCGGAGTAGCCGAACGCGCCGGTGACGGCGTGGATGAGTGTATTAGACACACCAAATGCTCCTTGGGCATGGCTGGCCTGGGGGTCAGCGCGGCGATCACCTGCTCGATGTCGCTCAGCGCCATGGCTCTCTGATCAACTGCCCGGGACCAGGGTGAAATCGAACTCGCCCAGCCGCTGGCTGTCGGCCGACTCACCGCAGCCGCCCTGGGCGCGGACGATGTAGGTGTAGTTGTGGGCGGGGTTGCCGGCCGCGCCTGGATCGGTCCAGGCGCTGCTCACGCCGCCGGCATAGACCGCGCCGGGCGTGAAGTAGGGGTCGTCCTGGCTGCGGTAGATGTTGGCCGTGGGCTCGCCGGCGGTCCAGGTCAGGGTGACGTTGGCGCCGCTGGCCGCGATATCGGCGGCGGCCACAGCCGCGGTGACGCACAGCCAGAAGCCGCCGCTGAGTGTGTAACTGCCGCCGCTCAGCGCGCCGGCGTCCGGCTGGCCGGCCGTGCCGCCCAGGGTGTATGCCCCGCCCGTGCTGAAGGTGTGACCGCCGCCGTCCACCGTGCTCCAGGAGAGGTCATACGGCCCGCCCGCCTGGGCCAGCGCCAGGGCCGGAACGAGCAGCAGCAGGAAGGCCCAGAGCCAGGATCGAGAGCGCTTGTTCATGATCCTCTCCTTTCCCTCACTCCCCGCCCCGGCCGGAGAGTGGTGCGACCTCTGCTGCCTGGCCGAACTGGGCGCCGTGCTGGTAATCCAGCCCCATCTCGGCCGGCTGGCCGTAGCCCTGGGGATATTGGTACTTGCCTTGCTCATCGGCCGGCTTGTCCACCTCGGCCTGGGCCGCGTGGTCGCGCAGGTAGGGGTCGTTGCGCACGGCCGTCACCTCCCAGGAGACCTCCTTGCCGGCCGCGCCGCCGGCGATCTCGAAGCTGTTGCCCTCGATCTTGCGAGCGATGTGCAGGTTGGGCATCGGCGCGCCGATGGCGGTGAGCTGGTAGCGGAAGGCGCCGGTGTTGAGAGCGGAGAAATACCCCGGCAGGGCCACGACGGCTTGGCCCGCTGCGTCCAGGGCGACCACGCCGTTATAGACGTTCTGCACCTCGGGCGATTCCTGGGCAAAGTGGTAGAGGTAGCGGTTGGCGGGGTCGAGGGGGTGGTCGATCTTGAAGGCTTTGGCGCCGCCGACGCTGAAGTCGCCGCTCACGCGTACTCTGCCATAGAAGTAGCCGGCATAGCCGGCGGGGCTATCGCTCTCGCCGAACACGCCGTAACCCCCTCTACCGTACACGCCATAGCCGACGGCGCTGTTGCTCTCGCCGTACACGCCGTAGGAGTCGCCGATGTTGAGGGTGGCGATGCCATGCACGCCGCGGCCGCCGTAGGCGTCGGTCTGGCCATACACACCGCGTATCCCGTTACCGTACACGCCTGTGCCGGAACTGCCGGCGCTCACGCCCACCACGCCGCGGCCGTCGGTGCTGGCGCTCTCGCCGTACACGCCGGTGGTAAAGCCGCCGCTGGCGGTGGCGAGGCCGTACAGACCGCGGCCGACGGTGCTGGCGCTCTCGCCGTACACACCGGTGGTGAAGCCGCTAGTGGCGGTGGCTTCGCCGACCACGCCGTAGCCGGCGGTGCTGGCGCTCTCGCCGTACACACCGGCGGTGATGCCGCTGCTGGTGGTGACGACGCCGTACACGCCGCGGCCGGATATGCTGTTGCTCTGGCCAACCACGCCGTAGGTGGCGCCGCTGATGGCAGTGGCCCAACCGTACAGGCCGCGGCCATCGGTGCTGGCGCTCTCGCCGTACACGCCGGTGGTGATGCCGCTGGCGGCGTCGGCCTTGCCGACCACGCCGTAGCCGGCGATGCTATTGCTCTCGCCGTACACGCCGTAGGTGAAGCCGTCGCCGGCGGTGGCGAGGCCGTACAGACCGCGGCCGTCGGTGCTGGCGCTCTCGCCGTACACGCCGGTAGTGACCCCGGTGCCGGCGTCGGCGTAGCCGTACACGCCGCGGCCGACGGTGCTGGCGCTCTCGCCGTACACGCCGGTGGTGATGCCGCTGCCGGCAGTGGCCCGGCCGTACACGCCGCGGCCATCGGTGCTGTTGGTCCGGCCATACACGCCGTAGGCGTCCCCGCTGGCGGCGCTGACATAGCCATACACGCCGCGGCCGGCGGTGCTGTCGCTGCTGCCGTACACGCCGTAGGTATGGCCACTACCGGCGGTGGCGAGGCCGACCACGCCGTAGCCGGCGGTGCTGTTGCTCTGGCCGGCCACGCCGTAGGTGGCGCCGCTGCCGGCAGTGGCCCAGCCGTACACGCCGTAGCCGGCGGTGCTGTCGCTCTGGCCGTATAGGCCGTAGGTGATGCCGCCACTGGCGGTGGCGAGGCCGGCCACGCCATAGCCTGCGGTGCTGTTGCTCTGGCCGGTCACGCCGGTGGTGGCGCCGCTGATGGCCGTGGCCCAGCCGTACAGGCCGCGGCCGTCGGTGCTGGCGCTCTCGCCGTACACGCCGGTGGTGATGCCGCTGGCAGCGGAGGCCTTGCCGACCACGCCGTAGCCGGCGGCGCTGGCGCTCTCGCCGTACACGCCGTAGGTAAAGCCGCTGGCGGCGGTGGCTTTGCCGAAAACACCCTTGCCATCGATGCTGCTGCTCTCGCCATATACGCCGGTGGTGACGCCGGTGGCGTCAAGCCCGACATCCCCCCCGGCGAGGGTCAGGGTTGTGCCGGCGCCGACGACCACCGCCCCTGGCCGCAGGCTCAGGGCATACGGCGCGGCGGTCAGCGTCTGCCGCGGGCTGAGCCCGGTGTAACTGCCGTTGCTGGCCCCGGCTCGTACCTGGATCTCCAGCCAGCGCGCGTCCCCGGTGAAGGCCGTTGCGCCAAAGTCGAGCTGCACCGTGAACAGGCCGTTGCCGACGGAGACGTCATCCAGGGTCACCGTGCTGCCGATCTGCGTCCCGCCGTTGGCCGCGTCGAAGAGCTTGAATTGGAAGTCGTAGGCGCCATTGGCGGGGCTGCCGCCGTCGTTCAGCCGGCCCTGGTAGGTGAAGCCTGTGCTGAGCGGAGTCGAAGCAGCTGTGCTGAGGACAGTGGCCGGGGCTTGGGGTTCGCTGGCGACGCCAGCAGTCGGCCCGCCGTCCTGGGCGCGCACGCCGGCCGCCGGGCCGATCACCAGCGCGATCAGCAGCAGGGTCAAGGCGGTGACGCCGAAACGGACGAGATGCTGGAGTTTCATGGTTCGACTCCTTTTGGTTGGGCTTGGAGATATGAGATGTACGTGAGCCGCGGCGCTGCGTCACCGTCTCAAATCCCGCCCCACGAACGGCAGATAGACCCGCCGCGGCCGTTCGCCCACGCCGACCGGCTGGCTGAGCGGCGACTCGCCGCCCTCGGCCGTATACGCCGCCACCGCGTAGCGATACGCGGCCAGCGCGCTGGCCGTCACGTCCACGTAGCCGGGCGCGAAGCTGCTGCCCACCGGCTGCCAGGCGCCGCCGTTTCCCAAGCGGTAGACGCGGTAGCCCGCCACCCGCCGGTCGGCCACCGCGTCCCAACCCAGGAAGACGAGCGGGCTGCCCGGCTGCACCTGCGCCCACAGCCCCAGGGGCGCGGCGATGCCGCCGGCGGTGAGGGTCTGGCTGTTGTTGCCGGCGTCCGCCTCGGCGATGGGGAAGCCGGGGTTGACGGCCACGTGCAGGGCGTGCGCCGCGTCCAGCCCGGCGGGCGGCGGCGCCAGGTCGAGGGCCACGGTGACGAAGGGCGCCGACCCCAGGCTGGTCAACGCGATCAGCCCGGCGGGGGCGCCGATGCCCGGCGGGCCGTCCCACGCGGCCGCAATCTCCAGCGGCTGCTCCGCCGAGCCGGGCCAGGCCGCGCCGGCATTGGCAATGCGGACGGTCAGCCGCAGGGGGTTGCCGGTGGCGGGGCCGCCGGTCACGGTCGCGTCCGCCAGCACGAAGTCGGGCAGGCCGGCCACAGCCGCGGCGGCGATGGGCAGGTCGGGAGCCGGGCTGTACCGCAAGCCGCTGGCTTGCGAGTCGTAGCGCAAGCTGGCAGCTTGCGGCACATTTTTGATCGCCGTCGCCAGGGAAGCGCCCAGCAGCGGGTCGTAGGCGGCTGCGGGCAGCCAGTTCACCGCCGCGTCCTGGGTCAGGTAGGCGGGCGCGGCCTGGCCGGTGGCCGGGTTCACCACCGCCTGCGCCAATTCGCCCCGGTTGAAGGTCATGCCGGGCGGGTCGCCGGGCTGTGAGGGCAGGTCGCCGCCGAAGCCGAGGCCGCGGAAGGTGACGCGCGGCTGGCCGTCGGCGCCCACCGTCAGCCGGGGCCGCTCGGCGTAGAGCTGCCGGCCGGCCGCGTCGGTCACGGGGTGCGGCTGCCAGGTGCAGGCGGCGCCGAGGCACGTCCCCTTGGCCAGCCAGAGGAGCCGCTGGTTGCCCAGCAGCAGGCCGGGGTCTTCGAAGCGGGTGAAGGCCAGGAAAGGCGCGCCGGCGCCGTCCACGGCCAACGCTACTTCGGCGATGGCCGCGGGCAGCTCCGCGGGCGTGAAGGTGGGACCGCCGTCCAGGAAACGCAGGGCGATGCGCCGCGACGTGGCGTCGGTGAGATCCGTATCGCTGTCGCGCACCCAGGCGACCAGCGGGACGCCGTTGAGATAGGCGGCCTGGGGCAGGATGTCGGTGAAGGCGCCGGCGTTGTCCACGGGCTGGGGCGCGCTCCAGGCACCGTTCTGGTAGCGGGCGTAGTACAGCCGGATGGCGCGGGCCTCCAGATTGGCCGAGAGGTTGCGCTCCCAGACGGCCACAGCCGCGCCGCCGGCGGGACAGCCGGGCTGCCATGCCGGGCAGGCGGCCAGGGCCACGCCGGCATCGCCCAGGGCAGGTGCGGTGAGGGGTTGGCCGGCGGACCACGATACGCCATCCCAGATGGCAAAGGCGATGCGCCGGGCCTTGATCACGTCCTCGATGCCCAGGCCGGGCAATTGCCCGCTGGTCAGGTTCGTTTCCGACCAGGCGGCGATGGCCGTGGTGGGCGAGAGGAAGGCCACTTGCGGGCCGAGGTTGCCCAGGCCGGTGGCGAGCGCGGCCGGCGCCGACCAGGTCGCGCCGTTCCAGAGGCTGCTGGCCAGGCTGCTGGGGCCTGTTTGATAGAGGGCCATGATCTGGCCGAAGCCGTTGCTGGCCAG
>VGOD01000332.1 GCA_016876015.1 Chloroflexota bacterium
TGGCGAGCATCGTTTGCAGGAAGAGGAGCGCGCCGTCGTTGACGCGCGGCATCCCGGCCTGATAGCGGGTCTTCACCAGCTTACGCGCCTCGGCTTCGTAACCGTCCTTGCCGCCCCAGGTCACGCCGAAAGGCGGGTTGGAGAGCATGAAGTCGAAGCGGTATTGTGACTCAGGCAGTTGATCGCCCGGCTCCCGGCTGCGCGGATCGTGCGGGATCAGCGAGTTGCCCAGGTATACCTTCGCCTGCTGGTCGTTCTTGATCAGCAGGTCGGCCTGGCAGATGGCGTAGTTGGTCGGCGAAAGCTCCTGCCCGTGGACGGTGACGTACTTCTCGACATTCGCCCGCTCCTCCGGCGTGGCTGCGCGGTCGAGCAGGTGCTCCTTGGCGACCGACAACATGCCGCCGGTGCCGCAGGCCGGATCATAAATCGAGATGTGCCGGTCGGGGATCGGGATGTCGAGCAGCTCCACCATCAGCCGGATCACCTCGCGCGGGGTGAAGTGCTCTCCGGCTTCCTCGCCGCTCTGCTCCGAGAAGCGGCGGAGCAACTCCTCGTAGATGTAGCCCATCTCCAGCGGTGAAAGCTGATCCGGCCCCAGCTCCAGCTCCTTGTACTGGCTCAGGATCGGCGCCAGGCGGTTGTTCTTCACCATCTGGCCGATGGTGGCCCGATAGTTGAAGTGCTCGATGATCTCGTCTACGTTCTTCGAGAAGCCGTTGATATAGGCACGGAAGTTCGCTTCGAGCAACGCTTGATCTTCCTCGTACACCTTGCGCAGCGTCCAGTCGGTCTTGTTGGAGAAAGGTGCCGTGCCCAGCTCCATGCCTTTCACGAGCCGGTCCAACTCCTCCTCGCCGATGGCCGGTCGCTTTGCCAGCACATCGGCGCGCTTCGCTTCCCGCCACGCGAGCAGCACGC
Source organism: Chloroflexota bacterium (assembly GCA_016876015.1). Lineage (GTDB taxonomy): Bacteria > Chloroflexota > Anaerolineae > CG2-30-64-16 > CG2-30-64-16 > VGOD01. The sequence continues at coordinate 922 of VGOD01000332.1, forward strand.
ACTCCAGGCGGCGGATGACGATGATCGGCAGGATGACATTCTGATATTCATACGCCTTGAACTTGCCGCGCAGCCGCTCGGCCGATTTCCAGATGTCACCAGCCAGGTTGTCGAGTTTGGGTTTGTTGAGAGCAAGAGACATTTAGAAGAATCGCCTTTGTTGTGCGTTAAAATCGAACGCTTCGGCTACTTTACCGTTCGCCGCCCTCACCTCGTCTGGCCGCGGCGGCGCAGCGCGGTACAGCAGATGTAATGCTACCGCGCCTCGCGCAGCCCCTTCGCTTCCACCCGCAACGCCAACAGCTTCTGGATATCCCCGACATCGCCCGCCGCCTGCACCGGGATGAACAGCCAACGCCCTTCGGGATACGGGGTGGCCCAGGCGATCGCAGCCTGCGCGCTTTCGCCAAGCCCCATCTGCTGGGCGCGCTCAACGGCCGCCGGGCTGAGGTTGACCTGGACGGTGAAGCCTCCAGCGGCCGGATAGAGCGACGTGAGAAGCTGTCCACCCATGCGGAAGCGCAACGCCCACCCGTACTTCTTGCCGTACAGGAACTTGAAATCCTCGTCGGGCGAATAGTTCTCACGGATGAACCGGAGCAGATCGCGCCAGGCCGAAAGCTGCGTCCCAATCGCCGCCTGGATCTCCGCCTCGGTGGGTTGACGCGTCTTGTCGGTGAATGCGCCGATGCTCATGGTTGTCCTTTTCCTGGAAACCGATCTTGTTGAACGCCTGGGTCTTCACCTCGCGGCTCGTGCATAGAGGCATTCTACCACAGGCGACAAAAAACCCGAAGGGTTTGCCCACACCCTTCGGGTTGCGAATCAGGCTCTGTCCGTCATGTGACTACTGTGCGCCCGGCGTCAGCGCGAAGTGGAACGCGGCGACCCGGTTCGACGCGGGGAATCGTGCCAGATGAGAGCGGCGAAGTTCTGCGCTGCTGCCCCACCCGAGATCTCAGTCTCCTGCTACCAGGCCAAAAGCAAAGTAGCCGATCCGGTTGGAGTCGGCGGTCGTCTCGCCGTCGCCTGCCACGGCGCGGACAACGTAGAAGTAGATGCCGTTCAGAACAGCAGAGATGTCATGGAATGTGACCTTCGAGCCGGACCAGGGCGCGGGAATGGCCGGGCCGGTCAAGACCGCGTCTCCAGTACCAGGAATGAAGTAGGGATTCGTGGTGCTGCGGTAGACGTCGTACCATAGGTTGAGTGTCTGGTGCTCCCAGGTCAATACGGGCGCTGGATCACGACCGATATCCACGATCACCGCGGCGGGCCCGGGCGCATTCAGATAGACGGTATCGCTGACAACATACGTCACCGCGCCGTTGTACACTTGCGCGTAAACGGTCTTTAGCCCACTGCCAGGGCTCAGGTTCCAGACCTGGGTCGTTGTAAACGGCTGCCAGGGTGACCATGCCAGGCCGTCATTGCTGAAGCGCATCTGAGAAGACACCGTGGGAGTATAGATGAACAAGGTGGTTTGCAGCGAAGCAACTTGAAACGCTTCGCCTGCGATGACTAGCGGCCACACACTCGCCCTCATGCCGAAATCCTGAACCCAGTAGTGATAGAAGGGGCCGCTGACGCTTTCGGCCGTGCAATCGCCGTTCGTATCCATGGCTACGTTGTTCTGATCCGTTGGTTGGTGGGAGTAACCGACGCCGGTCTCCCGAAAGACAGTCGAGAGAATGCTGTTGCGCGCTACCGGGCTGGCCATCCACGTCGCTACAGCCGCCGAAGGCGTCGTGTAACCCGCGGCGATGTTCTCGCCCGCCGAATTCCAGGCGTAGCCGGCTGCTGTCATTCGGTCCCATGGCTTCGTGTGGGTTTCCAGATCGCAGGGACCAAAGAAATCGGCCGTCGCCATGCGATGGCTGTGCCCTCCTGAAGAGAGATCCAGCTCCGCGGCCCGTTTGAGCGGCGGCCGTCCTGCATTGCTGCGTTCGCTGTTGATCAACTCGATGACTTGCTCCGCATAGGTGGGTGTTGGTATGTCGGATGGCCCCGAGAGCGCGCTAGTTGGCGCTGCTCTGGCGGCGACTGAAGTCAGGCAGATGATCTGGAGTGCACAGAGCATCAGGACCCATCTCCTCAGGTGATCGCCGGCCTGAGTGCGGCAAATGAACTTGATCGAGTCCTCGGGTTTCACTGGTTGTCTCCTGGTCCTGGAACCAGGCGCCGAATGCTTATGGCAAGCATCCGGCGCCTGGCGTGACGTTCATGCTATGGTTTCATCAGAAACCGTATCACATTCAGTAGCACCCAATGTCCATCGGGAGTCATGCTGCCTGGTCCGTTGGCATAGCCCCACAGGAAGTGCTCCGCCTCACCCACCAGTGTGTAGGCGGCTGCATCCGGCAGCTGACCGACGCGTGTCGCATCAGGGGTCAGTGCGCTGTCCGCCACAGCCACAAAGGCTGACCGCTGGTACAGCCTCACCAACCCATCAGCGGGAATGGGGATCGGGTTTTCTGTGCTGCCCCATGCCAGGTGCGCAGACGAAACAACACGAGTGGTCGTGTTGGCGGCGGCCGAGCCGTTGGGATCGAGATCGGCCTCGCCCTCCTCGCTGCCCATACTCAACCCCATCTGGTTGAAGAAGCGCCGGCCCCCAAGTCCGAGACCCAGCACCGGTTTGTGAGTCGCTGTGATGTGCGCCACGAGATCCGGCTGTCCCCATGTCGAGTCACTGCCGGTGTGGGGGTCTATCATCACCAGCCAGTAGGCGCTGAGGTCCTTACCTTTCAACGCATCCATAGCCTCCAGGTCAATGTCGTAGCCGTGGCGTCGCAGAAAAGTGTAGTAGTCATCGGCAACAGTACGATCGGTGTCGTAGATATAGGCGATCTGATTTGGCGGCGCGTAGATCGGGATCAGCGGCAGATGGATCCGTGGCGGGCCAGGCGTGCTGGTCGGGGTATGGGTGGGACTGGCAGTCGGCGTGACGGTTGGCGTCGGACTCGCGGTGTTCGTCGCCGTCGGGGTGGCTGTCGAACTCGGCGTGGCCGTAGGCGTGGAAGTACTTGTCGGCGTTGGCGTCGGCGTCATCGTCGGCGTTGGCGTCGAGGTGGATGTCGGCGACGGTGTGCGCGTTGGGGTGGGAGTCGAAGTACGCGTTGGCGTGAGCGACGCGGTCGGCGTCGGTGTGCGCGTGCGAGTCGGTTCGGGCGTCGGCGTGGGAGTCAGGGTGACCGTCAACCGATCGAAGAAGGCGTTAGCCACGTAGTAATGCCCCATCTGGGGGCCGTCAAAGCGAATGTGATTCGCATGCACTACCACACCGCCCGTGGCCGCAGTTGCGCCGGTAGAGAGCCAGTGCGGCAGGTCTTCTTCGACCAAGTGAACGAACGGGTAGTTCTGTCCGATGTACCAGAACGAGAAAGCTCCGCCGTCGGCTGTGACTCTGGTCATCAGCAACGCCCCCAGGGCATCCGCCGTCTGGCTGCCGTACAGCCTGACCGTCACCCTATCCACTGGCCTCGATGTGTCGCCAGGATAGCCCTCGTAGACGTGCCCGAAGAATGCCCAGGTCGCTGGCGGCGCATAGCCGAAGTCGGCATCGTCGCGGCTCTGAAGCGGGGCCAGAGCCAGTAGAGCCGTCGAGTCGGAGTTGCCGTCCAAATCATAGGTGGCATTCATCGGGGTCGGAAGTGACGCCGTATCCACGGTCACGCGGAACACGCCACTGGCCAGATTCGGGAAGGTGTAGCTGCCGCTTGTGGCTGTCGCGCGAGCGTACGCCACATCGTCGGCGGTGCCAAACACACCATCTTGCCCGGCCCAGGCGAGATTGAGCGTCACGTGCGCGATGCCAGGTTCCTCGCCGTCGCGCCGGCCATTCCGGTCAAGATCGAGCCACACGATTCCGCCTACTGATGCCAGCCCGGTATAGCCGTAGTCTACATCGTTCCGGTTCTGACCTGCCCCGAGGTCCAGGGTGACGGCCGAATCGAGGATGCCGTCCAGATCGTAAGTAGCTATCAGCCCTGGCGGCAGGGTTGCAGTATCCACCAACACCCGGTAGTTGCCGGCTGGCAGGCGCGGGAACGCGTGACTGCCCGAAGCCGCAGTCACCGCGGTCGACCAGCAGTCATCGGCAGTGTTGAATCTCCCATCCTGACCGGCCCAGATCAGGTTGGCGGTGACGCCGGAGAGGCCGATCTCGCCGGCGTCGCGGTCGGCCTGGGCGTCGGCGTCGAACCAGACGACCCCCGCTAGCGAGCCAACACCGGTGTAGCCGAAGTCGGCGTCGGCGCGGTGCTGGTTGGCGGCCAGGGTGAGAT
>VGOD01000333.1 GCA_016876015.1 Chloroflexota bacterium
GAGAACGGCGTCATGCCCTTGGCGGCTCGGGGGCCTGCACCCAACACTCTGTACGGCAGCGTCCTGGCCTACTCAAGAAATGGCTGACGACGAACCAAACGACCCACTAGTGCCCTTCCGCTGGCCCGAGCATCCAAACTTGCGCGATACCCACCTCCTTCTGCGTCTGGCGCCGAGAGCGTTGCAGAGTGCAAGGTGCGTTGGGGTGCCGACGTCGGGACGCGTCGTGTGGCATGGGCACCACCATGCCTGTGGGGGAAACGGCAACCGTCATGAAGCACCTCCAGCAGATCCCATAGCTTGCCGCGGAGTCTGCTGCACTCCCCTAAATACACTACCACAAACTGCCCATCCTGACAAGGGGCTCGTAGTCAGACTGTAGTCAGCTCTGGACTTTGGACAATCCGCACGCCGCTCAGTCAGCTTCGCGCACCTGCTTGCGGGCCACCTCGGCCTTGTGCGACACCGAGGGGCCGATATCGTGCCCGGTCCCACCGATCGGCACAGGCATGGGTGGCTCGGCAGCCCGCCTTGCGCCTGAGCATCAGGGCACATGGCATTGGGCCAGCGTACGTCGCGCCACTCACTGACGAACTGGCCGTGCGACGTAAACACTTGGATGCGCAAATTCAGGCGGTCGGCCACGTAGACGGTGCCATTGGGATCCACACACACGTCGTGCGGCGTAATGAACAGCCCATGGGGTCGCACGAATTGCTCGTCGCCCCATGACTCTAAGAAATGGCCCTCGCGATCTAGTGCGACCACGGGGTGTGTGCCTCTGGTCAAGACATACAGCCTGTCCTGCGAGTCCACCCCCACATCCGCAACCGCGTGGAACGTCCAACCTTGGGGGAGCTGCCCCATAGGCATCAAGCTAAGCCTTTCGGCAGCTCACCGCCGGTCTGTGACCGGCGGTCGAGGCGCGGCAACTGCTCGCGGTAGGCAGTGTACTTCCCGGTCGAGCAGCGCCGACGCCCCATTGCTGGCGACGGTCCCGCCAGAAGCGGCCAAACAAGCGGTCAAGGCGGGGTCGCAGACCCCTTACAAGCGCGCGATGAGACCAGAACGACCTTAGCTTGATGCCTATGGGGAGCTGCCCCCATCCTTTCACTTCCTCGTAAATGAACCGGTTCGCACCAACCTGCATGGCCCTGCCGACCTCCGACACGGCTATGATTCTTGATCAGGCAGTCCAGGGGGCCGTGCAGTTCCACTGTCTTCTCCACCCGCCGCTTGATGTCTTCCGGTTTGGAGACGTCACAGCCGTTCTACGACTCGTGTCGCAGCAGGCGTGTGGCGTTCCCGCCGACAACCGCTTCGCGCTGTTCCCTGGTGAGAAAGCGACAATGATCGAGAACCAGATCCAGGGCTTGTCGATAGGTGCAAAAGCTCAAAATGCCCGGAACATCACTTCCCCACAGGATCTTGTCGCTACCGATTTCTTCAACAGTCCATTGCACGGCAGCCTGTCCGCTCGGATAGGGATACCCTTCGCTGGCGAATTGACCGGGCAGGGCAGACATCTCTATAGTATTACCCGCCAACATTTGCGTGCTTCGCGAGAATCATGCGACGTGGACAGCCTGCGGGAAATCCTCACGGCGAAATGCGAGCGCCGCCGACATCAGACGCACGCCGCGCTCGGTCACCCGGTAGAGCCGGGCGTCTTTGACCTTGGCGACCAAGCCATGACCACGCAGCTTAGCAATCAAGCGTGAGACGCGGGCACAGCGTTGCTTGGCTTCGGCGACTGAGTTGGCGACGGTCTGATAGAGGCGGGCCACCAGGTCGTGATTGCGAAAGCCGTTGAGGGTATGTTCACCGGCCAGGACGGCGGCAAACAGGGCGCAGTCTTCGGCGCTCACCGGGTTGAACTTGGCGTAGTGCTTGCCGTCTTTGCGGCGGCGCCGGCACAGGCTGTCGAGTTCGGCGACTGCCTCGCCTTTGAGTGGCACCTGCGCCAAGGCGTCCAGGTAGCGCTGATTGGCCTGCCGGCCGACCTGATGGTAACGCCAGAAGTTGGCTACGCCCTTGCCCATCGGTACCCAGCGCCGCGCGTCGTCGGTGCTCTTGAGCACCTTGAACTCGCGCGCATTGTTGATGGTGGTCTCGATGCGCAGCACACTGAACTTGTCGTACATCTTGATGGCGTTACCCTTCATCCCATGCTTGATGCGCCAGCCCTCGGGCCGTTTCTTGAGATCGCTCTTGACTTCGCCTGTGAAGTTGCCATGCAGCTTGCGGCCCAGGAAGCGCAGGACATCCTCGGCGGAAAAGGCGCTCAGGGCGGCTTGACGCAGGTCGGGCCAGACGCCTAACAAGCTGGCACGGTCTTTGAACATCACGTCGGTGGCGATTTCGGCCTGGTAGATCGTCCAGTAGTAGCCGCCGAAACCGCGGCTTTCGACCAGCGCCAGCTTGGGGTTGACCTTGCGGGCGAAGGCGTCCAGCACGCGGGCCCACTCGCGGTGGGCGAACGCATCGCAAAGCGCCTGGGCCGCCGCGGGGTCCGCCAGGTGCAGGAAAGTGTTATCGTAGCGTTCGAACGTCAACCCTTGGGCGCTCAGGCGTTGCGCCAGCCATTCCCGGCCATTGATGTAGACCTGCAGATCAAACGGAAACCAACTCTGCAGGCGCACGTGCATGAAACCGAACTCAGCATCCAGGAAGTACAGGTAGAAATGCAGACACTTGCGCCGCTTGCGCGTGACCACCAGTTTCTGGGTTGCCCGGTTACCTTGCACACGAAACGACTGGCAAGGTTCCACCACTGCGAAAACGCCAATCAACCCAGCGCTGAGTTGATCCCGCGTCGCAATGGCGCGCGCCCGCTCTTCTTTGGAGGCGCCGCTCGCCGACGTGCTGGCCGCGTCCAGATACTCATACGGCCGGCCGGCGGCGGCGGCCATCTGCTCGACATGCACCTTCAGTTCTGTCGAGGTCTGCGCAACAAAGGCATCGAAATCCTTAAGCAAGACCCCGTTCGCATTCAGAAAGCGCCTAAACGCACCGTCGGGGAAGAGATTGCTCAAATAGCCCCGGAAAATGATCCGGTCGAACATGGTCAGTGTGCCTTCGACGGCGTCTTCGTGGGCTGTCTCAAAGTCGGCCATAGTGCATCCCTCCCGCATGATCAGGACGCCCGCCGAACAGCGCCGGTACCAGCACCGTCAGACGGCCGCCGCCCATATTATGCCATAGGCACGGCCGGGCGGACTACTTTTTGGTTGCGGCCAGAGGCTGCGCTATGAAGATGCGCGGGTGCTTCCCAAGCCTGACCTGCTCCTTCCATCCGTCGGCAGGGGCCAGCCCGAGATGCGCGATGATCACTTGCAGGCGGTCGTACTCCTCCACCATGTGCAGGACATCGCCCACCTCGGCGACTCCTTCCGAAAGATGGAGTATCACCGGAGCCCGGCGACGGTCGCAGACTTCCCACCACTCTCTTGCCACCGCGGAACACAGACCGAAGCCAGGGAAGAGCGACTTGAAGATAGCGACCTCAATCTCTCCGATCCCTCGCAGCCCCGCGTCGAAAGCCCGCTCTAGAGACGCGGTGCTTTGCGGATCATCCGGCCTGACCAATGCAACCCTGTGAACCGATCCGGCCACTTGCGACACACCTCGATTCTCTCCCGTTGTGCCATCCGTAGTACAGTCCTTGGATTAACAAGGCATGATCAATGCCCACCCAGTCCATGAACCGCAGAGTCATTTCTGGAGGGCATGCGCTAGGATCGAAGCATGGGGGCAGAAGCTGGAACTCGCCAGCGGGGCCTGTGACCACCCCGTACCGTCCGGCTGTACGCACGTGCGCCCCACCGATATGCGTTGCCGAATGCAAGTGTGCATCAACGATCATTCCTGTCTCCTGCATGGCTTCTAATGTGCGGCTCCAACGTGCGCATATGCTCCCTCTGTAGCAACGGCGTCTTGATGATCTGGCGCAACTTGCGATGCGCGAACTGGGAGATGCCACCGTCCTTGTAGGGGTCCTCCAGCCAGAAGAAGCGCTCCTCGTCGCAGGCCCAGCCAACCTTGATGGCGGCGCCAAAGGTATCCAGGTTGCAAGAGGGGTCGAGCATCAGGTCCATCTTGCCGCCCACACGCCTGCCCACCTCGTGGACGACGGCGATTTCCTGGTCGACCCAGGGCTCGGCACCCAGGCCAGGAAAAAAGGCTCCCAGGTCGGACGGCTGCAGCGGCAGCAACTCGTAAGCCCAGGTATGGCGGCGGTAGAGCGGCGCCGTGCCATCCAGGATTTCGCGCCGCACCACGCTGTAGGTGGAGCCGGTCAGGCAGAGGAACATCCAGGCGCTGAAGGACGACCTCATCCATATCCACAATCTGCATCATGCGGTCGGCCAACCGATGTTCAGTCGGGACTGAGATCCCCAGATAGCGCTTCAGTCGCTCGTAGGCGACGATGTGGATGCTCGAGTTCTTGGTCCCGCCAAGATCAATGGGCACGCGATCCAGCCGATGTCGGCGCAGGGCCTTCAATACGCGCTCACGGCCTGTCATTACGGACATCGAATTATCTCCACCTTGATGGGGCCCAGAACCCCGAGAATCATGTCGTCTCAAGAAGGCGAAGCACTGGCGCCAGTTGAACGCATGAATGCCTCCAGTTCGGCCTTTGTGGGCAGGCCAGCCACCACCCCGAGACGGGTGCAGCAATAGGCGCCGGCGTAATTGGCCCGTTCCACTGCATCGCGTAACTCCAACCCCTCGCCCAGTCCAACCGCCAGGGCGGCGTTGAAGGCATCGCCGGCCCCTGTGGGATCCAGAGGGTCTATCTGCGGCGCGGGCACATGCTCGAAGCGGTCCGGCGTTACGATGAGCGCGCCGCGCTTGCCGATGGTGACTACGACACACTTGACACCCAGACCCAGCAGTCGCCTGGCCAACTCTGGCGTCGGCGTCCGAGCGTCCGGAGGCAGGCCCAGCAGAATACGGCATTCCGTCTCATTGGGGGTGATCAGGTCTACATGCCGCAACAGATCGGGCGAGATCGGTTGGGCGGGCGCGGGATTCCAGATGGTCATCGCGCCATGCTGGCGGCCAAGTTCCATAGCCCGACTGACGGCCGCAATCGCTACCTCAAACTGGGTCAGCACAATGTCGCTTTGAGCGATCTTGTCCTCGGCCGCCTCCACACGCCCTGCGCACA
>VGOD01000334.1 GCA_016876015.1 Chloroflexota bacterium
AACCCCAAGGAGAACCAATACCAATCGCTGCACACCGCGGTCATCGGTCCCGAGGGCAAGCCGTTAGAAGTTCAGATCCGCACCCACGAGATGGACCGCGTCGCCGAGGTGGGCATCGCGGCGCACTGGCGCTATAAGCAACAGGCCAGCCGTGACGAGACATACGAGCGCAAGATCGCCTGGTTGCGTTCGGTGCTCGACTGGCAGTCGCAGGCCAAGGCCGAGGGCAACGAGTTCCTGGACGCGCTGCAAGAAGACCTGTTCAAGGATCGCGTCTATGTCTTCACGCCCAAAGGCGAGGTGATTGACCTGCCGGCTGGCTCGACGCCCGTGGACTTTGCCTACGCCATCCATACCGATGTGGGCCATCGCTGCCGCGGCGCGAAGGTCAACGGCAAGCTGGTGAACCTGGATTACCAGTTGGTCAACGGCGAGCAGGTGGAGATCCTGACGGCCAAGCGCGGCGGACCCAGCCGCGACTGGGTCAGCCCGCATGAGACCTTCGTCAAGACCGCCCGCGCGCGCACCAAGATTCGCCAGTGGTTCCGCCAGCAAGACAAAGAGGAGAACATCTCGGCCGGTCGCGATCTCTTGCAGCGCGAACTGGATCGCCTGGGGGTCGAGATCACCTACGACGAGATCGCCAATCTGTTCGGCCTGTCATCGGTGGATGAACTGCTGGAGAAGATCGGTTGCAGCGACATCACCACGGTCGAGGTCGCGGAGCGCGTGCTGAAGCTGGGCAAGGTGGAAGAGCCGCCCAAATCAGCAAGCGAGTCGCTGGGCCGCGCCGAAGCGCCGCAGAAACCGGCCGTGGCCGTGGAAGGCTTCTACGTCCAGGGCGTGGGCAACATGCTGACCACGATCTCCCGCTGCTGCAATCCCATGCACCCCGATGAGATCATCGGCTTCGTCACGCGTGGCCGCGGGGTCTCGATTCATCGTCGCGACTGCCCGAACGTCCTCAACCTGGCCGGCGAGCGTCTGATCAAGGTGGATTGGGGATCTTCGTCGCCGGCGGTGTCGCGCGCCAAGATTCGCGTGCAAGCTTATGATCGCGCGGGCCTGCTGCGCGACATCGCCGACATCCTGGAGCAGGCCAAGATCAACCTGGAAGACGCCTCCGCGGTGACTGCCCGGCAGGACAACCTGGCGCTCATCACCGCCACTCTCGAGGTGCGCGATACCAACCAGTTGAGCCGCGTCCTGGCGAAGATCGAACGCCTGCCGAACGTCATCGAAGTGCGGAGGCAGAGGGGGTGAGGCGTATTCCGTAGTGCGTATTGCGTATTCCGTCAGGCTCGGACGCATACGGAACACGCAATACGTACTACGAACTACGCAATACGCACTACATCCCTCGCCTATCAGCGTTGGCTGCGCGCCACGCCGGGGGTTGGCGGGAGCTTGTCGAGGGTCCAGCTTCGCTCGATGACGGCCTGCGCCCGTAAATCGGTCAGCCACTCGTTGTACATGTTGTACTTCGTTTGGGCGAGGGTGAAATCGTCCACTGGCCGTGCAGAATCCTTCTCCAGGACTTCGAGAAGGTGATAGCCGTAGGTGGTCTTGATCGGATCGCTGAGCTTGCCCGGCTCCAGGCTGAAAGCCGCCTGGTCAAACTCTGGAACCATGCGACCGCGGCCGAACCACCCCAGATCGCCTCCCTCGGCCGCGCTGCCTGGATCATCCGAGTATTCCAGCGCCAGCTCGGCGAAATCCGCGCCCGCGCCCAGCTTTTGCTGAACCTCGATGATGCGGACCAGGGCTTGCGCCTCGTCACGCGGCGCCGGAGTGGGCGACGCGCCGGGATCGGGCGTGGGCGTCGGCTGACCGGTCGGCGCCGGCGTTGCCGTGGGCAACGGTTCGATGACGCGCACCAGGATGTGGCGTGCGCGCACTTGCTCTTCGGTCGTCGGCGCATCCTTGACGACTTCCTCGTAGAGCTTCTCTTGCAGCAGGTCCACCTCGACCAGCGTCCGCAGATCAGCCTCGGTCAGGCCCGCGGTAGTCTTCACCCGCGCCAGATAGTCCTTGTACGCCTTGTCGAACGCCTCGAATGTCACCGGCGTTGGCGTCGGGAAAGGCGTGGCGGTTGGCGGGCCGCCCGGCGTCGGCGAGGGCTCCGGGCTGGGGGTCGGCGCGGGCGTGGGCGGCGTGCGCTGATAGCCGAACGACCGCTCGATCGCCAGGGTGACATCGTCTGGGTTTACCGTGATGCCGCGCTTTTGGGCTTCCTGCCGGATCAGCGCCTCGTCTATCATCTGATCCAACACCTGCAGGCCAGTACCCTCGGGATCGGTGAGCTGGTCGCCAGCCTGCGACCAACTGAAGCGCACGCGTTTGCCGTAGTCGTTGCTCGCGATGCGCTGGCCATTGACCATGGCGACCGGCTGGCGCGGCTTGAGCACAAGCTCCTGGATGATACCCGCGCCGAGGAGGCTGATCAAGAGCGCGCCGACAGCGATCAGCCCGATGATGACGCGGCGGTTTCGTTCCGTGTCGCGACGTTTACGGGTGGTCTCTTTGCGCGTGACCTCGCGCGGGGCTTCCTTCCTTCGCTTCGCCATCGCAGCACCTTCAGAGAGACGCTCAGCTACCGAACCGGCGGACGTGCTCGGCGGTGTAGGGCAACAGCGCCAAATAACGCGCCCGCTTGATGGCGAGGGTCAATCGTCGCTGATGCCGCGCGCACGTGCCGGTTCTGCGGCGCGAATCAATACTACCCTGGTCGGAAATGAACCGGCGTAGGGTATTGACATCCTTGTAGTCAATCTTCTCGACCTTGTCGGCGCAGAACGCGCAGACCCGGCGACGCTGAAAACGACCGCGCGGGCCGCCCGGCCCGCGGCGCTCCCCGCGCTCGCTGCGGTCCGGCGGTGCGTTGAACTGTCTTTCTTCTGCCATCTGAATTCACTCCCTGCTCAGCTAGAACCCCAACTCTTCGTCGAAGTTCATATCCTCGGGCTCGCCGCCGAACCGGCTGTCCAACATCACCATCTCGTTGGCGACCACTTCGGTCCGCGAATGACGCTGACCTTCAGCGTCATCCCAACTGCGTGTTTGCAGCCGGCCCTCGATGTAGACCCTGGATCCTTTGCGCAGATACTGGTTGCACACCTCGGCCAGATTGCCCCAGGCGACGATGTTGAACCACTCCGTCGCCTCACGGCGCTCACCGTTGCTGGTGACCCAACCACGACTCACTGCGACACTGAATGAGGTCACCGGCTTGCCGCTCGGCGTGTAGCGCATCTCGGGATCACGGCCCAGGTTGCCGATGATCATTACCTTATTCAGACCTCTTGCCACAGCCCGGTCCTCCCGTTACTTGGCTCAAATCTCGTCGCTGCGCATCAACAAATAGCGGATAACCTGCTCGTCCAACCGCAGGTTGCGCTCGAGCTCCCGGCTGACGCCAGGGGCCAACTGGAAGTTGAACTGCACGTAGATACCCTCTTGCTGTTTGCGAATCGGGTATGTCAACGGCCGGCGTCCCCACACGTTGGTACCGGTCACTGTGCCGGCGCCGGACGTGATCCAGCCGGCGATGCGCTCATTGAACGTCGCCAGACCCTGATCATCGAGCTGTGGAGCGGCGATGACGACCAACTCGTAGTCGCGTGCTGACTGCTGCATGCCGCGTCTATGCCTCCTTTCTCTGGAAATGCCCGCCCACAGCGGGCGGGATTGCCGCCGGACGCCGCTGCACGGTGCAACGGTCCGGGGGCAGAAAGAGCGAGGGCGGTGAGCCCTCGCGCGGTGAATGATTTATACCACAGACGGCGCATTCTGGCAAAAAAACGCCTCACACATTGAACCGAAAATGGACTACATCGCCATCCTGCACCACGTATTCGCGGCCTTCGAGCCGCGCCTGGCCCGACGCACGCGCAGCCGCCCAACCTCCGCCCGCGATGATGGTCGCGCTGGATGCAACCTCGGCGCGAATGAAGCCGCGCTGAATGTCGCTGTGGATCAGGCTGGCCGCATCGTAGGCGGTGCGGCCGGCAGCCAGGGTCCATGCGCGCGTTTCCTTGCCGCCGGTGATCGTAAAGAAAGTGATCAGGTCCAGAAGCTTGTAGCTGGCATGGATCAGGCGATCCAGGACCGGCTCAGCCAAGCCCAGCTCGCGGCGGTACGCGGCCGCCTCGTCGGCCGACCAGGTGGCCAGCTCCGCCTCGCACGCCGCGCAGAGGGTCAGGCAGGGAATCTGCTCCTCGTCTGCGCGCGCCTGCAATCGCTGCGCCAGCGGCCCGCCGGTGGGCAGGTCTCCCTCTGCGACGTTGACCACATAGAGCCGCGGTTTGGCGGTCAGCAGGCTGAAATCGGTGGTCCAATCGGCGTGCGCTTCGGGCGTGAAGCCGAGCGGCTGCGGATCGAAGCTGTGCGCGGGCTGACCGCTGTTCAGGTGTTGGCGCAGGCTGGCCAGCCAGGCCAGTTGGTCCGCGAAGTCACGCGGCCGGCCTTTGGCCTGGCCCTGCACCTTCTCGATGCGCCGCTCGGTCGTCGCCAGGTCGGCCAGGACCAGCTCCAGATCGAGCGTATCCAGGTCGCTCAGCGGATCCACGCGCTCGCCGGCCGGCGGCACGTTGGCATCCTCGAAGGCGCGCAACACCAGCAGGACGGCGTCCACGTTGCGGATGTGACCCAGAAACTGATTGCCGAGTCCGGCGCCCTCGTGCGCGCCCTTGACCAGCCCTGCGATGTCCACGAACTCGATGGTCGCGGGCGTCACCTTCTCCGGTTTGACCAGCGCAGCCAAACGCTCCAGCCGCGCGTCTGGCACGGCCGCCACACCGACATTGGGTTCGATGGTAGTAAACGGATAGGGCGCGGTGGCCGCGCCCGCGGACGTCAGCGCGTTGAAGAGCGTGGACTTACCCACATTGGGCAGCCCGACGATGCCGATTTGCAGGCTCATGGCGACCTCCGGGGCTGGATATTGACTTCCAGCATCCAACATCCAACTTCCAGCATCCAACTTCCAGTCTCAATTTTGCGTTTTGCACGAGTTCTATTATAATGCAAAACGTCGTCGGGGAGTAGCGCAGTCCGGTCAGCGCGCACGGTTCGGGTCCGTGAGGTCGGAGGTTCAAATCCTC
>VGOD01000335.1 GCA_016876015.1 Chloroflexota bacterium
TACTACATGGACTACGGCTCCACCTACATGGATCCCAACGTCTATCCCGTGCGCGGCGCGATGCGCCTGTTCGCCTGGCATGACCTCCAGTATAGTTCCAACGGCTTCAACTGGGCCAAGGTCACGAACTGGATCACTGCGCGCTACAACGCCGGGCTGAGCACGGGCATCTTTGTCACGACCTACGATGGCATCTGGAACGGCGACATTCGCGCCGCGCCCGACTTCGTGATCGAGACCCCTGGCGCCATGGTGGTCATCACCGATCCCGCCACGGCCTACATCAACTACATGCGGTACGACAACGGCAACTTCGAGTCGGGCGACTACCTGTGGACACTCAGCGGCGCGGCCGCCGTGACCAACGTCGGCGTGCCAGGCGGCAGCAAGGCCGCAGTGTTGGGCGGCGCCAACCTGGCAGCCGACGGCGTCACCCACAGCGCCATTCGCGTGCCGGCCATGCCGCCGCCGGCCGATTGGCCCGGCGGCACGAAGATGGAGCTGTGGTTCGACTACTATGTGCAGACAAGCGACGCCACGCCGAACGCCGACCACCTGTACGTCGAGCTGCTTGATGCCAGCGATACCCTCTTGGGCCAGATCGCCGACATCACCAACACCAGCGTCGCCACCGGCACGTGGACCTCGCTGACGCTCGACGCCAGCAACTACGTAAAGCGCGATCTCAAGGTGCGCTTTCGCGCGACCAATGATGCGACCGGGCCGACGACGTTCTACGTGGACAACGTGCAACTGCGTGTGCGCCACGTCGCGCCGAAGTATTGGGGCACGCCTTACCAGAACGCCTACCGGAACTTCGTCACCGACATGGGCAATGTGCTGCGCAACGACTCGCGCGTGGACTTCGTGGCGATCGGCGTCGGTCTGTACGGCGAGACCCAGCCGGTGGATGTGTTCAACTACCCCGGCCTGCAGCAGAACATGCTCAGCGCCGGCCTGACGTCCGATCTCTGGGTCACGACCGTCAACACGATCACTGACATGTACGTGTCGGCCTTCTCACAGGGCGCTACGCTGAAGAAGAACCTGTTGTTGCAGTTCGCGCCATACTTCCAGAACGCCAGCGAGCGCCGCCGCTTCACAGACTACGCGGTGAGCAAGGGGGTCGGCCTGTCGAGCAATAACCTGCAGCACGACATTGACTGGGCCATGACCAACAGTCTGACCGGCAACTACGATCCGATCGTCAGCGGCAACGGCCGCTACAACTTCGTGCCGATTGCCTGGGAGGCCTATGCTCATCCATTCTCCTGCTCGCCGCCGATCGTGTATTGGACGGTGATCAACGGGTTGGACAAGCACGGCGACTATCTGCGGCTGCAGACCCAGTTGCTGCCCGACCCGAATTCACCCAACATGGCGATCTTCCAGTGGGCGAAGGACTACTGGGGGCGGACTCTGAACGACACGCCGAGCGTGTGGACGGTCATGCGCGAGCGGCACAACCCCACGCCGTTCTGCAACTTCCGCAACGATCCCAGCTATGCCTATCCGGGCGCGTATTCCTTCTACCCGCAGTTGGGCAACTACAACTTCTGGCTATACCAGGACGATCGGCTTCCTGGCGGCCGCACGGTGCCGGAGACGAACGACAAGGGCGCGGATAGCCGCTACGCCAAGAGCCCGCGGACCGGCGAAGCGTGGACCCATGCCGGCCTGGGCAACTGCCCAACCTCGCAGGCGTACTCCAGCGTGTTCCCGGCCAACTATCCATGCAACTCGACGCCTTACAATGACAAGCTGCCCGCGCTCGCGGGCCAAAACCCCTACAACTTCTACGATCCCTGGACCTGGACTGGCGGCGGCCAGGAGGCGTGGAGCGTTCGCCGCACCGATCAGGCCACTGCTAATCCCTACGTGTGGTTCAACATTGACGACGGCTACATTGACGGCAGCCAGGTCTACAGCGTCACGATCACCGTCAAGTACTTCGACATCGGCGCCGACACCTGGTCGCTGGTCTATGACAGCACGCGAAGCGCCATCACGCCGACGGTGTCCGGCACGATCACCAAGACGGGCACCAATCAGTTGAAGATCGCGACCTTCAACATTGGCGATGGCAAGTTCGCCAACCGGCTGGCCGGTGGCGGGGCCGATTTCGCGATTGATTCCAGGTCGCGCACCGGCGCCAACGACGGCAACGAGTGGATCCACATGGTGGATGTGGCCAAGCGCGCATCGTTTGACCCACCTACGCCGACGCCCACACCCACGCCCACGCCGACTCAGACGGCCACACCCACCGTCACGCCGACCTCCACGCCCACCACGGGCGTTGTGCAGGGCGTGGCGTTCCATGACGCGAACGGCAACTTCTTCCGTGATCCTGGCGAAGCCGGGCTGACGGGCGCGGTGCTGGTGTTGCGGCAAGGCAGCACGCGCGTCTACACCGCGACTTCGGGGCTCGACGGCGCGTTCATCTTCCCGGCCGTGGCCCCCGGCAGCTACATCCTGGTCGAAGATACGCCGCCGCCCGGTTATCTGCTCAACACGGTCATGTATGGGGCGTCGGTCAACGCTAACCAAACGCTGACGTTCGAGATCGGCCATCAGCCTGCGCCGACCGCGACGCCGACAGCCACGTCCACGGCTACCGCGACGCCCACCGCGACGCCCACCGTCACGCCGACTCCGACGCCCACGGCCACGCCAACCGCGACGCCTAGTCCCACGGCCACGCCGACGCCGACGGCGACCGCGACGCCGACCGCCACGGCCACAACGACGCCGTGGCCGCAGTATCTACCACTGCTGCTGAAGCCCGGCTCTGGGCAGTAGCAGCGCCAGGGGCTGGAAGTCCGAAACGTTGTCCTCAGAATCACTTTGCTGGCCTCACGCAAAGGCGCAAAGGGCGCAAGGGATGGTTGAGTTCTTCCAACCTTCTCTGCGTCCTGGCGTCTTTGCGTGAGCTGTCCTGAAAATAGGACGCCCACCGCCTTGGTTTCGAGGCTTCAGCCGGTTTCTGCCGCCGACCACCAAACCGGCTAATCCTAGAGGAGGCTTCGCACAGCCTCGAATCCAGCCCGCTTGTCTTTCATCCGCCGTGGCGCGACGCCCGGCCTGAACAACTGTCCCTATGATTCTTCGAGAGGCTTGCCCATGTCTGTCAGCTCTGCTTCACCGAGCGAGTTCCGGCGCGCTGGCCTGGCCCTGGTGGGCTGCCTGCTGATCGCGTTGGTTGGGCTGGCCTGGCAGCCGGCGGGGCCGGCCGACCGGCGCGCAGAGGCCGCGGCGCTGGCGGATACCGCCACACCCACGGTCGTGCCGGGCGCGGGGGCCATCGCGGGCCACGCCTGGCAGGATCTCAACGGCGATGGGCTGCAAGGCCCCGACGATCCACCGCTGGCCGGCGTGGTGCTGACGCTCTATGAAAGCGCCACAGGGCAGGCGCTCTTCTCGACGACGACCGGAAGCGATGGCAGCTATCGTTTCGCGACCCTGTCGCCGGGCTACTATCGCCTGGCAGCGACCGCGCCGGCTGGCTATCAGCTCACGACGCCGGGCTCCTACGACGTCTTCGTGAGCGTCGGCGCGGTCTTGATGCTGGATTTCGGCGCGCAGTTCGTGCCGACCCACACGCCAACCAACACGCCGGTGCCGCAGTTGGACACCGAAAACGCGCCTTTTGTGATCTGCGGAGGCGTCATCAGCGCGGACACACGGCAAAGCGTCAACCGCGTCCGACAGTACAGTTGCCGGCCGGCCTGGGACGAAAGCGGTCCCGAGTTGGTCTATCGCCTCGAATTCGGGCGCAGCCAGTGGTTCACGGCCGCGTTGCTGTCCGCATCTGCGGACTTGGACCTTTTCCTGGTGCGAAACGGCTATGGTGATAGCTGTGTGGCGGCCGGCGATACCTATCTGACCCACCAGGTGGAGCCCGGCGTTTACTTCCTGGTC
This sequence comes from Chloroflexota bacterium, assembly GCA_016876015.1. Taxonomy (GTDB): domain Bacteria; phylum Chloroflexota; class Anaerolineae; order CG2-30-64-16; family CG2-30-64-16; genus VGOD01. The sequence continues at coordinate 3,922 of VGOD01000335.1, forward strand.
GTGGATGGCTATCAGGGTGCGAGCGGTCCCTTCACGCTCCGTCTCGAGTGTCCCCTCGGCATCCAGGCCACGGCTACGCCGACCCGCACGCCCTCGCCGACCTTCACGCCCTCGCCGACCTTCACGCGTGGGCCGACCTTCACGCCCACACCCACGAGCCAGCCGCGGCGGTCCTATCTGCCTGTCATCGTACGCGACTATCCGTCCGCGCCGCCGCAGACGGCCACGCTGTTCTTCCAGCAGGGGCGTGAGGGCTATGGCGGCGCCGCCGATACCACCTTGAACGCCTGGGAGCCGGAGGCCAGCTTTGGCGGCGCAGACCTGTTGCGGCTGCGCTATGATCGTTCACCGGACGACGTGAGCGCCATGGCGCCGGTGCTGCGTTTCGACCTGGCCTTGTTGCCGAGCGAGGCGAATGTGGTGACTGCCTCCTTGCAGCTCTACCTGGTGGAGAAGTCGAACCAAAACGACCTGCGGGGACAGATACATGGGCTCTTGCGGAGTTGGGATGAGGCGACTGCAACCTGGCAGCTAGCGTCTGCGGCCGCAGCATGGACCAGGCCCGGCGCGCACGGTGCAGGGACCGACCACATGACCTGGGCCGCCGATATTCAGCTCATCGGCGATGTGAACCGGTGGTACACCTTCGATGTCACAGACCTGGCGCAGATTTGGGTGAAAAACCCGGCGCGCAACCACGGCCTGGTGGTTCTGGCCAAGGCCGGAACCGGTCAGGCCAGGGTCGAGGCCGACTTCGCCAGCCGGGAATACGGCGATCCCGCTTTGCGGCCTCAACTCACCATCACCTATTGGGTTCCTGCGGCCCGCACTGCGAAGCTCACAGTCTCTTCATAGAGTAGCGATGGTCTGTAAACCAGACGGCCCGGCGTAATGCCGGGCCGTCATGAGCCCGGAGCGGATCGAACGCTCAACCCGCGGCTTAAAAGGCCGCTGCTCTGCCAATTGAGCTACGGGCCCCGCCTGTTGTGGTATGGGAGGGGCTTGGCCCCTGTCCGGCTTGTCGTCACCTTAGGGTGGTGGCAGGCCGCTGGCCGCTTCGAGTTCGGTACGCCGGGCGGCATGTTGATCGATCAGGTCGCCAACCGCCCGCAGTGGGTCGCGATGCAGGCGTCGCAAGAAGCGATGCGGGGCCTCCGCCTCCTCCAAGCGCTGG
>VGOD01000336.1 GCA_016876015.1 Chloroflexota bacterium
CGGCCGCGTGGCTGGACCAACGCACAGGGATGCGCACCGAGTCGAAGCCCCGCTGGCGGATCAGGCGGAAATACTCCGCCTGCAAGACGACGCCCCACTCGCCCTCGGCCGGGGCTTCCAGCGCATTGCCCAGATTGATCCCGCGGCCGAGCCGGCAGTTCTGGGTGAAGGGATCGGCCGCCCCGGCCACAGGTTGGGGTGGTAGATCTCCTCCCTCGATGGGCAGACCGGCCGCAGTGGATGGCAGAGGCGCCTCGATGGGACGGCAGCCGCCCAGAGCGCCGAGCAGACCCAGCAGCGCCATGAGGCTCCAAAGTCTCGACATGTCTCGCTCCTCTCGATGGGCCAGAGGTCAGGGGCCAGGAGCCAGGAGCTCAAGCTCCTGGCTACCAGGTGCAAGCCCGCTGAAGCGGGCTGCCGCGGGCGAGCCAGCCCCGCAGGGGCTTCCACCTGGTAGCCGGAGGGTTCTGCCCTCCGGCGGGCTCTTGACCGATGGCCTAGACCGCGCTGCCGGGCGCGGGGAAGCCGCGACTCGCATCGTCCAGCACGAGCACCCAATCAGGCCGATCGCCGGCCGGGCTGAAGGTAACCTGGCCGCCGCGAGGCATCTCGCCGATGAGCGCGGGCCGGCCGCTGCACGGATCGAACCACCAGGCGATCAGACGTTGGCCCGCCAACTGCTCCAGGTTCACCGTCACCGGCAGAGGCAGGGGCAGATAGATGAAGGCATAGCTGCCATCCGCGTCGCGGGCCGCGCGCACGTGCCTTTCCCCCTCGCCGGGGTTCGAGGCCAGGAGGTCCTGGTCAGGAACGCGCGACAGATAGGGCCGCGAGAGCAACAGCCGGCGCAGGTAGCCCATCTGACAGCTAGCCGGCCGGTCGAGCGCCTCCAGCCAGGTCCGATCGGGATAGGTGATCGGCTTGCGGTCGGCCGTGTAGAACTGCCAGATGCTATGATGGCCATAGGTGACGCCGCACGCGCCTGCCAGAACCGAGCGGTAGACCTGCTTGCGCACGTCGTAGTCACGGAAGTAGCCGTTGGCCGGGTCCCATCTGGGCCACGGGCTGACCGGATGATCTTCATAGCACGGCTCGCCATCGAGAACCGGCTTGGTTGGGGTCAGACCGCGGTCGCGCGCCACCCACTCCCACACCGGAACGTCGCGGCCCCGACCGTGACCCGATTGCATCATGTTCACATCCAGCCACGGCTCGGCGTGCAGCCATTCGGATGACGAGCGGCCGCCCTGCGGGTGATAGGTCATCAGGCCGCGGCCGGCCGTCCCCTGGCGGATGCCCTCGGCCAACGCCCGCCAGATCGGCCGATAGTCGGCGTCAGGGGTCACGGCTGGCCGATCGCCGCCCAAGACCCAGAGGACGTTCGTCTGCTCGCGATAGCGTTCGCCCAGCCAGCGGCCGTAGACGGCCGCATTGGTCGCGTCGAAGACGGCTGGCCCGCTGCCCCAGGCCTGGGTCACCTTGTCGCCCCACGTCGGCAGGAGTCCCACATAGAGCCCCTTTTTTGCGGCCAGACCGATGATGCGATCAACTGTCTGGAAGTAAAGCTCATTCGGCCGGGTCGGGTCGTCGGCGACGAGCGGCATCTGGCCATAGCGGTTTGCTGTGTGCAGGCCGTCGTGCTCGGCCAGGGCGACCGCCTGGATCACCGTAAAGCCTTTCCGTTGGCGGTCCGCCAGGTACAGCGCGGCCTCTTCCAGCGTACAACGATGAAAAAGCTCCCATGCCGTGTCGCCCAGCCAGAAAAATGGCGCGCCGCTCGCCGTGACCAGGGAGCGGCCATCCGCGTTGACCTCGATCCGCTCCAGGCGCGCAGCGTAGCGCCGACCGCGCGGCGTTCCATGTCCACCCATCTCCACTCTCCGATAGTTCAGCAAAGCCGTTCGCATCTGAGGATGCTCACTCCGTCGTGGCTCAACGAAGCGAATTCTAGAATCCAGAATCGCAAATCTGAGATCCGAAATCCTCCTTGCCATACCGTTCGAGGAACGCTGCAATCGTCATCCAGACCTCGGTGCGTTGCAACCGGGTGAAACGCCGCTGACGCAGCGAGGCCGGGTTGTAGGTCCACATGATCCACCAGGAGAAGAGATTCCCCCAGAACTCTCCGAACCGTCCCAGCGGGCTGTGGCACGGCAAGACGGTGAAGCCCAGACGCCGAAGGAGCTTCTCGCTGCCGCGCTCGTCGCCGGGCAAGAGCAACACGGTGACGCCGCCCACGGCCTGGACAGTCGCCATGCGCGGGTCGTGCGGGATGTGGCCTGCGAGCGCACGAAAAGAGAGAATGAGCCGACGTTGAAACGTGAGCGCCCAGGCCAGGTCGGGGCCGGCAGGCGGCATGGCCGGGACGTGCTCGTTCCACAGGTGCAGATCGAGAACGGCTGCGCCCCGCGGCACCAGACGGTCCGGCAGAGCGATCGGATGCATTGCGGGCGTTACTCGTGCGCGCAGCACGCAGTCTGCCGCATCGCAGAACTCGAAGACGCCCAGGCGGCGACGCAGACAGGCATCCAGGGCGCGGATCGCGCTTCTCATGGACGCAACCAGCGAAACCGCTGATGGCGCTGCCCATCTTCCGCCGGCTGCGCGGCGAGGTCGTGCGCGGGCTGCATGCAGCCATCATCCTGCAGGATGAACGTCTCACCGCGCCAGGCGATCCGCCGGCCCAGCCCGCCCACGCACCAGGTCGCTGCGCTTAGCAGATCGCGCACCGGCAGCCAGGGCAGCCACGCCAGGGTATGCCGATCGCCCGTGCGCAGGCTGACGAACAAGGCCACGATCCAGCGCAGGAGCAGCGAGATCATCAGGATGCGCAGGGTTGCCGGTCCAAAACCGCTGACCACGATCAGAACCGCCGACAGCGGCGTGCTAAAGCTGAGCAGCAGACCAGGATATTCGCGCGGCCGGCTGATGTGCGAGCAGCGCATCCAACGCACCTCGCGATCCCATTGGTCACGAAAGGAGGTGGCCCCCAACATGCACGTCATCACGTAGTCTGACAGGCGCACCTTCAAGCCCAGGGCTGCGATGCGAGCACCCAACTGATAGTCGTCGGCCAGATAGTCCGCCAGGGCGGCAAAGCCGCCCAAGCGAGCCAGGTCGCGCCGCCGCAACGCCACGCTGGCGCCCATGGCAAAACGCATGTCCAGGAACTTGCGCGCCACGAGCACCGAGGGAAGGAAGGTGGCGCCCATATGCAGCGCTTCGAGGCCCGCTGTGAAGGTGAGCGGCGCCTCGCCCAGGTACGGGCAGGTCGTCAGCCCCACCTGCTCATCGGCCAGCGGCGCGACGACCCGGCGCAGATAGTCGGGGGCAGCCCGCATGTCGCTGTCGCTCGCCACCAGGATGTCGTGTTGCGCTTCGTTGGCCAGGTGGTGAAGCAGGCTGGCCTTGCGATTGGCGCCGAACGTCGCGGCGACGATCACCCGAATCGAGCGCGCCGGGAAGTCGCGCCTGAGCCGTTCGATGACGGGGATGATGGGGTCGGACGGATCGGCGACGCCGAACAGCACTTCGTAGTCCGGGTAGTCTTGCTGACAAAACGCGGCGAAATTCTGATAGGCCTGGTAGTCCACGCCCTTGACCGGTTTGAGCAGAGAAACCGGCGGCGTGAAGCTGGCCGGGAGCGCTGGCCGGGAATGAAAGAAATCATAGACGAGAATGAGAGCAACCAACCAGTAGAGCCAGCTCGCGAAGATCAACACCGTTAACAGGGTCGCCAGCATCTCATTGCACCTCCTTCAGATTGGCATAAGTCGCCAGGCGCAGGCCGCGCTTGGCCAACGCCTGGCGCACCGTTGGACTGAGAAGGCACGCTAAATCGCCGGGATTGGGGCCCAGGATTTCGTCTGAGGCCGCAGTCGAAGGATGAAAGTAAATCTCGGTCGACGACTGCCGTAGATGACGCAGAACTGCTGCCACGTAAGGCTCGCGCATCTGGCCGCTCTGCATGACGCCGTAGACACGGCCAGGGACCGCCAGCCGCCGGCCAGCCAGCCGCCGCTCACACCAGCGGCAGGTCAGGCCCAAGGCCAACGCCCAGGCTATCTTGGCGGCAGCCTGCCGGCGGTCGAACCGCAGCGCCAGCCACAGATCATCACGCGGCAGACGCACGCCTGCCGCGCCATACTGCTCGGCCAGGGGCAAGAGCATCTTGAAGATCGTGGGATGGATGTGAAGGTGCATGTGTCCGTCTACGTGCGACAGCCGCAAGCCTGTGGCAGCGAAACGCTCGAATTGAGCCGCCAGCTCAGCCGCCAACTCCTGCTGGGCCGTGCGGCTGAACCAGTAGCGCAGGCCAACCTGGAGCGGGTCGGCCGGGAATCGGCCGGCCGCATCCACCAAGTGCGGGATCGCGTTAGACGGTAAGACCGCCCGGCCATCGGCTACTACCAGGTGCAGGCCGACAGCGAGCGAAGGCGCGGAGCGTGCAAGCGCCACCGCCTCGGCCGCGGCGTCGCCTGCCACCATCAGGCTGGCGCTGGTCAGCACACCGGCACGGTGCGCCTGCATCACCGCGGCGTTGATGGCGGCCGACCGGCCAAAGTCGTCAGCGTTGATGATGATCTGGGCAGCCATCTACTTGAGTATACCACAAATGGACAGAAAGTTCTACAGGTATTCGTCCAGCCAGTCGAACATGCGTTGGGTCGCCACGGCCAGTGCGCCGGTCTGGCAGTGTACCAGGCCGGTGTCTTCCGCGGTGAAAAGCATGTAGTCCTTCGGACAGCGCAGCGCGTCGTAGAGCTTACGCGCCTGTCCAGCCGAGAACTCCTCCGCCTCGCCGTCCATCACCAGCACGCGGCAGGTGGCCCTGTTGAACGCCTCCGGGTTGGGGTACATCGGCAGCCGCGGGCGCGCCGGTCGCGAATTTGTCGGCAGTCGGCCTTGTGCTATATCTGCCCGTTCCTCTCCAATGTCTGGCTCTAGCAAGCGGTGAAGACATGTCTGCCAATCTCACGTCGCGCGATCGTCTGCTGCGCGCCATGCGCTGCCAGGATGTGGATCACACGCCCTGCGCATTCATGAGCTTCGCCGCGCTGCGCGGCCGCTG
>VGOD01000337.1 GCA_016876015.1 Chloroflexota bacterium
TCGGTGCGCTTGCCGGTCAGGATCGAGACCAGCACCACAGTGCAGTACATCACGCCGCCGACGATGGAGATGAGCGCGCCGATCCCCATGATCGCCAGGGTGATCTGTGTGGCGCCGGGCAGGCTGGCGGCCAGCGGCGAGTTGGTGAAGGTGATGTCCCAGTGCCGCCGCGGCGCGCCTTGCAGGCCGCTGGCGATCATGCCGATGGAGACCAGGAACATGCCGATGCCGAAGACGTAGGGCTGCCACGAGGCCCACTTCTTCAGCTTCAACTCCTTGCGGAAGATCAGCGGGATCAGGTAGTAGGTCAGCCCCATGAAGGCCAGCGTCGTGCCCGAGACGACCGTGGCGTGGAAGTGGCCGGGCACGCGCAGCGTGTTGTGCGCCAGCATGTTGATCTGCTCGGTGCCGATGGTGACGCCCGTCACGCCGCCGATCCAGCCAAACAGGATCATGGAGATCACCAGGGCGCTGAAGCCCGGCTCGCGCCATGGCCCCTTGCGCAGCCATTCGAACGCGCCGCGCGTGAACCCCTTGCGCCGCTGCGCCACCTCGATGGCGCCGGGGATCGAGAACGCATGGATCAGGCTGCCGAGCACTGCCAGGTACATCGCATACGAGGTGTTGGTAGCCTTCCACAGGAAGCTGGGGCCGGGGTCGGTCAGCAGGTGGTGCGCCGAGCCCAGGTTGATGAACAGAATGTACAGAACAAACGCCAGGCGTGAGAATTTCTCGTTCAGCGGGGTCGCGCCCACCGTCATCGCGGCCAACGCATACCAGACTGCCACCATCGCAGCCAGGTTGATCTGCTGCGCCGGATGGCCGAAGCTCCAGAACAGGTTGCGATAGAGGCCGGGATCAACCGCCGGGATCAGCCCCAGCGACCAGAGAAATGTGGGCACGAACGCCAGCGCGCCGGAGAGCAGCGTGTAGACCGCGATGATGGCCGCGGCCACCAGGCCGTAGGTCATCAGCGGCAGCGAGCCGGTGTAGCGGCCCTCCCGTTTGGCGACGACCAGGTTGGCGAAGAAGAGGCCCACGCCGATCAGCGCGCCGACGGCAAAGAGGATGATGCCCAGGTAGAAGAGCGGGCTGGCTTTGAGCGGCACGTAGGCGGTGAACATCACGTCGGCCTGGCCCATCAGCACGATCACGTTGGTCAGCACCGCGCCGCCGGCCATCAGCGCGAAGGCGGCCCAGGCCAAGCGCGGCGCCACCTGCCGGGCGTTCAGCAAGATCGTGCTGCCGAAGTAGAGGCCGGCGATCTCGAAGAAGACGATCCAGGCCACCAGCATGTCGAAGCCGTGCGCGGTGACCAGCCGATAGAACCAGTCCGGCGGCAGCAGGTGGATCACTTGCCAGCGCGTCAGCGCGATCAGCAGCGCGCTGATGCCGCCAAGCACCAGGAAGACCACCGCGGCGACCGCGTTGGCGATGATCAGCCGTTCGGCCACCACGTCCACCTTGAGGGCCGTTACGGGGCAGGTGCGGAACTCGGCCCGGCCAAAAGCTCGGGGCAGTGCAACAGCAGTCATGCGATCTCCTCCCTCACTCTGTGACGATAATGCGGCCGGTCATCAGATGATGCCCGATCGCACAGAACTCGTTGCAGATCACCGAATACTCGCCGGCCTGTGTGGGGACGATCGTCGCCACGTAGTCGTAGCCGGGCATGACCTGCAGGTTCAGGTTGTTGGGTTGCAGCGAGAAGCCGTGCTGGAGGTCCAGCGATGAGATGTGCAGCCGATAGGTCTGGCCCTTTTGGAGCTGCACGACCGGATACCACACCCAGCGCCGGCCGATGATGTAAACGTCCGAGTTCGGCGGCGGCGCGACGACCGGGACGCCGTTGATCTCGCCGATCTTGTATTTTGCAGCGAACGCCTCGGTGATCTGGGCGAACTGCTCGGGCTCCACGCTGTACGTGGTCACCGGCACGTTTTGCCGCCCCATCAAGTACCATAAAGGCATCATAGCGGTGAGAAAGATGCAGAAGGCAAAGGCGACGATCAGCCAGCTTTTCTCATAGCGGTGGAGCGGTTTCCACCAAACGCGTGCAGGTGCGAGCATGGTTTCCTCCTATCGCATGGGTAGAGGCGGCGCGCCCAGGGTCTCGATCAGTCCCCAGACGTTGTAGAGCACACCGCTGATGAGCAACGAAACGATGAGCAACAAGAAGATGCGGTCAAAGAGCCGTTGGCCGAGTGGGACTGCGGGATCGGCTTCAGGCTGTCCGGCAGGTTGATTCGATTGCGCCATTGTGGGTTCCTCCTTTCAAGAGTCAAGTAGAGTAATGCAACAGATGTGCCGACAAGTGGGCTACGACGATAGTATGAACGGCGTATCATCACCTCCAAACTCGGGCAATATCAGAGCAGTTCCTCATGCCGCGGCCGGCGCCACGGCAGATGAAAACGCCAAGGCGCAGAGGCGCAAGGACCCTCAGGACACCAGGAAGCGGTGTCTCCATGATAGCACCTGGGCTGCTCCTGGAATAGGACAAATGTCACACGCGTCCGGTGCAATAAACAGGGATGATGCGACAAGAATAAATCATGCATGGGACTTTTGTCCTAGCCGAGACCATGACCGGCCTGCTACAGTAGGGCCGAATAGTCAAAGCCATTGCGCGCGGGCCCGATCGCGGACGCGCAGCGTTTCTTAGAACGTGCTCTGGCTGGCGGGCTGGCCGCTCTTCCAGGTTGTCTGGTGGCGGGCCGGCTACCTGGTGCTGACCATCGCGGGCGAGCGGCTGGAACTGGCGCGGCTGACGCGCTTCCCGCGCAACGCCATGATCGCCTTCTTCGCGCTGCTGGCGGTCTACAGCGCCGGGCTGCTGGGCCTCAGTTTCACGCCGCTGGCCGACCTGGGCACACGGATCGTCGGGGCCGGGTGCCTGCTGCTGGCGGCCTGGCTGCTGCGCTTCGACCTGGCCCGCAAGACAGTGCGCCAGACGGGGCTGACGCGCTTCATCGCGGTGAATCTGCTGCTCGGCTACGGCTGGCTGATCGTCAGTGGCATCCTGACGCTCGTCGCCGGCCAACGGGCAACCGGGCCGCTCTACGACGCCATGCTGCACACCCTGTTCGTCGGCTTCGTCTTCGGGATGATCTTCGGCCACGCGCCGGTGATCTTCCCGGCCGTCCTGGGCCGGCCCCTCAGCTACGGCGCACACTTCTACGGCCACGTGATCCTGCTGCACGCGTCGCTGGCGCTGCGCACCGTCGCCGACCTGGCCGGCTGGTTCGACCTGCGCCGCTGGGGCGGCATGTTCAACGGGATTGCGCTGTTGGTCTTTCTGGTCGCCACTATCCTGGCGTTGCGCGCGCACGTCGGCCATGGCGCCATGAGGCTGGAATGATCTCCGCGATGGTAGTTCAATCGTTCCGATATGGCGCCGCGCGATCTCGTCGCCGCGCCAGCTCGTTGGCGTAACGCCGGCCCACCGTGTCAGCGTGGGCCGCGATCCAGTCGGTGAGCTTCGTCGCGCCGGCTGGCGCCGCATCCACGTAGAGCAGCCCCGCCATCAGCCCGGCGATCTCCTCGCGGGTGATGGTGACGTCGCCCATCAGGCTGCCCACCAGCCGGCCGGCCCAATAGCCCACCAGGGGCGGCACGCCGATCACCGGCCGCGGCGCGCCGATCAACCGGCCGATGGTCTCCACCAGCTCGCGATAGGTGAAGGTCTCCGGGCCGATGGCCTCGACGACAGTGTTTTCTGTCGTGTCGCCCTGCTGCACGGCCAGGGCCGCCAGATCGTCCACATAGATCGGCTGCAAGCGGTAGCTGCCGTCCCCAAACACGCCGAAGACCGGCAGATGCCGCAGCAGCCAGGCGATGTTGTTGATCAAGATGTCCTCCTCGCCGAACAACACCGTGGGCCGCAGGATAGCATAGGAAAGGCCCGATTCGATCAGCGCCCGCTCCAGCCGCGCCTTGCCGCTGAAATACTCCAGCGGCGAGTCCTCCGCGGGGTTGGTGATGCTGACGTGGATGATCCGGCGCACGCCGGCGCGTTGGGCCGCGTCGAAGAGGATGAGCGTGTTGCGCACGGCATCGGCGTGGCGGAAGAGCGGGTGGTTGAAGCGCACCCAATAGGTGTTGTACAACACTTCCACCCCCGCCAGCGAGCGCGCCAGCTCGTCGGGCCGGTCGAAGTGGAAGGGATAGGCCGGCAGCCGGCAGCCGAACTCGTTGGCGCGGTCGGTCGAGTTGGTGAGGGTGATCACCGCGCGGCCCGCGGCCAGCAAGCGGCGGGCGATGTACTTGCCGGAGTAGCCGAACGCGCCGGTGACGGCGTGGATGGGTGTATTAGACACACCAAATGCTCCTTAGGCATGGCTGGCCTGGGGGTCAGCGCGGCGATCACCTGCTCGATGTCGCTCAGCGCCACGGCTCTCCGATCAACTGCCCGGAACCAGGGTGAAATCGAACTCGCCCAGCCGCTGGCTGTCGGCCGACTCGCCGCAGCCGCCCTGGCGCGGACGATGTAGGTGTAGTTGTGCGCCGGGTTGCCGGCCGCGCCCGTATCGGCCCAGCCGCTGCTTACCCCGCCGGCATAGACCGCACCGGGCGTGAAATAGGGGTCGTTCGCCGCGCGGTAGATGTTGGTCGTCGGCTCGCCTGCGCTCCAGGTCAATGTAATATCGCCGCCGCCGACCGCGATATCGGCGGCGGTCACAGCCGCGGCGACGCACAGCCAGAAGCCGCCTTGCAGCTCGAAAGTCCCGCCGGATGCCGGGGCAGCGTCCGGCTGGCCGATGGCGCCGCCCAGGGTGTACGCGCCGCCCGCGCTGAAAGTGTGGCCGCCGCCGTCAATGCTGCTCCAAGAGAGGTCATACGGCCCGCCCGCCTGGGCCAGGGCCAGGGCTGGGATGAGCAGCAGGAGCAGGAAGGCCCAGAGCCAGGATCGGGAGCGCTTGTTCATGGTCATCTCCTTTCCCTCACTTCCCGCCCCGGCCGGAGAGTGGTGCGACCTCTGCTGCCTGGCCGAACTGGGCGCCGTGCTGGTAATCCAGCCCCATCTCGGCCGGCTGGCCGTAGCCCTGGGGATATTGGTACTTGCCTT
>VGOD01000338.1 GCA_016876015.1 Chloroflexota bacterium
TTCCAGTCCATCCCTTGGGCGTATCCTCTCAATAATCCGGGGAACGGCGGTCGCAGACCGCCTATGAGCCTGCTCTCAGGGGGTCTGTGACCCCCGTCGCCTCCACTTATTGAGAAGATACCCTTGGGCCTCCAGTGCATCTATCTCTGCCAGATCTTTCGTGAGAGAATGTCTATGCTTATGCCATCTTACATCCAACCCACAGCCCCGTCAAATCATCCAAACGACACCCATGACCCAAGCTGCCAAAGCCGCCAAACAAAAAGGGGAGAGACCACGCGCCCCTCCCCCAACCTGCCAATCTACCAACTCATTCCGTCCCCGCCATCCGCGGATCCAGCGCGTCGCGCAGCCCGTCCCCCACATAGTTGAACGCCAGCACCACCGCGGCCACGCAGATGGCCGGCACGAGCAGCAGCCACGGCTGGGCGTTGATCGCCACCTGGCCGTCCAACAGCAGCGCGCCCCAACTGGTGATGAAGATATCCTTGGGATCGGTCGCCGGCCGCAGGCCGATGCCCAGATAGCCGAGCGTCGCCTCGGTAATGATCATGTTGGGAACCGCGAAGGCGGCCGAGACGATGATCGGCCCCAGCGAATTGGGGAGCAGGTGGCGCAGCATGATGCGCGCGTTCGGCGCGCCGATCATGCGCGCGGCCTCCACGAACTCCTTCTCCTTCAGCGAGAGCACCTGCCCGCGCACCAGGCGCGCCAGGCCCACCCAACTGACGATGGAGAGCGCCAGGAAGAGCAGCAGCAAGCCGTTCAGGAACTGGCCGATCTTGGTGTCGCGCAACGCCGTCATGACGATGATGAAAAAGAGCAATGACGGGAACGCATAGATGATGTCGGCAAACCGCATCAACAGATTGTCCACCCGGCCGCCGCGATACCCGGCAAAAAGGCCGATCGTGATGCCCAAGATCAAGATCACCGTGACGGGCACCAGCCCCACCACCATCGAGACTCGCGCGCCGTAGATCACCCGGCTCAGCACATCGCGGCCCAGGTTGTCGGTGCCCAGTGGAAACGCGGCCTCGCCAGGTTTGCCCACCGGCGAGGTCGTGGCCCAGGCTGGCGGCAGATAATCCTTGCCGCTGTTGATCTGCAGTGGGTTGTGCGGCGCGATGACAGGCGCCAGAATGGCGGTCAACGCGAATAGGAGGATCACCAACCCGCCGATGACCGCCGCACGGTTGCGCAGCAGGCGATGCCAGGCGTCCCGCCAGAGCGAGCGTGGAGGTCGGGCCAACGTTTGCAGTTCCAAAGCCGAAAGCTGGTTGTCTGCGTGGGCTGTCATAGGCGCTCAATCCCCCACTTTGATGCGCGGATCCAGGAATCCGTACACCAGGTCCACGGTGAGATTCGCCACTGCCACCAGCAGCGCGTAGACCAGGGTGGTAGCCATGATCATCGAGTAGTCCCGGTTGCGGATCGCGCGCACGTATTCGCCGCCGCTGCCCGGAAAGCTGAACATGGTCTCGATAATGAACGAGCCGGTCACCAGGGCCGCCAAGGCCGGGCCCAGAATCGTCACGACCGGAATCAGCGCATTGCGCAGCATGTGCCGGAAGACGACGATGCGCTCGGCCAGCCCCTTGGCGCGCGCGGTGCGGATGTAGTCTTGCTGCATCACTTCTAACATCGTCGAACGGGTGAGACGCGTGATGTAGGCGAAAGTGTGAAAGCCCAGCACCGCAGCCGGCACCAGCCACGCGCCCGGTGTAGACCAGTCGTCTTGCACGATCTTCATCAGCTTGAGCTGGACCGCGAAGATGATGATCAGGAAGATCGCCATCACGAAGCTCGGCACCGAGATGCCGATAGTGGAGAGGAACAGCGAGGTGTAGTCTGCGACAGTATTGCGGCGGAGCGCGGCGATCATCCCCAAAGGAATGCCCAGGACTACCGCGATCCCCAGCGCCAGCAGGCCCAACTGCATAGAATAGCCGAAACGGCTTTCCCAGATGTGTTTGCCCTCTGGGGGCTGAAACAGAATATCCTGTACATCGCGGCCGCGCTGCCGATAGGACGGGCCCAGGTCGCCTCTTACAGCGTTCCAGAGGTAGTTGAAGAACTGGCTGTCCAGCGGGTTGCCGCCTTCGAGATTGAAGAAGAGCGGCTTGTCCAGACCGAACCGCTCGTTCAACAGCTCCTGAGTACGCTTATCTACCTGCCTGGCCTCCAGATCGCGGTCCCAGGGACCGCCCGGCGCCGCGTGCATCAGGGAGAAGGTAATCAGTGAGACGAAGAAGAGCACTGGAACGAGCCAGAAAACCCGGCGGACGATATAGGTCGTCATAGACAAGACCACTCCTGGATGACTTTGCCGCTGACCCCAAACAGGTCTGCGCCGGCGGATTGCTCCGCCTGCACAGACCTGTCATCTTGGCGAAGAAAAGGGGATCTGACGCCGCGTACGAGCTGGCGCACAGATCCCCGGCGCTGCTACTTCTTGGGCAGCTTAGCCACGTCAATGTCAATGGTCCACGGCGCCACGCTGCCGGGGAAGCCATGCTCCTGCGGATAGGTCTTGTAGCCTGTCACCCACGGCTTCACCATGTAGGTGTTGACGTTGTTCCAGGCAAAGGCCACCGGCACGCCGTCGGTCAGCATCTTCTGCGCCTGGGCGTAGAGGTCCATGCGCTTCTTGGCATCGGGCTCGGCGTCGGCCTGATCCATCAGCTTATCCAGTTCCTTGTTGGAGTAGCCGATGCGCTCGCCAAACGCGCCGGTCTTCCAGTAGACGCTCAGCCAGTTCTGCGGATCGGGATAGTCCGCGCACCAGCCGAGGATGAAGGCCAACGGCGCGGTCTTGATGTCCTTGGTCAGCGCGGTGTAGGTGGTGGACTCGACCGGGTCGAGGGTCACGTTCACGCCCAGATGCTTCTTCCACTCGGCCGCCAACCACTCGTAGCGGGTGCGGTTGCGCGGGCTGTCGGAGAAGGTCAGCTTGATGGGCGGCAGCTTGTCCACGCTGCCATACTTGGACTCGGACAGCGCCTTCTTGGCCGCGGCCACGTCGAAGCCCCAGCGTTTCTCGTTGGCATCATACCCAGGATACCCCGGCGGAATCCAGGTGAGGGTCGGCGCGCCGAGGCCGCGCAGCACATCCTTGACCCAGGTGGCGCGATCGAACGCCTGCGCAAACGCCTGGCGCACCTTCGGGTCGGTGAACGGTTCCTTCAACTGATGGAACATGACGGCGAACGTGCAAGAGCCTGGATAGATCTTGGCTTCCTGCTTCAGGGTTGCATCCGCCATCACGACCTGGTAGTCCTCGGCCGCCAGGCCGACGACGTCGAACTCGTTGTTCTTGTACGCGTTGAACGCCACCGCGCTGTCCACGATGTAGGAGTACTCGAAGTCAATCTTGGCCTTGTCGCCGGCATAGTTGGGGTTCGGCGTAAACACCGCCTTGACGTATGGCTCGATGCTCTTCAGGATGAAGGGCCCGTTGCCGATCTGATACCTGGCCGTGGTCCACCAGATGTCCTTGCCGGCGATGATGTTTTCTTCCTTGGCCGGATAGGTGACCCACAGGCTCATGACCGTGTGGAAATAGGGCGCCGGTCGCGGCTTGCCGGCCAACGCCTTATCATCATAATCGGTCGGGTACGCGAACTTCAGCTTCAGCACACTGCAGTCGGCCTCTTTGTAGGCATCGGTCAGCTTGGCCGCGCAAGGGGTCTTGCCGTCCGCCTTGAAGATCGTGATGCCCTCGGTATCCAGCATCTTCTGGCCTGCGGCCTTGGCGGCATCGTCCTTGCCCGCGCGCCATTCGGGCGCGCCCTTGATCTCGTCGGTGATCTGCGCGTACTCGCCCTCGGTCGCGGGGTTGATGTTGCGCATGATCGAGAACTTGAAGCGGGCCGCGTTCAGCGGGCTGCCGTCGCTGTACTTCAGATCCTTCTTGAGGGTGAAGGTCAGCTCGCTGGCATCCTTGTTGTACTCCCACTTCTCGGCAGAGGCGGCGACCGTCTCGAGCTTCTCATTGAGCTTGGTCAGGCCCTCATAGATCATCTGCAGGTGCGAAATCTCACCCACAAACGAGCTCTTCTGCGGGTCAATGATGTCAGGATAGCCGCCGACATTCACCCGCAACACCTTGCGCACCGGCGCCGGGACGGCCGTCGCGACGACCACCTTCTCGACGATCTTCTCGACCGGTTTTTCGACGATCTTCTCAACCGGCTTCTCGACGATCTTCTCGACGATCTTCTCGACCGGCTTCTCGACGATCTTCTCGACCACTTGCGGCGTCGGGGCAGCGCAGGCCGACAAGAGCATGCTCAGGATCACCACGATCCCGAGCGCCACGGACAACTTCTTGCTTGACATATCTCCTCCTGATAGAATTGTGTAACCATCTGCGGAAACGGGTTGACTTGCTCCACAAACACGGGAAAGCCGGATCACCCCCTTTCAACAGGCGCAGACCTCGATCAGACGCTATGCCAACTACCCGGATACTCCCTGATACACACGGCGCACTTCATCGGGTGAGCGCGCAGTCTTCAACACATGCTTGACGGCATCCAGACGGCTCAGATCCTTGATCTCGCGCAGCTCTGGCAACAAGCTCAAACCGGCCGTTCCGAACTTGATGTCCAATGCCAGTTCCAGACCCTCGAGGAGGCCCTGTTGGCGGCCTTCCTGACGGCCCTCCTTGAGCCCCTTCTGAACCCATTTCTCATATACTGTCGGCATGATCTTCTCTCCCTCTTCTGGAAACACCTCCTCGACCTTGAAGAACTCATCATGCCGCTTTATGCGCTCGGCCGTGCCCACTCCTGGTTCCCTTGTCTCCTTGTCTCCTTGTCTCCTTGTCTATTCCCTCACTTCTGATACAACCAGCAAGCCACAAAATGCCCAGCCCCGTAGTCGCGGAACTCAGGTTCGTTGTCGTGACAGATTTCCATCACCTTCGGGCAGCGAGTGCAGAAGTGACAGCCCTTGGGCGGGTTGACCGGCGTCGGCACATCCCCTTCTAAGATGATGCGCTTGCGCTTCTCCTCGACCACCGGATCGGGAATCGGCACCG
>VGOD01000339.1 GCA_016876015.1 Chloroflexota bacterium
CTGGTATTTCACACCGATGGCCCTGCGCGTCTCGCTGCTGATCATGCTATCAGTCTACACGCTCCGATGCCTCTTGTCAAGCTAGTGTACAAGTTATTTTTGCAGGACTCCTAAGAGACAGCGAAGGATAACGTAAATGGAGGTGGTCAGGATGAATGAACATATCATCATTGATCCGCGCATCCAACACGGCAAGCCGGTCATCCGGGGCACGCGGGTGCCCGTGGCGCGGATTGTTGGCGGGCTGGCGGGTGGCATGACTATGGCGGAAGTGGTGGATGAATACGGCGTGACCAGTGAAGATGTGCGCGCGGCCTTGGGTTATGCGGCGGCCCTGGTAGAGGAGGAGATCGTCTATCCCCTGGCCATGCCCTTGCCGGTGACAGCGTGACATGCGCTTTCTCATAGACGCCGATATGCCTCGCTCGATGGCCAGCGTAGTTCGGCGCCACGGCCACCAAGCTCTGGATGTCCGCGACGTTGGGCCGAGCCTGGCCCTGGATGCGGACATCGCCGCCTACGCCCGCGCTGAACGTTACTGCATCGTGACCGGCGATCTAGGATTTGCAGACATCAGGGTCTACCCACCGGCGCGCTATGCTGGCATCATCGTCCTCAGCTTGCCGCGCAATGCGTCCAGCGCGTACATCAACAGCTTGCTCGATGGTGTCTTGGCGCAAACAGATCTGCTCGCACATCTGCCAGGCAAGCTGGCGATGGTGGAGGAAGCCGGGCGCGTCAGGCTGCGCGAGTAGCACAGCTCGACCCAGGTGTGGCTGGAGCCGACCTTCCTCATGAACACGTTCAATGCCCTGCTCAACATCGTGCTGCAAATCGTAGGATGGATCGCCTTCGTCATCGGCACACTATCATACCGGCGCACCTGTTGTTCCTGATCTACTTCGAGGAGTTGGAACTGGAGCTGCGCCTGGGGCCAGCTTACCTCGATTACAAACAGCGCGTGCCTTTCTTGATTCCCAAGAGGACAACATGAGCGAAGCTGATCTGTCCCTACATGTTCCTGCCGGGCGCGGCGTTCTATCACCGCCTGCACGGCTTCTTCGCACGGTTGGCGGGCCTGGCTTCTCGCTGAGGGGGAGTGCTGGATGCAATGCGCGCCGATCCGTTGCCTTGCCTTGACCGTTGTAACCCTCACGCTCTTCGTAACCTGTGCGGCAGGCTGTCGGGGCTTGTCATCGTCTGTGGGGTCTGATTCATCCCGAGAAGAGATTGCGCGCCTGGCCACGGAAATCGCGGCATTGCGCGGGCTGGCGGCGGCCGGCGACGAGGTCGCGCTCGCCGATGCGCTGGATCGCGCCATGGTCGCCATTCCGGCCGGCGAGTTCATCATGGGCAGCGACGCGGGCCGCGCTGACGAACGGCCGGCGCACCGCGTCTACCTGGACGCCTTCGAGCTGGATCGCTACGAGGTCACCAACGCGCAGTATCGGCGCTTTATGTTGGCGACAGGAGAGCGGCCCCCGCGGTGCTGGACAGACAACACGTATCCGGCCGGCCAGGCCGACTACCCCGTGGTCGGCGTGAGCTGGGACGGCGCGGACGCGTACTGC
Organism: Chloroflexota bacterium; assembly: GCA_016876015.1. Classification (GTDB taxonomy): domain Bacteria; phylum Chloroflexota; class Anaerolineae; order CG2-30-64-16; family CG2-30-64-16; genus VGOD01. The sequence goes on from VGOD01000339.1 coordinate 1,572, forward strand.
CGCTGGGCAGGCAAACGGTTGCCGACCGAGGCCGAGTGGGAGAAGGCCTGTCGCGGGACGGAAGGTCGCGTCTATCCCTGGGGCGATGCGTGGGAACCGGGCCGGGCTAACGTGGACGCGGCCGGCTGGGATTTCGGCGGCGCGACGCAGGATGCCACCGCTGCCACGGTCTGGGATGCTGCGTGGGCGCGCCTGGCGCTGCCGCCTGGCTCGGCCGGCCCGACACTGGAGCCGGTTGGCTCACACCTCGACGGCGCCGGCCCCTACGGCGTCTTGGACATGGTTGGCAATTCCTCGGAATGGGTGGCGGACTGGTATAATTGGGCCGATTACTCGAAGCTGCCGCTGCGCAATCCACTGGTTGTCGGGCCGCCGTGGAACCACTGCCTGCGCGGGTCGGCCTGGGCCGATCCGACCGGCGAGCCGGCCTGGACGCAGTCGCTCAGCCGGTGCTCGGCGCGTAATTCCGCGCACGAAACGAGCGACCCGCGCGTCGGCTTCCGCTGCGCGCGTTCCGGGAGGAGCGAATGAGCAACTCAATGATTGCATTCACAATACCACTCTACCTGCTGGACCATGCCTATCGAACTCTCAAAGACAATCTCCGCGGCCTCACCCTGGCGGAGGCGCTCTTTGTGCCGCAGGGCGGCTATCGCTCCATCCTGGGCACGCTCAAGCACGCGGCGGGGTGGAGTCACGTCTATCGGTCATACGCCTTCGACCCCCAGCCCAGGCACTGGACGCAGATTGACTGGCCGTATGGCCTGCGCGACACGATCATCAAGTCTGAGCCATATCTGCAGAGCGTGATCGCCTGGTTCGATGAGGCGCAGCGGCAATGGCTGGCTGACCTGGAGTGTGTGGAGGATGACCAGTGGGACAAGCCGCGGCCGCTGCATTGGGGACAGCGCGCCCCGCTCTACCAGATCGTCGTCATCATCGCCGGACATCACCTCTATCATGCGGGGGAGCTGAACCAAGTGCTTTCGATCTGTCGCGGCGAAGCCTGGGAGGAGCGAGAAGAGGTCGAGGAGAACAATGTCTCGACCATCGGGCATCGCGTCCGGCCGCCCTGGCTCGACCGCCAGGCATAGGGGATTCTGGTGAACGCGAAGTTTCTTCTCGAAAACCCGATCCTGGCTTTTCCCTCTGAGACCTGGGAGAGATCGCAGCCTGACGAACGCGTCCTGCGCATCAAGCGCCGCCTGCTCGAGACCCCGCGGCAGGTGGACATCGAACGCGCGCGCATCGCCACGCACAGCTACCGGCGGACCGAGGGCCAGCCAATGCCGATTCGCCGCGCGGAGATGCTGCTGGACCTGTGCCGGGAGATGAGCATTGCGATCCACCCCGACGAGCTGATTGTGGGCAACCGCTCACGGCTGCCGCGCATGGGAGTGATCGCGCCGGAAGGCGCGGTGGACTGGATTGACCGCGAGCTAGAAACCCTGGCCACGCGGCCCCAGGACCGGTTCGAGATCACCCCGGATGAAATCCGCGAACTGCGAGAGGAAATCTTCCCCTACTGGCGAGGCAAGACGCTGGAGGAAGAGGCGGCCCAACGCGTGCCGGCCGAAGTGCAGCGCTGCGTCGAGGGTCGGGCGTTCACCCTGAACCAAACCGATCACGCCCAAGGCCATATCCTGCCTGATGTGGAAGGCTGGCTGCGGCTTGGCGTAGGCGGGCTGCGAGCGCAGGTGGAAAACGGTCCCGGTGGGCCGCGATTTTCAGGCCAGATCTTCTACGATGCGGCGTTCATCGCGCTCGACGCGGCCGCGACCTTCATCGGCCGCTATGCCGATCTGGCCGAGCAGATGGCCGCGACCGCCGCGCCGCCGCGCCGCGCCGAACTGTTGGAGATCGCCGGCGTCTGCCGCTGGCTGACGGAGCATCCACCTCGGAACTTCCGCGAGGCGTTGCAGGCGACCTGGTTCCTGTTCGTGCTGCTGCAGATCGAGTCGAACGCCAGCAGCTTCTCGCCGGGCCGACTGGATCAGTACCTGCTGCCCTACCTGGCGGCCGACCTGGCTGGCGGCCGGCTGACCCTGGCCGAAGCGCAGACCTGGCTCGAACATCTGTGGCTGAAGTTCAACGAGATCGTGCTGCTGCGTAGCAGCGCCAGCGCCCGCTACTTCGCCGGCTTCCCCATCGGATTCAACATCGTGGTTGGCGGCCAACTTGCTGTCGGCGCCCGCGACGATGCCCCCGGCTGTGACCGCCAGTGCTGGCGGGATGCGACCAACCTGCTCAGCTATATGTGCCTGCGCGCCCAGGCCGACCTGGGGCTGCCGCAGCCCAACCTGTCCATCCGCATCCATGCCCACAGCCCCCCAGAGTTCCTGCGCAGCGCAGCATTCGTGATCGGCAAAGGCAGCGGCATGCCCCAGGTCTTCAACGACGAAGTCATCATCCCGGGCCAGATCGGCCGGGGCATTGCGGCAGAGGACGCGGTGAACTATGCGGTGGTGGGGTGCGTGGAGCTCTCTACCCCAGGCAAGGCGCTGGGCTGGAGTGATTCGGCCATGTTCAACATGGTGCGCATCCTGGAGCTGACGCTCTTCGGCGGCAAAGACCCGACGACCGCCGAACTGATCGGTTTGCCCACACCCGCGCTGGACCAGATGCGCGCCTTCACGGAGCTGGAGGCGGCCTATGATGCGCAGCTTGCCCACTTCGTGCAGGCGATGGTCGAGGGCTGCAACATCGTGGACGCCATCCACGCCGAAATCCTGCCCTCCCCCTTCCTATCGCTGGTGATTCACGACTGCATCGAGAAGGGCTGCGATGTGACTGCCGGCGGCGCGCACTACAACTTCTCGGGCCCGCAGGGCGTGCAGATCGCCAACGTCGCGGACAGCCTGGCGGCCGTGCGGCAGGCGGTCTTCGAGGAGGAATGGGTAAGCGCCGGTGAATTGCTCGATATGCTGCGTGGCAACTTTGCGGGCCGCGAGCTCCTGCGCCAGCGGCTGATCCACCGGGTTCCCAAGTATGGCAACGATGACGACCGCGTTGACCGTCACGCTGCCCGCTGGGCCGATCGCTACAGCGAGCTGGTCGGCCGGCATCCCACCATCCGCGGCGGCGCCTACCAGCCGGGCTTCTACACCGTCTCGGCCCACATGCCGATGGGCACGCACGTGGGCGCCACGCCCGACGGCCGGGCCGCGGCCGCGCCCCTGGCCGATGGGGGGCTGTCGCCATCGGCTGGCCACGACCGCAAAGGAGCGACCGCGGTATTGCGCTCGGTGAGCAAGCTCAACCTGGAGCGCGCCTCGAACGGCACGTTGCTCAACATGAAGTTCCTGCCATCCTTCTTCGCGGGGCCGTCCGCGCTGGACAAATTCGTCCTTCTGCTGACCGGCTTCTGCCGGCTGAAGATTCCCCACGTGCAGTTCAACGTGGTCTCGGCCGACACGCTGCGCGCCGCCCAGTCCCAGCCCGAGGAATA
>VGOD01000340.1 GCA_016876015.1 Chloroflexota bacterium
GGGGTCAGCTTTGTCCTTTTCCTGGTCATCGCGCGGCGACTGGGCGCGGACGCACTGGGCGAATACGCCCTGGCGCTCTCGTTCCTGGCGATCTTCGAGACGGTTTCGGTCTTCGGCCAGAACCTGCTCGTGGTGCGCGAGGTGGTGCGCGACCGGGACAACGCTGGCCGCTATCTGGTCAACTCCAGCGCGCTGGTGCTGATCGCGGCGGTGTTGTGCGGGATCATCATGCCCGCATCAGCGCGCGTGTTGGGCTATCCGGCGCAGACGGTTTTCTACGTCGGCCTGGCCGCGTTGATCCTGATCCCCGACTCGCTGTCCGCGGTGCCCGAGGCGGTGCTGCAGGCATGGGAGCGGATGGAGTTCATCACCCTGTTCCGCTTCGTCACGAACCTGCTGGGGGCTGGCCTGGCCATCGCGTTGCTGCTGACGGGCGCGAGGCTGGCCGTCGTCTTCTATACCTTGCTGGCGCAGCGCATCCTGCTGACGATCCTCTACGCCGTAGTCGTGCGCCAGCGGCTGCCTGGTCCGCTCTCCTGGCGGCCCGATCTCGGCTTCTTCCGCCGCCTGGCGCAGCTCTCGTGGACCTTTCTGGGCATGAGCGTTTTCTCGGCCGTGTTCAGGAACGTGGACATGCTCATCCTGCGCAGCCTGGCTGATGCGGCCGAGGTCGGCTACTACTCGGCCGCCGATCGGCCGGTTCAACTCGTGGGGCTGATGTCGCCGATCGTGATGACCGCGGTTTTCCCCAGCCTGACTGCGACCTTCCGCGGCGACCCGGAACGATTCGCGCAACTGCTCGAAACCACCCTTCGCGGGCTGGCCGCGTTCACGCCGTTGATCGCCATGCTCTTCACCCTGGCCGCGCCCGCGTTCGTCGGCGTGGCTTATGGCGCGAGTTACGCTGCGGCCGTCCCGCCGTTTCAGGTTCTGGCCTGGTCTCTGCCGCCCACCTTCCTGGCTGCGCTGCTCTTTCGCGTGCTGCTCGCCAGCAACCACGAGCGCGTTTCGCTGCGCGTGGCGTTTGTCAACATGGTCGCCAGTGTGATCTTGAACCTGGTGTTGGTTTCTCGGTGGGGAACGCTGGGCGCCAGCGTGGCCGCGGTCGCGACTGCGCTGCTGGGCCTGGCGCAGAATTACGAATTCGTGCATCGCCGCGTGACGCGCATCCCCGCAGGCCGCGTCTTTCTGCGGCCGGCGCTTGGCATCGGCGTGGCTGTCGGCCTCTACTTGTTGCTGCCGCAGGCATGGGATCGTCGCGTGGCCGGCGGTTTGGCGACTGCGGCATACGTGGCGTGCCTGGCCGCGACCGGCGTCATCTCGCGGCGTGAGCTGGCAGAGATGTGGGCTGTGGTCTGCGATCTGGCACAGCATCTCACGCCGGCGCGTCTGGCTGCCGCCTTCGGTTGGAAGAGAGCCTGACCATGCGCATCATCAGCATCAACGCATTGCCGCCCTACCCACCCACATTCGGCGGGCTGGTGCGCACCTTCAACCTGCTCGACCGCCTGCGACGCCGCCACGAACTGACGACCCTCTGCTTTTGCCGCTCGGCCGAAGACCTTGAGAACGTGCGCTGGCTGACCGACCACGGCTGGGACGTGCGCGCAGCGCCCTTCGCCCGGTTGCAGCCCTCGCGGCCGCAGTCATGGCCGGCGCTGGCGCGGCACTTGGCCGCGGCGTTCGGCGGCCGGCCGGCCGGGGTGACGCATTGGGATCAGCCGGCCATGCGAGACGTGTTGGCCGCAGTCGCGCCAGGCGCCGATGTGATCCAGGCCGAAGAAGGGTATCTTGGACCGTACCTGCTGCGAACCACGCGCGGCGCGCGGCGCATCCTGACCGCGTTGGATGTCTACACCGTCACGTTGTCGCGGCGGCTGGCCTTCACAACCGGCTGGCGTGCCCGGTGGAGCCTGCGCCGTGAGATCGCGCGCTTCCGGCGTTACGAAAGCCGGATCAGCAGCCAGGTTGACCGCGTCCTGGCCATGTCAGAGGTGGATGCAGACATCCTGCGCGGCTTGAACCCTGCGGCGCGCGTGGCGGTCGTGCCGAACGGCATTGACACGATCCGTTTGCAGCCCGGCCCCATCGCGGAGCACGGTCATCGGCTGTTGTTCGTGGGCTCGCCGCTGCACCAGCCCAACATCGACGCGGCCGTCTGGCTGCTGACCGAGATTTGGCCCCGCATCCTGCAACGCCGGCCCGATGCATCTCTGACGTTGGTTTACATGAACGTGCCTGCGGTGACTCGCCTGGCCGAGGGGCAGGCCAATGTGCGGGTTACCAGCCGGATCCTCGACATGGTCCCGCTCTACCGCGAAGCCGATCTCTGCCTGGCGCCCATTCGGATCGGGTCGGGCACGCGCTTCAAGATCCTGGAGGCGATGGCGTTGGCTGCGCCGGTGTTGAGCACGACGATCGGGGCCGAGGGACTGGCTGCACAGCCGGGCGAGCACTTCGCGCTGGCCGATACCGCCGAGGCGTTCGCAGCCGCGGCTGTGGCCCTGCTGGCGGATGTTGACCGCCGGCGCCGATTGGCCGAAGCCGGCCGGCGGCTGGTGGAAGCGCGCTACGAGTGGAATCGCATCGTGGAGCAATTGGAGCAAGTCTACCGAGAGACGGAGATAGGTTGAGAAATCTCTTCGTGGCCGCACAGCGAGAATGGGGCCGGCTGCGCTCGGTGCTCAGCTATCGGCGTCGTGAGCTCGTGTTGCGCCATACTCCCCTGCAAATCTGGGTCGAGCCGACGAACAAGTGCAATCTGCGCTGCGTCATGTGCATCAATGCGGCGGCGACGAAAGCGCACAGCGGCTTCATGGACCTGGGGCTCTATCGCTCGATCATTGACCAGGCGGCCGGCTGGCGGCCACGGCCGATCACCAACCTTTTTTTGGGCGGCGAGTCAACGCTGCACCGGCAGCTGCTCGACATGATCCGCTACGCCGCCCAGTCTGGCCTGGAAACCGCCCTGGCGACCAACGCCACCACCCTATCGCGGGAACGCTCGCGGCGACTGATCGAGTCAGGTCTGGCGAACATCATTTTCTCGTTCGACGGCTATGACCGGCCGAGCTTCGAGGCCGTGCGCGTGGGCGCGGACTTCGGCCGCACCGTGGACAATATCCGCGCGTTCCTGGAGATCAAACGGGAGTTGCAGACCCGCGACCCGCGTGTGACCCTCTATTCGCTGGTGACGCGCGCGGCCGATGCGCAGACGGAGCGCGACCGGCTGCACGCGTTCCAGCAGACCTTTGTGGGCCTGCCCATTGACGAGTTCAAGATCGAGCTCGCCGGCCATTGGGCCGGCACGTTCGATGGGATCAACACCGCCGACTTTCAGGAGGCGGTCCGCTACGGTGCCCGCTTCCTGCCCTGCTTTCGCCTGTGGGAATCCATGAGCATCCTATGGGATGGCACGGTGGTCCCGTGCTGCGTGGATTTCTTGGGCGAGCTGCCGCTGGGTGACAGCCGCACGCAGCCGCTTCTGAAAATCTGGAACGGCGCGGCCATGCTGGCGCATCGGCGCAAGATGATCGCCCAGGCGATCGGGGATGTCTCGTTGTGCACCAAAGGGACGCGCGGGTGTGAGGTTCCCTGGCCCACCGAGGCGCTGTTGGCCGCGCCAGCGGATTTGGCGCCGCACAGCCTGCAACGGTTGTTCCGGCCGCGGCTGCGCAGCCGCTTAACCCGTTCGGGTTAAGCGCGCTGGCCGATTTCCGACCCGATTCACACCTCCGGCCGCGTCGCAGCAGAGATAATACTGCATAGGGGCTATTGAATTCCGCCTGGTTCCACGGTAGACTGAGCATGTCGTTGGCGCAGCGCGCCAGATGGACGAATTCTACTTGAGGAGGAACACAGATGAAGAACTTCAAGAGCATCGCTCTGGTTGTCATGATTCTGGTCATGGCGACCGCGACAACCGTCAGCGCGGCCTGGCCAACCCCTGGCCCTGGCAGCGCGGATGTGACCGTGATGAATGTTGGCTCTGGCCCGGCCAGCGTGACGGCTGAGTACATTGACGCAGCCGGCAATGTGGTCGTGACCCGGAGCGCCAGCAACCTGCCGGTGAACGGCGCGCACGAGTTTCTGAGCAGCAACTCTGGCCTGCCCGACGGCTGGCAGGGCGCGATGGTGCTGTCCTCCACCGACATCGTGGCTTCTGTGGCGACGATTCGGTGGGCGGGCGGTGTGGATCCCGGCGATGATGGCGACAACGGCCAATACACCGGCATCACGACCGGAACGACGACTGTCTACTGCCCCGCGCTGTATCAGTACAACGCGGCGGCCCTCTACTCGACCCTGGCGATCCAGAACACCGGCGCAGCCACCGCGAACGTCCAGATCAACTACCGCGATCGCAACGGCGTGGCCTTTGCCGGCAATCCTGTAAACAAGACGATCCCGGCCAACGCGCAGACCACGGTCAATCTGAGCACTGAGTCGCAGGTCTTCACGTCGAACGACGGCTCGGCTGTGATCACGTCGAACCAGCCGGTGGCGGTGGTCGTGACCACCCACTGGTTGGGCCGCAGCAGCGCGTACAACTGCCCCACGCAGGGCAACACCAAGCTGTACGTGCCTGCGCAGTTCCGCCTCTTCTCCGGGACCGATCCCACGATCCTGGCGAACTACACGCTCTATTCGGCCAACGTCTTGATGAACCTGTCGAGCACGACCGCGGCGACCGTGAAGTTCCGCTACATCCCGCGCAACCCGGCCAACGCCTCGCTGGATGTGGATGTCTCGATCCCGCCTCTTTCGGCGAAGGGGTTGAACACCTTCAACGGCGGCAGTGTACAGGCTTCGACTTTCAATGTGTTGGGCAACAACTGGGACGGCGTGGTGGTGATCGAGTCGGATCAGCCGCTGGTGGGCATCAACAACACCAACTGGGGTCCGGCTGCTGGCGTGCGCTCGGCCACCTTCAAGATCATCGGCCCGGCTGATGGCGCACAGCTCGTCTTCTTGCCGCACCAGCGCCGCACCGCGCCGGGCGGCTCCTGGCAAGAGTG
>VGOD01000341.1 GCA_016876015.1 Chloroflexota bacterium
TCAACGGGACAGAGATGCCACGTTCACCAACGCCAAACAGGCAGCGACCAAGCGCCGCGGCGCAGAGCCGCAGCGTAGCCGTGACAAGGCCCCACGTATTGAGGAGCCGGATGAGGCGAAAGTCTCACGTCCGGTTCTGTAGCGGCGGTGGGGTGGGCGACCACCCCACCGACCGTAACCAGCTGACGCCGCAGCGGCGGCGGTTGTCTCGTCGGGTGAGTCACGGACGCTGCGGCGCAGGTGAAGCGGGCCGTTAGGCGCGTCCGATGAGAGGGATCTTGCGCCGCAGAGACTGTATCATCTCCTTCTGCCTCGTTGGCCGAAAGCGCAACTTGCTAACCATAGCGTCTTGCGTTATGATTGGCTCATGATCAAGTCCTTCCGCGACAAGGACACTGAGCGGCTCTTTCAGCGCCAGTTCTTGCGCCACTTTCCTCCCGATCTGCACCGCCTTGCGTGGCGCAAGCTGGTACAACTCGATGTCGCTGAGCGCCTGGACGATCTGCGGGTTCCACCTGCCAATCGGCTGGAACGATTGTCTGGTGATCGCGCTGGCCAGCATAGCATTCGCATCAATGACCAGTGGCGGATCTGCTTCCGGTGGCAGGAGGGTGACGCCTATGAGGTCGAAGTGACGGACTATCACTGAGTGGGAGAGGATGAGGACCATGCCTGCTAGGTTTGCACCAGTACATCCAGGGGAGATTCTATTTGAGGAATTCCTGAAGCCGTTTGGTATCACTCAGTACCGGCTGGCGCAGGAGATCGGCGTTCATCCTCGACGCATCAACGAGATTGTGCATGGGAAGCGCGCCATCAGCGCCGATACAGCTCTACGGCTTTCGCGCTACTTTGGTTTGTCGGAACGGTACTGGTTGAATCTACAGGCGCGTTACGATCTCGAGATGGAGAAGGATCGTCTTGAAGGGCGCTTGGAGCAAGAGGTGCGCGTGTTCGATGGCGCAGCGCTATCACCGGTGCCTGCCTAACAGGCGCTTGCAGCCGACCGCCTACTGCGCGCGCTCATGAACTGCTTTTCGTTAACTCGGCGGCGGCTGAATCGCGGGCCGTTAGGCGCGCAATGCCATCACTTTGGGCCACCCGGCAGAATCGAGTACGACGCGCCGTCAAGACCACAAATCGTGAGCGTATCGGGGTGGGGACAAGAATAGGCGGGAAAGGGCGGCCTAGCGTTCGTTAGGGAAGGCGAAAATGGGGTCGGCACGGGAATACAATGGGAAGTGCCAGCCTCGGTGCGTATTCTCACCCCAAACTGTGATACAATGATCCCATCACACGGCGCGGTCAAGGCGCCGTTAGTCGTGAAGTGACGCCGAATGGGGTGTCATCTATGAGCAGCGATATCCTTCGCCGCATCAAACGTGCTGTGTTGGCGGGCAACTACGCCTTCAGCGAAAAGGCGCTCTTGGAGATGGAGGCCGATGGCCTCACGGAGTTGGACGTCGCCGAATCCATTCTGAATGCCGTCGCGATCTACAAGACGATCCGTTCGCAAAGCCCCTGGCGGCAACAACGCACGGAGTATTTGCACATCATCCAAAGCACCAATCTCGATGGCTTGATGGTCTACAGCAAAGGCAGGTTGGTTGAGGAAGCGGATCTCGAGCGCTACTACTTTCTGATTTCGTCCAAGAAAGCCTTGTGAAGCCGATGAAACTGAACATCACGCAGTGCCCGACCTGTGGCAGCGCAGAGATCAAATCGGTCTGCCGTGATTGGACAGGCGTCCATCGCGGCCAGACTTATGTCGTACCTGCGCTGACTTTCTATGAGTGTCCTGTGTGCGACGAACGCGTCTTTGAGCGTGAGGCGTTGGGCAGGATTCAAGCTGCCTCACCGGCGTTCAGCAAACGTCCACCGAAGGCGCGCACCACGACTGCACGCCCACACGCGACACCCAGCGTCATGTCCGCGGGTTGACACACTCGCGCCAATCGGGCGGATAGGCAACGACTCGTTTCTCGGTTGTGCAACGGGTCGTCTGCACGGTGCACCGCCATGAGCCGCGGGTGTCGTTTGGCGGGCGTGGTGCTGGGGCGGGGCCTAACACGGCGTCAAGCTGACGGCTGCGCCGGTGGAGCTCGCGCGATTGTAGGTTGGGTGCGGCACAGCCGCAGCTTACGCCGGCCGTTAGGCCAAACGGTCTCATCATCGCGTCATCCCTCATCACGACGCTACGAACTTGACAAGGGTACGCCAATGGCGTATAGTCTTCCTCAGAATTCTACATGAGTAACAGTATGGTGATTATTGAGACCTCAATCTTCACCCGGCAAGTTCAGGCCTTGCTTGCGGACGAGGAATACCGTGAACTGCAAACAGCCCTGGTCAATCGGCCGCAACTGGGATCAATCATTCCTGGGAGTGGCGGCTTGCGGAAGATGCGTTGGGCGTTGCCTGGCAGGGGCAAACGGGGTGGGGTGCGCGTGATCTACTACTGGGCTGTGACCCAGGAGCAGCTTCTCATGCTGTTCATGTATCCCAAGAGTGAACGAGACGACTTGACCGCCGCGCAAATCAAGGTTTTGCGCACGATCGTGGAAGAGGAATACCCATGAAAGACGAGTTGTTCGAGGAACTGGTAGCCAGTGTGCGCGAGGGTGGTGCAATTCTGCGCGGCGAAGTCACGCCAGCGCGCAAGTTCATCACGACTGGCCCAGACGTGAAGCGCATTCGCGCCAACTACAAGCTGTCGCAGGGTGAGTTTGCTGCGCTGATCGGGATCAGTGTCGCGACGCTGCGGAACTGGGAGCAAGGCCGTCGTACACCTGAAGGGCCAGCCCGTATTCTCCTCCAAGTGGCCGCGAAACACCCGGACGCAGTTTGGGATGTCGTCCGTGCTGATGCATGAGAGGGGAGATCAGGTGTTTGTCGCCATCACGGAGCCTAACACTCGCTTCCAGCCGACCGCCGGAGCTCGGCGGTTAACCACTTTTTGCCGTCAAAGCAACGATTCGCGGCCACCCGGCGGCGGCTGAACCGTGGCCGTTAGGCCGAAAGCCTCTCTATTTCCACAGAACGTTGAACGTTGAGCGAAAAGAAGATGAGTTTCTACATCCGCAAGAGTGTGCGATTTGGCCCTGTCCGGCTGAACTTCTCAAAATCGGGCATTGGGGTATCGGCCGGCTTCAAGGGGGCGCGCATTTCAACCGGCCCACGTGGAACTTACATCCACATGGGAAGAAATGGAATTTACTATCGCCAAAAGATTGATGGCTCACTTGCGGATACTCGTGTCTCTGATGCAGTTCACGGCGACTCTGCCATGCACTTTGAAGCCGGTAATGGCGATACTCCTACCGCAGATACCAGTGATTTAGTTGATTCCTCAACTCAGAATTTGCTTTCTCAGATTAATTCACGAATCCAAGAGCCAACATACGCTTTCGGGATTGGCATACTATCAGCAGTGATTGCCGTCGCGATAGCGTCAATGGCCTACGTTGTTAAGGCAAACGCCGGCATATTTCTGGAGAGTATATATCCTTATGTTCTTGCCTTACCATTGGTTATGGGTGCGCTTACCCTAATAGCAGGCCTTTCAGTAGCTCGCACCACAAATCAACAGGAAATACTTGCACGGACAACCACGCTTCTGTTTGAATTCGACGGTGAAGCTAAGGATAGGTTCACTGCAACTCAAAAAGCATTCGCCAATCTCGCAAAGTCGGCTTGTATTTGGCACGTGACTTCTGAAGCACCAAACTGGGATTGGAAGCGTAACGCGGGAGCATCTTCCATCATCGCCCGAAAACGAATCGCAATCCAACCTATACATCCCCCGTTTATCAAGACCCCGTTCGAGGTTTATGGCATACTGCTCGATTCAAGGCGGTTGTTTTTCCTCCCCGATCAAGTCCTTATCCTGCAGGATGGGAAATATGGTGCGATTGGATATGATGCACTTCAAGTCCATGCCTTGCCAACAAGATTCATTGAGGACGGAGGCGTACCGAACGACTCCACTGTGATTGACCATACTTGGCAGTATGTGCGCAAGGATGGTGGGCCAGATTTGAGATTCAGGAACAATCGGCAGCTTCCGGTTGTCCAGTATGGCCATGTACAGATCATTGCGTTGTCTGGTGTGAACTTGCATCTTCATACATCGAATCTCTCATGTGCTCAACAGTTTGCACAAGCAATCAATGAGTACATTCGCCACCGCCAGAAACCTTCACAGAACTCATCAAGTAGAACGACGTCGGGTTATCAGCAATCATCGGGCTATCAACAAAAAGAACGACCGAAAACAGAGGCGCCCAAAGACGTAATAGATGAGAATCCTTACGAAGTACTAAACGTCTCTCCTCATGCCACAAGAGATGAGATAACCACGGCTTACAGAAAACTAGCCCAAATGAATCATCCAGACAAAGTCGCGGGTCTAGACAAGGAGTTTCAAGAACTTGCAGAGAGACGTATGAAAGCCATTAACGCCGCGTATGAACAACTGCTACGCGATCCTCATTGACACAGTTCGCCGTCATGGGGAGCGCTCGTCATTTTGTGGGTCTGGTGCTTGGGCTTGGCCTAACATTGGTTGCAGCTGACGGCCCCGCCGCGCGAATATGTGGAACGCGAAAGTCACGGAGGCGGGGCCGCAGCTGAACCTGGCCGTTAGGCCAACGAGTGGAAAAACGTGGTCAACCACCTGAAGCTCCACAACTCATCGCCAAAGCTGCGTTTAGCATCGTCTTCATCCTTCGAGGCACAGATTAGGACAATGGAGAGCCGACTTAACAAAATCCTGCAAGTACTGAAAGAGCCTGAAAGCCTGATAGTGATTATCGGCATCATTGTCGCGGCCGTTCTGGCCTATTCAGGTATACGCAACAACGATATTCAGCAAGCTCTAGCTGCCATTCTTTCCATTCTAAACTGCTCGCAAGGTGGAAATGTATGAATCATTCAGGTGGTTGCTTCAGCGGTCTTCGCCGCCAAAGCGTCGGCCCGTGCCTGAAGATCCCGACGGCAGCGCTGTTT
>VGOD01000342.1 GCA_016876015.1 Chloroflexota bacterium
CGGCGGTGTGGCGCTCTATCTGTGGTTGTTCTCGCTCCCCCTGGCGATGATCGCCGGCGCCATCGGCGTCGCGCTTGGCGTGAGGGTTCCGGCGGGACGTGTTTGGGCTTTCGGGGTCGTCAGCCTGCTCGTGCTGATCTTCCCGCTTGGCGTAGCGGCGGCCATCGGCAAGTCGGTTGGCGCGATCTTTGGCACAGGCGGTATCCTCATCGAAGTCTTCTTGCTGCTGTTGCTCTGGTTCTGGGCCAGGGAACGCGTCACACTTAAGGGCCGGCAGGCGTTGGCCGCTGATCTGCGGTTGGCAGGCTATGTGTTCTTCGCCTTTGCCGCCTGGGACTTGTGCGGGCTTGGCGCTCAACCTATCTACGCCCTCTCCCCCGAGAAGATGATCCAATTCGGTATGCGCCCATTGGCGCTTCAGATGATGTACGGGATCCTGGCCTACCTGGTCGTCGGCTGGGGTCTGACGTGCGCCAGCCACTTTGTGGCCGCCCGGGCCGCCAGGGATGCCGCGGGCCGGTAGTGGCAGCGAAGGCGACGTGTCTCACTCCCTCGAAGTCGTCATGTGCCAGGCGCTCGGCGAGCGCCTGGCACATGCAGGGGAGAAGGGCCATGCAACAGGTCGAAATTCGGGTCAAAGGACGCCTGGATGCGCGCTGGTCGGAGTGGCTCGAAGGTCTGGGCATCCGCCACACCGCGCAGGGCGAGACCGTCCTGACCGGCCCGCTCCTCGACCAGGCTGCGCTCTACGGCTTGATGTCCAAACTGCGCGATCTGGGCCTGACCCTCACCCTGGTGCGCTACGGCGAGCCGACGGAATGAAATCGAAATAAACCACCAATACATCTTTCGAGGCATGACTTCCCCCAGGGTTTACGGCTACACTCCAGATAAAAGAGAGCATAATCGAGACGCGCGGCTTCACCTGGGCCTGGCTGATCCAGGCGCCGATGGACGCAACGGTTTTCGCGTTGTTTGCACTGATGGCGGTGTGAGCCAGGCGACTGGAAGTCGCGGCTACCAATGCGAAGTCTACCTGCGCAGACTGGAGGGGAGTCTTCGATGTCCACGCGTAAACCCAACCTGATCCGCCGCTACCCGTTGGCCGTCTTCTTCGTATTGGCTTATGTCATCAGTTGGGGCCTGTCGCTCTTCGCCGCGCGCGGCGCGCTGCCGTTCGCCGTGCCGCCGGTCGTGGCGCTGATCGGCGGCCTGCTCTACCATTTCGGGCCGGCGCTGGCCGGGATCGGCGTCGCGGCGACGCTGGCGGGCCGGGCCGGGGTGCGGGGGCTGCTGCGTCCGCTGGGGCAGTGGCGGGTCGGGGTCGGCTGGTATCTCTTCATCGCGCTCTACCCGATCGCGCTGCGGCTGGCCGCGGTGAACCTGGGGCGGCTGTTCGGCGGCCCGCGCCGGTCTTTTTCGACTCGCAGTCGCTGGGCTTGCCCGCGGCCAGCCCGTGGCTGCTGGCGCTGCCGGTGTTCCTCAGCACCCTGATCCTGACCGGCGTCGCGGAGGAGATCGGCTGGCGCGGGTTCGCCCTGCCGCGGCTGCAAACCCGTTTCAGCGCGCTGACCGCCAGCCTGATCCTGGCTGCGCTCTGGGCGCCGTGGCACTATAGTAAGTCAGATAAAGATTCGGGCTGCGCGATCCGGAATCGAGGCTTCAGCCGGTTTCTCTGGGTCATGAGGCCAACCGGCTAAAGCCTCGAGTCCAGAAGATTATCTGAACATCTATACAACCCGTTGAACCTGCCTGGCATCCGGCCCATCATCCCGTGGCACATCCTGGCTGTGCTGGCGATGACGGTCTTGATGACCTGGGTCTACAACAACACCGGGGGCAGCCTGCTGATCGCAGTGCTGTTCCACGCGTTCAGCAACTTCAGCGATTGGGTCGTGCCCACCGCGCCGGCCGCGCTGGGCGGGAGCACGGCCGCGCTGACGGCCCAGGTCGTCCTGAACCTTACCGTGGCGCTGGTGGTCGTGCTGGTCTTCAGAACCAACGTCGCTGCAACGCAAACGCCACGCTGACCAGCCCGATCATCACCGGCACTTCGATCAACGGGCCGATAACCGCCGCGAACGCCTGACCAGAGCCGATGGTGAACACCGCGACCGCCACGGCAATCGCCAACTCGAAGTTGTTGCTGGCCGCGGTGAACGACATCGTGGCGCTCATCCGATAGTCGGCGCCCACCCGCCGCCCCATCCAAAAGGTCGCCAGAAACATGGCCACGAAGTAGACCGCCAGCGGAATCGCGATGCGCACCACATCCAGCGGCAACGCCACGATCAGTTCGCCCTTCAGGCTGAACATCACCAGGATGGTGAACAGCAGAGCGACGAGCGTGATGGGGCTGATGCGAGGGACGAAGCGCGTCTCGTACCAGTCGCGGCTTCGGAAGCGCAGCAGCACAAAGCGCGTGGCGAACCCCGTGATCATTGGGATGCCCAGGTAGATAAAGACGGTCTGTGCCAGCTCGCCGATGCTGATCTGCACCACCGCGCCGGCCAGCCCAAGAGCTTCGGGCAACACCTTGATGAAGACGTAGGCGTAGACGCTGTAGAAGAGCACCTGAAACACGCTGTTGAATGCGACCAGCCCGGCCGCGTATTCGGTATCTCCCCTGGCCAGCTCGTTCCAGACGATGACCATGGCAATGCAGCGCGCCAGCCCGATCAAGATCAGACCCTGCATGTATTCTGGCCTGTCAGCCAGGAAGACGATCGCCAGCGCGAACATCAGGATCGGGCCGATGACCCAGTTCTGCAGCAGCGACAGCCCCAGCACCTTCGTGTTGCGAAATACCTCCGGCAGCCGCTCATACTTCACCCTGGCGAAGGGCGGATACATCATCAAGATCAGGCCGATCGCGATGGGCACGTTGGTCGCGCCGGCTTGAAAGCGATTGATGAAAGCTTCCACGCCAGGGATGAAATAGCCGATTGCGACCCCGGCCGCCATCGCCAGGAATATCCACAGGGTTAGGAAGCGATCCAGCGTCGAGAGGCGTATGGCCGCGTCCGTAGCTGCGGCCGGCGCAGAACCAGTCTGTGACATGAGCCCTCCTGACATACAAGCGAAAAACTGCTCGTACTCTAGCTGGCGGATGCGCCGCTGTAAATGATCCAGGTCAGTTGCCCATGCCGCGGCCGGCGCCAGTGTGAAGCCTCCCTGTGGGACGGCGGATGAAAAACAGGCGGGCTGGATTCGAGGCTTTAGCCGGTTTGGTGGTCGGCGGCAGAAACCGGCTAATCCTGAAGGAGGCTTCGCACAGCCTCGAGACCAAGGCTGTGGGCGTCCTATTTTCAGGACAGCGTTCGGGACCTGCTGCTCGCCTCGTCGCAAACGCGACTTGCACCTGGAGGAGGCTTATGGTGACATTCGGTATGCTCTCACTAATGCGCCCAGCAGACCGCGCTGAGGAGCCAGGCCAGAACTAGTCTCGGACAGCTACTATGAGTCTATCTTCCGCACGTACAGCATCACCTCGCACGACCCTTTGGCCGCTGATCGCGCTGTTCGGCATCGTATCGCTTGCGCTGGCGATCGCCGGCTATTGGTACCTCTATCGCCAGCGGCATCTCTACGTGCGGCTCTTCCGCGCCGAGCAGGCCCGCCGCCAAGCGCAGGAGGAAATCCGCACGACCCTCTACAGCATCGGCGACGGCGTGATCGCCACTGATGCGGCCGGTGGCGTGGCGCGGATGAACCCTGCGGCCGAAGCGCTCACCGGCTGGCGCGAGGCGGATGCGAAGGGCCAACCTCTGGCGCAAGTGTTTTCGCTTGTCAACGAGGAGACTCGCATGGGGGTGGAGAGCCCGCTTCACCGGGTGCTGCAGGTGGGCGCGGTCGTTGGCATGGCGAATCACATCCTGCTGATCGCCAGAGACGGGACCGAGCGCCCCGTCGCGGACAGCAGTGCGCCCATCAGGGACGCCAGCAGCGCGATCGCCGGAATGGTGGTGGTCTTTCGCGACCAGACGGAGGACCGCGCGGCTCGGACTGCGTCGGCAATCCTGCCCCGCATTTTCGAGCCGTTCTTCACCACCAAAGGGCCAGGCCGGGGCAGCGGGCTGGGGTTGGCCCAGGTGCACGGCATCGTCAAGCAACACGGCGGCGAGATCGGCGTCAGCTCGGAGGTCGGCGTGGGGACTGCCTTCGCCATCTACCTGCCGGCCGTGGCCGCAGCCGCCGAGCCGGCCGTCGCGCCAGCCGAGCCATCTGCGGGCGCAGGGCAGACGATCCTGATCGTCGAGGACGATCCAATCCTGCGCGAGGCGCTGACGGACATCGTGGAGCTGCTCGGATATCGCACCCTCAGCGCGGCCCACGGCCGCCAGGCGCTGACGCTGCTGGACCAACACGCGGAGATCGGGCTGATTCTGAGCGACCTGGTGATGCCGGAGATGGGCGGCCGGGCGCTGCTCCAGAAAGTGAAGGACCGCGGGCTGACCACCCCGGTGGTGATCCTGAGCGGCCACCCGCTGGACGATGAACTGGCGAGGCTGCAAGCGTTGGGGTTGGCCGGCTGGCTGCTCAAGCCGCCAGCGATGGAGGAGTTGGCGGCCCTGCTGGCGCAAGCGTTGGGCGGAATGTGACCTGCTGCGGCTCAAGGGTCACAGTCGTCGCGCGCCCAGCCGCCGCTGTCAGCGCCCCCTGGCCGGCGCGTCGAGGAGAGCTTCCAGGTGCTGTTCGAGGATGGCGCGCGAGAGAACGCCCTGAAGTAGATAGGCGCGTTCGCCGTCGCGGTTCAACAGCAGGAATGTGGGAGTTCCCATCACTCCTGCCTCTCGGGCGTGCTGTTTGCCGGCCGGCTCATCCAACTCGACGTAGACGAAGTTGATCTTCCAACCGTAATCTTGCCTGATCCCATTCACGATGGGGTTCATCTCTTGACAGAACGGTCAGGTCGAGAGACGAAAGTAAATCAGCGTGGGACGCCCCTCGATGCGGTCTGGCATCACGAAGAGCAGGAGAAAAGCCGCCAGGCCCACCA